>SIAQ01000044.1 GCA_009697105.1 Gemmataceae bacterium | reverse complement strand
TCAAAATCGCAAGTGCGATGGTTTCCCCGGCTGGATCACGCTCTGGCGTGGCTGGCAGAAGCTTCAGGCCATGGTCGACGGTTATCGCGCCGCCCAACGCAAAACGAAAAAAAAGTTGTGGTAAAACTTAAGGCGCCAGCGAAGGGCACGACATGGCCCTTCGCTGGCGCTCAGGCTTTGACCGGACAATTTCATCCGCTCGAAGTATAGCTTCTGAAGTCAGTAGGCAGCAATTTTTTCTGAATCCGGATCGTCATGGTGTATCTCCGGTCTCAGTGGGTTATACATCATACATTTGGATTTGTCGCATTGGTGGCACAGACATTCTTGATGCGCCCGTCAAAAGCCGATTTCCGGGGCTGAAGCGTAAGCGAGGCGGCCTGAATGCCTCGCTTACGCTTCAGCCTCCGACGGAAATTCGACTTTTGAGAGGCGCGTCATTATTGTCTGTGTAAACCGCAAACACAGACAAGAATGTCTGTGCCACCATTCAATGGACCGGTCAAATCTAGCCGTTCAAAGTATAGTCGGTCACGATGTCCCCCAATTCTCCGCGTGGCCAACAATGACGCCGCCGACAAAAGTACGAGCCGGAAGCGTAAGCTACGGATTTCTCCAGTCCGTCGCTTACGCTTCCGGCTCGTAAAGCGACTTTTGTCGGTCGCGTCAACAATGCGATATTTAGCGACGCTTGTATAGAAGCAAATAGACGCCCGATTGCTCCGGCGCCTCTACGAGGCGTCGCTAAACAGCTTGTATCATTCCTTTCCTCGCAAAGCGTTCGAGACTTTACCCGCCGGCCGCCATTGCAATAAAGGTGCCGACATCGTATCACGCTCGCAGATGAATTTTAGACTGGGAGGATTTTCCATGCAATTGTGGATTCGCACGCTTTGCTGTTTCGCCCTGGCTGCCCCGACGGTTTCGGCTCAGACTGTGGATCGTGCCAAGCTTCGCCAATCGATCGAATTGCCGAAAGTCAACTCACAAATCAGCGTCATGTTCCGATCCAGTGAACGTGACGGTAATGGCGTGAAATTCGACGCCAAGCAAAAAATTTCCGAGCTAGAGAAGCAGCTCACGGGCAAGCCTGATGACGGCGAAATTTATCTCCGCATACATGGATACTATGCCGAATGCCTGCGCGATGAAGCGAAAGCCAAGGAAGCCGCGCAGAAAGCCGAAGCGGTGCTGAGGCCAATGATCCAAACCACGGACATCAAGAACGCCTGGCTTATCGCGTCTTATGGCAATGCCTTTGAAATTCTCGTTGCGAACCCCTGGAACGATTGCGACAAACTCGCCCGTCACGCCGTCTCGCTCGCCCCGGAGGACTGGCGCACGTTGACCTTTGCCGCGTACGTCAAGCTCCAGCGAATTCCGGCCATTCTGTGCGGCGGCGACGACAGCCACCTCTCCAAACACAATCGCACGCAAGAAGTTCTCGGTCTGCTCGTGCGCCAACGACTCCGTGCGCAGCATGTGGATGCCGCCGAGAAGGCGCTCAATGAAATACATCAGCTTCACGACAAGGCCAAACAGTTTGCGCCGAACGATCCGAAGCGTCAGGAACTGCGTTATCGTTTTCGCGTGACCGATGTCATCATGCGCAACGCGATTTGCACGTTCCGTGGTGAGAAAGCAACCTACCCGCTTGGCCAGATCGAACGCGTCCTGCTCGATGAGCTTCGCGAAACCGCTCGCCTCAATCCCGATCACCTGCTTTGGCAATCGCAGGTTGCCCAGCAATATATCATGCTCGGCTGGCATGTTCATACGACCGACGAAAGCAAAATCACGTTGGTCTCGACGGATGCGAAGGCGAAACCCGCGCGTGTTTTTCGCCCCGCGAAGACCGAGGATTCGGCCGCCATTAACGAAGCACTGGGTCGAATGGCGAAGATCGCCGACGGCGCGGCCGGCGAGACAGCGTTGTTCGGCTACTCGATGTTGGCAGCGGTGTGTAGCTCGATGCAGGACCATGCCACGACGGAGCGATATGCCCGCAAGATGTTGCAACTCGATCCGAAGAATCAGCTTGGATATGACGCATTGCAGCAAACACTGTCGTTGCAGGAACGCCATGCCGACCTACTACAAGTTGCCCAGGCGATGGTCGTGGCGATTCCGACGGCCCGCAATCAATATATGCTCGCTAGGGCACTGGCGGGGAACAAGCGTGATGACCTCGCCGCTCAGGTTAGCGTGTCGGCCCTTAAGGAGCACAAGGATGATGCCTTGCTTTTGCTCGCCAGTGTCGCCTTGGTGATGCGCAATGCAGACGATGCTGTTTCGTTAGGATCCGCTGGAGCACTCCTGGCTCAAGCGAAAAGCCAATGCCGGCCGGACGATGCGGTGAACCTGATGCTCGAACATGAATACCTGACGGCGATCCACGAAGCCCTGACAGGCGAAGCCGCCTTCGCGCGAATTCGCTTGCAACGCCTCGTCGGCGATGATCCCGAATCCGCACGCTTCGCCGCCGCCCTGGCAGCGATTCGGCGTTAGCGGTTTTTGCATACTACCCCGTCGACGGCTGAATTGGTCGCTTTTCCGAGCCGCGCCCCTCAGGGAGCGGCCGACAAAGTGCGCATGGCATACAGTCGGCCGCTCTCTTACGGTCGCGGCTCGGTAGAGGTTCAGTCAGTTCGGAAATGCGACATTTCCCACTGTGCGAATTATTCCCAAAACCTGATAGCTATACTTTGAACGGCTAGATTTGTCAGATCCATTGAATGGTGGCACAGACATTCTTGTCTGTGTTTGCGGTTTACACAGACAAGAATGTCTGTGCCACCAATGCGACAAAACCTGAATTGGCACTTCGTCCGAGCCTGAGCGACCAAACACCCCTTCGCTGGCGATTGTCAAACTTGGCGACGAGGATAATGGCTGACGACTGCAAACAAAAAAAGCGTAAGCAAGAGTTTCTTGCTTACGCTCTCTGGCGTGACGGCCGATTATTTCAAATTACTCCGTTCGCGTCATCAATGCTTCGGCTTGCTGCAGCGCTCGTGTGACGGCAACAGCTTCGGTTTCGCCTTGGGCGTGCACCGGATGATTGCGCATCGGGTCAGTCGTCGGCAGTTCGAGTAGCACACGAATTTCGCCTGTCGGTGTGCGGCCTTTCTCGTAGCGGCGCACGCCGAGCCGTTCGATCCGAATCTGGATTTGATTCCAATCGACCTGTGGTTGTTGCGGCGGCACTACCGTCGCCGGCAGCGTCGGTTGACGCAGATTCGTTGCGATTCCGAGTGCATGCGGACTTGGCATCTCGAACTTCGGCAAACCCGTGCCCGACACGCCACGACTCAGCGTTGGCGGCGGTAGCGGTGCACTGTAATTTCCCGCCACGAGATTTGCCGGGGAGGGCATCTTCGGCGCTGACGGCGTCTGCCACGGTGCCATTTGCGGAAATTTCGGCGATTGCGAATACGTCGGCGCCGCCTGACGATACGGCATTCCAGGCATCGCTTGATTGTACATAGGCATCATCGGAAAACCGCCGACCGGCGGTGCGCAACCTGCGGGCGTTCACGACGCACCGCATCGGCCCGGGATCACGCTCAGCCAAACCAGCGCCAATGCGAGCAAAAAGAGTCCCTGTCGCGCGTCCTTGCGCATACGTCGCATCCTTCCCGGCAATTTGCCGATGGTGGGCATTCGGCTGGATGCAACGCTATCCATGCGAAGCCAATCCAGCCGCGAACGGGTGATAGCAGCCAGCGCCGGGAAAAGAAAGGCCAGTCCACCCAGACACGCGATTTTGCCAAATTTACAATGTTTTGTGTAAAGGTTACAAGTATGACTTCACCGACAAAAGGTGATTTCCGAGGCTGAAGCGTAAGCGAGGCATTCAGGTCGCCTCGCTTACGCTTCAGCCTCGGACGGAAAATTGCCTCTGTCGGTCGCGTCAAGAATATAGCCCGCCATTTATGGCGGGCTAGCTACGGACCGCTGATTTTCCCATAGGGCGATTGCGATTTTTGCGGTAAAATCTCTCCATGCTTGATCGACTAAAACAACTTGTACAAAAACATTGGGGCTTCGCGTCGTTTCGTCCGTTGCAACAAGAGGCAATGCAGGCGATGCTCGACAGCCGCGATTCGCTCCTTGTGCTGCCCACCGGCGGCGGGAAGTCGCTTTGCTTTCAAGCGCCGGCCGTCGCGCTCGGCGGCACTACCGTCGTCGTCTCGCCGCTTATCGCCCTCATGAAGGACCAGGTCGATGGCCTCCAAGCGTGCGGCATTCCCGCCATCCAACTCGACAGCACGCTCACCCCCGTCGAACGCCGATCCTACGAGCAAGACATCCGCGACGGAGCGGTTCGGCTCGTCTATGTCTCGCCCGAACGGCTTGGCACGCCCGATTTTATCAGCCTCTGTCGCGATATCGATGTGCGAACCTTTGCGATCGACGAGGCCCACTGCATCAGCCATTGGGGACATGACTTTCGCCCCGACTATCGCATGCTGAGCCGAATCAAGGATATCTATCCCAAGGCCAGCGTGCATGCGTTCACGGCAACCGCGACCGAGCAAGTTCGCGCGGACATCTGCAAGGAACTCGCCTTGCGCGATCCGCTCGTTCACGTCGGTAACTTCGATCGGCCCAATCTGACGTTCCGCGTGCTGCGGCGTGGCGACCAAGATCGTCAGGTCAAGGAAGTACTCGAACGCCATCGCGGCGAAGCGGGCATCATTTACTGTCTTCGCCGAACCGACGTGGACGAACTGCACGCCCAGCTGACGACCTGGGGCATCAAGTCGAGGGCGTACCACGCAGGCCTGGACGTGAACGCCCGAAGCCGAGCGCAGGATGCGTTTATCAACGAAGAGTGCGATCTGATCGTTGCTACCATCGCATTTGGCATGGGGATCGATCGGTCGAACATTCGCTTTGTTCTGCACACGTCGATGCCGAAATCGATCGAGCACTATCAGCAGGAAACGGGCCGAGCCGGGCGCGATGGGCTGGAAGCGGAATGCGTGTTGCTGCACTCCGGTGCCGACGTGCTAACGTGGAAGGCGATTCTCGAAAAGTCGGCACGCGAGCCAAGCGTCGGGCCGGACTTCTTGCCGAACGCGCTAAGGCATGTCGAGGATCTCGATCGTTATGCTCGCGGCGCGGTCTGTCGCCACAAAGCGCTCGTCAATTATTTCGGCCAAGAGTACGACGAACCCAGCTGCGGCGCGTGCGATCTCTGCTTGGGCGATGTCGAAAAGGTAGGCGACGCGCTGATCGTCGCTCAGAAAATCCTCTCTTGCGTGGCACGAGTACGCGAACGTTTTGGCGTCAACCACGTCATCTCCATCCTTCGTGGCGAGGACAACGAGCGCGTGCGGCAGTATCAGCACAATGAACTCAGCACCTATGGCTTGCTTAAGGATCAAGCCAAGAACGTGGTTCGCGATTGGATTTTCCAACTGATCGGCCAAGGGTTGCTTGTGAAATCCGAGGACGAGTATCCCGTGCTGAAGCTGAACCTGGCCTCGTGGGAGGTCATGAAGGGCAACTTTACGAAGGTGCATTTGCTGCAACCCGTGAGCCGAAAGAAGTCGGAGAAGGTCAAGCAATCGCGTGCCGACGAGACGTCGTGGATCGGCGTAGACCGCAAGCTGTTCGATGCGCTGCGAGCGTGGCGGTTTGCGTTAGCGAAGGAGATTCAGAAACCGCCCTACGTCATCTTTAGCGACGAGACGTTGCGCCAGCTGGCCCGTGTCAAACCGGCAACGCCGGAAGAGCTTCGCGCGGTGCGCGGCATCGGCGACGCCAAGCTGCGCACCTATGGAGCGTTGGTGCTCGCGATTATCAAAGAGCACGCGGGAACGGGCGGATAATCCTTGGAGTGAAAATGCGAGCGCTAAGCCGCAAGCGGAAATTGTCTGATTTTTCTCATCTCCGAAAATCGCGACCTATATTTGCGCATCGGACTTGATCTCGTTCAATTCCCCTTTGGCATGGAGCTAGTCCATGGTACGCGCTTTGACACAATGGATCGTGTCGCCGGTGGAATCGATCTTTTTGCAGGTGCCTCGCGCATTACTGGCGTCGATTTTGGCGTTGGCGGTCGATTTCACGATTCTCGAAATCTGCATACGATTGCTGAGCATGCACGCCCTCGCCGGCGCGGTCATCGGCTATCTCGCGGGCGGGGTCTTGCAATATGTGCTTTGCTCCGCCTGGGTGTTCTCGACGTCACTCAAGGCGGATGCCGTCGGGTTCGCCGCTTTTACTGTGCTATCGCTTGTCGGGCTGGGCATAACCTGGCTGGTGATGTTACTAGTCCACGATTTCGGCGGTGCTCCCGTCGAATTGGCAAAACTCGGTGCGGTCGGGCTGGCGTTCACGTGGAACTTCCTGAGCCGAAAGTACCTGCTGTTTCGTGCGGAGGACAAGCAGATAGCCGCGGAGTAATGCAGATGGCACATACGTTGAAAGGCATAGTTGCGAGCGCTAATCCGAAAGCAGAAAAAATAAAATTCGATAACGAGCTACTTTGCATTACTGAAAACCCACTGCAATCCGGATCGTCGCTCCAACCAATCTGTAAAGGTACGGCAACATTTTTCAGCATATTTCCCCCAATCGAAAAAACCTGACCTATAGTTGGGATGAAAACACGGAATCGTTTTTCTCTCCATCTGTCGATTGCCAATGCACGAATCCCTTCCAACCTGGATCACCGGCGCAGCCGGCACAATCCGCGACCTCGCGGAACGCTCGTGGACGTTGTTCGTGCTCCTCCTCGCTGTTAACGCCATCGCTCGGCCCTGCACCTCAACCTCTCACGATGCTCGCTTGTATAGTCTGCAAGCCCTCAATCACGCCGAGGACGGCGCCTACGCCGACGACGTGTTCCTTCGCTACGGTTCGCAGGATCGTTACTCGGCCTTCTCGCAGGTTGCCGGCCCGATAGTCCGCGAGTTCGGCGTGCGGCCCGTGTTTTTCACGTTCTACCTGATCTTCAACACGCTATTTTTGTTTGCCTTGTTCCGCCTGATACGCACGCTCATACCCGATCCGATTGTTTCCACGATGTCGCTGATCTATCTCGCCACGGCGCCCTTAGCGTTTGGCGGGTGCGACATCTTCATGGTTCACGAGCAGTTCTTCACGCCGCGAACGATCGGCTCGGCCATGACGCTGTTTGCGATTGAGCGATTACTACAACGCAGCTATCTCTCTACGGGATTCCTGCTCGCCGCGGGTCTTGCGATGCATCCGCTGATGGCGTTCGGCGGCGTACTGATTGCGTGCAGCTACCTCACGATGAAATATCTGCCTGTGCGTTGGTTCGGCGGCTTGCTCGTCAGTGTTTCGGCGATGGCTGCGGTGCTGCTGGCGCTGCCTGTCGTAAGCGCGCAAATGTTTGGAGTGATCGATGAGGACTGGCATTCGTTCATCCGCGTCGCCGTCGGTTACAACTATCCCGATACCTGGGACACCAAGGATTGGCTGAACCTCGCGCTGGCATTGGTGCTGCCCGTCGCCGGTGCGGCCTGGCTGTTCAAGAGCCAGCCGAATCGTCAACGATTCTTGCTCGCGGCGGCCTTGGCAGGGTCGGCGGGCTTTCTGGTGACGCTTGTTGCGTCGCTGTCGCCTTATGCTCTGCTATTTCAAGGGCAACCTTATCGTGTCCTGTGGATATTGAAGGTTCTGCAAATCCCGCTCGCCTTCGCGTTCATCGTCCGATGGAGCGTCGCTGAATCTCTGCCCGCTCGGCTCGGTGCTCTGACGATGATCGCGTTCTTCGCCGTCGGCAACCTCGCTCAACAGGAGTTGACGATCATCGTAATGGCCTTGGCGCTTTCGATGGGCCTCGCCGTGCTGAACCGCGACGGGCTCGGTTCCAACTGGTGGTGGCTTGGCCTCGCCTGCGGCTTTGTGCTTGGTGCGCTCGGCTGGATGACCTATCGCTGGTGGTTCTTCGCTTCAAAGCGTGAAGTCATCTCACAGCATTTCGATCTCAACGAATTCGCGCTGTTCGATTTGTTCCATCCGTTCCTTTGGCTCGTCGGTATCTGCATTGCCGCGAGCATCTGGAACGCCTGGCCCGCTCAGGCTACGGTCCGCTGGGCGGCGCTGGTGCTGGCGATGATCGTCCCGTCCGCATGGTTCGCGACCGAGGCCTGCCCAACCTTTCGCCGTGACTACACTCGGCTCGGCCAGGACATCGCCTTCATTCGCGAACAACTCGGCGAACAGGGCAAGGCGGATGGCCGACATCCGAGCGTCTACTGCTCGCTGAATCGTGCCGACTTGCTCTGGATTGATGTGCCGGCGACGAGCTACTTCGACATCATCCAAACTGCCGGCGTGATGTTCCAACGCCAAACCGCGATCGAATTGCAACGTCGAATCGGCCTGGTCGCCAAGTTCGAGATGGCACGCCAACGCAAGGAGGCGTTCTTCCTCGACGATGCCAAGAAGGTCGGCATGGAGAATCTGTTCCACGAAAAGTTCGACGGCCCCGCCCCGACCGCGCTCGACCTCGTCCGCTTGGCTAATGACCCCGCGCTCGATTACATCGTGATTCCGCATTGTTTTGACGGCCTTTACTCCGCCACGAATGGCCGAGTGTACTTGTATGACTGTGTCAAGATGCGAAAGGCCAGCGGTGTATCAACCGGCATTCGCATCGCGGCACGTGGACGCTGAGGTTTAGCCGCTCGCTTTCGGCGAGCGCGACCTGCGTGTTGGCCTGTAACTGTTCGCGCTCGCCGAAAGCGAGCGGCTAAACGAGAAAGATAACCATTATCCCCTTTCCGAGGTATTCCCCATGACACATCCCAGCTCTGTCACCATCATCGGTGCTGGTCCGGCCGGCTTGACCGCGGGCTACTTGCTTAGCAAGGACAACGTGCCCGTTACCATCCTCGAAGCCGACCCCGTTTACGTCGGCGGCATCGCGCGGACGGCGAAATACAAGGGCTACCACTTCGACATCGGCGGCCATCGCTTCTTCTCGAAGTCGAAGGAAGTCGAAGACATGTGGACCGAACTGCTGCCCGACGACATGCTCGATCGCCCACGCTCGTCGCGCATCTTTTATCGCGACAACTTCTTCGCCTACCCGCTCAAGGCCGGCGAGGCGTTGCGTAAACTCGGCATCTTTGAATCGACGCATTGCGTGCTCTCGTACCTGAAGGCGTGCGTGATGCCGACGAAGCACCCGAAGAACTTCGAGGACTGGGTTTCCAACCAGTTTGGCAAACGGCTGTTCAACATCTTCTTCAAGACCTACACCGAAAAAGTCTGGGGCATGAGCTGCAAGGAAATCTCCGCCGACTGGGCCGCCCAGCGCATCAAGGGTCTATCGCTGGCCTCGGCGATCTGGAACGCGCTCTTCAAAAAGAAGACGCCGCCAGCGGGTGCGGACAAGAGCAAAGTCATCAAGTCGCTGATCGACACCTTCCGCTACCCGCGCCAAGGCCCCGGCATGATGTGGGACGCCGCCGCTGAGAAGATCAAGAAAATGGGCGGCGACATCGAAATGGGCATGAAGGTCGTCGCCTGTCATTACGATGCCGAGTCCAAACTCTGGACCACGACCTATCAAGACAAAGACGGCAACAAGCACTCGATCGAATCGAAGCACGTCATCTCGTCGGCCCCGATGAAGCAGCTCGTCAACGGCATCACGCCGAAGATGCCTGAGCATGTCATCAAGGCCGCCGATTTGCTGAAATACCGCGACTTCCTCACGGTTGTGTTGATCCTCAAGGACCGCCAGGCCTTCGACGACAACTGGATTTATATCCACGACCCGAGCGTGCAAGTGGGCCGCATCCAGAACTTCAAAAGCTGGTCGCCGGAAATGGTACCCGATCCAACCATGACCTGCTACGGCCTGGAATATTTCTGCTTCGAGGGCGACGGCCTCTGGACCTCCAGAGACGCCGACTTGATCGAGCAAGCGAAGCGCGAACTCGCGAAGATCGGCATCGCTAAGCCGGAAGATATCGTCGATGGCACGGTTGTGCGGCAGCCGAAAGCGTATCCCGTGTATGACGACGAGTATTCGATGCACGTCAACACGATCCGTGCGGAACTGGACAAGAACTACCCGAACCTGTACCTGGTCGGCCGTAATGGCATGCACAAGTACAACAACCAGGACCACGCCATGATGACGGCCATGCTGTGCGCGAAAAACATCGTCGCCGGCGAAAAGCTATTCGACCTGTGGGAAGTCAACCAGGACGCCGAGTACCACGAAGGCGGCAAAGCCGGCGAAGCCCAAGGCGTCGCCGGCGGCGGCGGCGCGACGGGGTTGCGAATGGTCCCGACGCGCGTGAAGCAAGAGGAGAAGTTGGGGGCGGCGTAAGATTAGGCAGCGATTTGAAGGCTGGAAGACGGACAAAGTACCCCGCCGAGGGTGCGAATGCGGCGGGGCTCTTTGTTGGATCTACATCTTCCTTGACGAATTCAAACTACTCAACAACGTAGTAGCTACGCGGGTCGGTAACGCCGCCGCTATTGCCTGAGATGCTGTGGGCCACTACACAACCGAGCCCGGCTGGCCAGTTTTGCGACCAGGCCAAAAGACTGCCAGACGAACCGTAACCACGGAACACGCAAGTGTGGCCGCTGTAAACATAGCGACCGAGTTGTTGGTTCCAAACGAACGTGGCGATCAGCGTGCCCACAGGCACGTTGCCGCCAACAACCTGCTTACCGCGCCGCCAATTTTCACCGCTGCCACCGGTTGCGGGCGCACCGGTAACGGTTCGTGCGAAGGCGACACACTGTGTCGTGGTGCCCACTCGTGTGCCTGTGACCGAACAGCCAGGGATGGAGTACGGATTTGCGCCGGGAAGGGCGCACCCATTCGGATTGTAGGCGAGGTAGGGCAAGGTGCCGTAGCACGCGTACGGGCCGCAAGCAAGCAACTGCAGTGACGAGGAAGGAGCGACGTAGCTGGCGTTTGCCTCTTTCGGCACCATTCCGAGGAGAACGATGGCCACCACCAAGATTTTCTTCGCGAACATGATAAAACCCCCTAATAAGTTGCCGATCAGTCCCGCAGCCAGCCCAGCGCCGGAGACGGGCGGATCACAATTGACGAGGGGACTTTATCAAAACGATCGAATTAACTTCGTGAAAATGACGTTCGAGGGACGGGGTTTGTGGCAAAGATGCCTCATTTCCAGACGAAGGCGGCCAAACTATTCTTTCGTGAGACGTTCGCGGGACTTTTCCAACTTGCTTTTGATGTGTCCAACGCGAAGTGGATAATACAGGTACTTCGGTTCGCGGCGAGATTGCATTCCAGTGGCTGACTCCACCTCTACGTAGCACGTCGGATTTCGAATTCGTTCTCGCTCTAGTTGTTTCTTGAGGGCGCCAAATGCCGAATCGGGTAATTTCCACCTCCTGGCGAGCGAGCAGAAAGCGGGGAGTTCTCATCGGAACTCTCCGGCGAGCACAAGGGAACAATCGGTGCAAGGGCAATTGGCGTAGTATTTGGGGCGCTACCATTCGACAGTTGACTCGAACTTATGGCAACGTGCGTCTGACCCGCGGTTGCCGTCAGCCCCGGAAACTCTCCAATGATCCAATCCAGAATCAAATTCGGATACTCCATCAGATGCAGTTGTTTTTTTTTCGCTTCTTCGCGCAGATCACCGCTCTGCTTCGCCTTGGTTTCCGACGGCATGCCGGGATCCAAATTCCGGAGTTGTTCCATTATCCACCCAACCATGAGTGTCTTGATGTAGGATTCATAATCTTCCCGGTCGCCCGTAAGAGCACGGCGGGCGGCATCCGCAAGGCGGCCACGAATCTCAACATGCCTCTCGCCCGTGGAATTCAAGTCGATGGCCGGAGGCCAGACCTGCTTCTCAGAAAGTCTCTTGGAAGCTGATCGAAATAACGAAATCCTTTCTTCGGAATCGTGGCCCGACATCAGGAACTGGTATCCGTCTGTCTCAATTATCTCCAGTTGGTTGCCACATTGCTCGGTGTTGGTCAGATAGAAGTAGCGATTATCCAACGAAAATCCATGGATGCTTGGCTCTTGCCTGTAGGTGAAAAGTTCTCCTCTCACGTTTCCGAATTTCAAGTTCCGATCGAAGAACCTCAGAAGACTGCGATAATAATGATTTGTATCATAACGCCAATCTACGTTAAGTTTGTCCAGCAACTCCCAACGTGGATCCAGCATTGTCACGCGAAGGAAAACAGGCACGCGCACCTTCTTCAACAAATTTCGAAGGCTTACAAAACCGTGCCCCATAGTGACACCGTTCCAATCGATTTCCAAACGCAGTGGGTATTGGCAATGCGAGGCCACGCGCCATAAATTCTGTTCAAAATGCGCAAATGCGGCATTGAAGCTGAGGAGCGGAACCATGCTGTACCTCCAGAGGGTTTTTCTATATCAATAAGAGCCATTGCTTGACGGACGAGAGGACGAGAGGACAAGACATCCGAGTCTCTGCGATTCGCCGTATGCAGTTAACGCGAATCTGATCTCAGGCCTTCAGGGCGGAGATAGGTTGGGTTGACAGTATTAGATTTTCCACGTTCGGAACCCGAATGTCAAGTCAATTTCCGTTCGCCTGGGAAGGAAAGAATATTTGGTTGGTTCAGTTCACGCCACCGCCACCAGTGCATGCGGGTTCTTTGCCATGATCGGAAGCAGCGTTCTTGCTGCGCCGGACGGCGCTCGGCAGCCTTGTTACCACCTTGCGATTTATGCGTTGCAACACCGTATTCGCTGCGATTGCGTCTTCGCCACATTGATCGCTCGCATGCTCCTCCGCCTGCAATTCTACGGCTGAACTGTTACAATATGAAAGCAGAGGAAATCCGAATCAGAGGCTGTGAACGGCATGGTTACCACATCCATCTATCCTCATATCGAATGCGACGAGAGCGGCACGCCGCGCATCGCCAATACGCGCTACACGGTCGTGACCTTGGCTGCGGAGCATTATTATTACGGCTGGTCCGCAGAGGAAATGCTGAGGCAACAGGCCGACCTTTGGCCTGAACAGGTCTATGTCGCACTGGGCTATTTCTACGACAATTACCAGTCGATGCTCGTGACGTTGAAAGCGATGAACGAACGTGGCGAGGCTCGTTTGCAGAATCTGACTATTTCGCGGCAGCAACTACTTCAATGGTGCCTTGTTGCGAAAGGCTAGCCCTGCGACGTGTAGTGATGACCTGAGGTTCGTTAATTCGCCGCAGCCGGTTCGATCATATCCGGAAAGAGTTCGGCCAGCGGCAGGCGAAAGCCGGGCACGACCGTGCCGCCGTCAAGCGTGTCGTTCTTGGTTAGCACGCTGATTTGCGTCAAGGAGTGCTACGCCAGCAGCTCGCGCACGACTTGGCCGTGGACGTCGGTGAGGCGGAAGTCGCGGCCGGCGTAGCGGTAGGTGAAGCGTTCGTGGTCGAAGCCGAGGAGCCAAAGGATCGTCGCCTGGAGATCGTGGACGTGGACGCGATTTTCGGTCGCGCGGAAGCCGAACTCGTCGGTCGCGCCGTGGACGTAGCCGCCTTTGACGCCGCCACCTGCCAGCCAGGTTGTGTAGCCCCAATGATTGTGATCGCGGCCATTGATGCGGCCTGCGTTCGCGCCGGGCGTCGGCAGTTCAACCGTCGGCGTGCGGCCGAACTCGCCGCCCCAGATGACGAGCGTGTCATCGAGCATGCCGCGCTGTTTCAGGTCGCGCAGCAACGCGCCGATGGCGCGGTCGCATTGGCCAGCGAGTCGGCGATGGTTCACTTCGAGATCATCGTGATTGTCCCACGGTTGCCCCGATCCATGCCAAAGCTGCACGTATCGCACGCCCTTCTCCAGCAATCGGCGAGCAATCAAAATCTGCCGCGCTTGCACGCCGGGGCCGTACATGTCGCGGATATATTGCGGTTCGCGTCTGACATCGAACGCATCTTCGGCATCGCGCTGCATGCCGAACGCAAGTTCAAACGACTGGATGCGTGCTTCGAGTTGTGCATCGTTCGAGCGCTTTTCAAGATGGCGTTGGTTGAGCTGTTGCAGCAGGTTGAGTTGTTGCCGTTGCTGATCGCGAGTCACGCCATTGTTGCGAATGTTCTCGATCAGGCGTTCGAGCACGGTGTGTTGCGTGTCGATGTAGGTGCCCTGGTAAGCGCCGGGCAGGAAAGCCGATTGCCAATTTTGCGATTCCTGAATCGGATACCCGCCGGGACACATGGCGATGAAGCCAGGGAGATTCTGGTTTTCGCTGCCGAGACCGTAGGTAACCCATGAACCTAGACTGGGCCGCACGAGCCGGGCGTCGCCGCAGTTGAGCAGGAGGAGCGACGGTTCATGGTTAGGCACGTCAGCGTACATCGAGCGGATGACACAGATATCGTCGATGCAGGACGCGACATGCGGAAATACTTCGCTGACCTCGATGCCGCTTTGGCCGTATCGACGGAACTTGTAGGGCGACGGAAACGCCGCTCCCGTACGGCGCTCGGTGCGCAGATTCTCGCGCGGCAGTTGCTGGCCGGCGTAGCGTGCGAGCATCGGCTTCGGGTCGAAGGTATCGACGTGCGACGGGCCGCCGTTCATGAACAGGTGGATGACTCGCTTCGCCTTGCCAGGAAAGTGAGGCTGACGCGGCGAGAGCGGCGAGAGGTTCGTCCGAGTCGTCGTCGGCGTCGCCGTGAGGTTGCCCGAGGACGCGAGCAAACTCATCAGCCCGAGCGAGCCGAAACCGGTACCGCAACGTGCGAGTAACTCGCGGCGAGTGAGAGCGTGGTGTGCAAGAGACGGATGCATGGTGGGGGTTCCGAATTCAGGGTGTGGCGAGTTGTACCTGTCGATTTCGCCTACTTCAATGTATTTGTCAATCGCCGCCGATTCCGCCAACAGAGCAAAGCAATCGTACCATTGCTTCTGGGTGTTCACAAGCTGATACCTATTTGAGCAACGCATCAATCCACAAACGCGAACTCGTTTGCCATAAGCAGTGCTTGCGTGTATTGCTCCCACGCCGACGGGCCCGCCGATTCGGTGAATTGCAGGCCGATGCGAATTTCCTCGGCATCGGCGGGTCGGCCGTAAATGATGCGGTGCAGCCGTTGCACCTTCTCGGTTGGCTCCTTCACATTCACATCCTCGCGTTTGAGCAACACGCTTGTTTGTTGCTGAACGAACGGGTGGTTGAGCATGAACAGCGCCTGCTGCGGCACCGTCGTTTGGAATCGCATCGGGGCCGACGAGTCCGGGTTGGCGAAGTCGAACGTGCGGAAGACGCCAGGAAGATTTTGACGGTCGATGAAACCGTAGAGCGTGCGTCGCGTGGGCCACGGAGCTTTCGTGAGTTCCACGGGGGTACCGCCCAACCTGCGGTCGAGATTGCCAGCAACCGCGAGGAGCGAATCGCGCAGGGCCTCGAACTCGAGGCGTCGGCGATTGGCGCGGGCGAGCAGGCGATTGTCCGAGTCAAGCTCGCGGGCCTTCGGATTCTCCGTGCTGGCGAGTTGATACGTTCTCGACGTGACGATCAGGCGATGCAGTTTCTTGATCGACCAGCCGTCTTCCATGAAACGCCAAGCGAGGTAATCGAGCAATTCGGGATGGCTGGGCGGATCGCTACGCAAGCCAAAATCGCTTGGCGTGGGTACGAGCGGAGAGCCGAAATGGTGCATCCAAACGCGGTTGACGAAGACGCGAGCCGTGAGCGGATTGTTCTTGTCGGCGATGGCACGGGCCAACTCCAAGCGCCCGCTGCCGTCTTTGAACGGTGTCGCTTTGTCGGTCAAGATCGGCAGGAACTGCCGTGGCGCGATCGGCCCTGGGGAGTTCGGATTGCCTCGCAGGAGCACGCGAACATCACCGGGGTTCGGGCGGTCGATAAGCACCATGCCTCGTGCGGGAGCGGCAGGCGAGTTCGCCTTGAAGCCATCGACTTTGCGTTGCAACGCTTGCAACTCGTCGCGGTTCTTGCGGTTCTTTTCGCCCAATTCCTTCTTGTACTTTGTCTCGTAGTTCTTCACCGTTTTTTCCAGGTCTGCGAGTGTCTTCTGAAACGCGACATATTCCTTGGTCTGCGTCGGCTCCGTCAAAAGCGGTAGGTCTTTGGGCTCGATCGAACTGCTGAACACGCCATAGAGGCCATAGTAATCGCGGGCCGAGATCGGGTCGTACTTGTGATCGTGACAGCGAGCGCAGGTGACAGTCAGGCCGAGCATGCCGCGGGTGATGACGTCGATGCGGTCGTCGATGATGTCGTGACTGTCGTTAAGAAACCGCCGACCGAGCGTGAGGTAGCCCATCGCAGCCTGGCTGCTCGCTGGTGCTTGCTTATTGGCGACGAGCCGATCGGCAGCGATCTGCTCGATAAGAAATTTATCGTACGGTAAATCATCGTTCAGTGATTTTACTACATAGTCGCGATACCCGTAGGCGTAGGCGTATTTGCGCTCCTCCTGAAAGACGTAGCCCTTCGTGTCGGCGTAGCGGGCGACATCCAGCCAATGCCGAGCCCAGCGCTCGCCGTAATGCGGACTGGCGAGCAAGCGATCCGCGGCCGCGGACCATGCCTGCTGGTTGCTGGCGGTCTCCGTCGTGAAGGCCTCGATCTCCGCGAACGTCGGCGGCAAACCGGTGAGATCGTAGGCCAGTCGCCGTAACAGCGTGCGTGCGTCGGCCTGCGGGTTTGGCGTCAGGCCTTTCGCTTCGAGTTTGGCGAGGATGAACGCATCGATTGGATTCGCCGTCCACTCGGCATTCTTGACCATCGGAATCGCTGGCGTCCTCACCGGCTGAAATGCCCAGTGCTTGCGCGGATCGGCTGCCGCCGCCGTATTCTCGATCGGCCAAACCGCGCCGAGTTTGATCCACAGAGCGATGTCGTCGATCGCCTGGGCCGACAGCTTCGCTTTCGGCGCCGGCGGCATCTTGACCTCGCCATCCTGGCGGATCACACGCATCAGCAAGCTCTTTTCGGGATGGCCCGGCACGACCAACGGCTCATCGCTCTTCTTGAACACCGCCTCTTTGCGATCGAGCGCGACGCCGCCTTTTTGTTTGTCCTTGTTGTGACACGAGAAACAGGTTTCCGCGAGCACGGGTCGAACTCTGGTCTCGAAAAACTCGACCAGCTTGGCCTGCTCCAGCGGTTGGGCGGCAAGCGACGAAGTCAGTGAAAAAAGGAACGTGCAGCACAGCGGAAAATGTCGCATGGAGTTTCTACCGGCGGGTGGTTGATACAGTTGGGAGGGACGCATTCATTGTAATGGCTGCGCACGAAAAAACCGAGTGGGAGGTCGTTAGCCTCCCATTCGGTTTTATTCGCACACCGTAGTTTCGCTAATTGCCGGCGACTACTTCACGTGAACGCAGCAATTCTTCGATCTCGGCATGCTTGTAGCCGATGAAGAGCACGTTGTTCATGTGGATTTCGGTGGCGTTCGCGCCGGAGGTCTTGACGATCAGATCGCCGGACCCAATGCCCAATATCCAATGGCGGAAGAGATCGCCGCGCTGTTTCATCGTCGTCATGCCGGTGGTGTCGTAGGTCGTCTCGGCATCGCCAATCGCTTGACGCAAACGCAATTGGCCCGGTTCAAAGACCATGTAAATCTGGCGATCAAAGAACATGAACACGAACAACCAAAGCACGAACAGCACCGATGAAATCACGAAATATCCGGCCATGTTGATGCGGATGTCGAGGAAACTGAAATATTTGAAAATGCCTGCCCACCAATCCATGATGGAAAAAATAATAGTGAAGAAGACGATAAACATGATCACAATGAACGACCACAGCCCACGCAAGGGAATGTTGGTAATCACAATCACCAGCAACAAAATGGCCACGAAAACGACGCCGGCATTCTTGGTCCTCGCGATATGAAGTTTAGGTTCGCGGTCGGTGCCAGCGTAGCCCTTCGGAAGAACCAACACATCACGCTGGGCCTGTTCTTTTTTTCCTTTTACTTCCACGTCGACCATTATGTTGGGTTGCGAATGTGTGCCATTGGGCACTACCGCAAGCAGATCTCCGAAAAACGAAATGATCGTCATCAGGAACCCGACGGCCCAGACCGGCCACCAGTAGAAGAGCGTGGAATGGCTGACGATCACGATCTTCCGCCGCTGCGGTGGTGCGGGCTGCGGTATCGGCGAAACAGGGGGTGCAGGAGTCGCGGCAGGCGGGGTCGGTTCGGCCATGGGTTCCAGCCTTTCGGGTTGTTGATTTGAATTCGTACAGACGATTGTACTAACGCCTACGCGATCTGGCGTCAAGCATGCCAAAAGGTTCTTCGCTTGCCAGGGAACGAGATTTTATACCAAGTTCAAAATCGACGCTACTCGCCCATCTCCACTCCAAAAACAACCACAGAGACACAGAGAGAATACGATGATTTGGGAGTTGAGGCATTACAGCTATTGGTGGTCACCATCATACATTCATGGAAAGTATTTACGCACCTTCCTGATGTTTTTCTCAGTGCCTCTGTGCCTCTGTGGTTCATTTCTTGGTGGGGATCGGCGAGTCGTGGCTCAAAATCCCCTTGCTTTGCAGTTACACCTTTCGCGCCGGCGGCGCATCGGGAGCGGGGAACGGCACGATTTCGACCGGCACGCGGAACGTCTGATGACAGCGATTGCAGCTGCCCGCAAGTTGCGTCATGCCGAGCTTCGATTGCTCGATGTCTTTCTTCGCCAGCCGTTGGGCTAACTGCGTCGCCTGGGTCCGCATGTTCATCGTGTGCTCGAACCATGTGGCCTGACCTTGTGTTTTTGGCGGACGCATCATCAATAGGTTGGCCGTCTCCGCGATCAACAGCGCCTGGCCACGTGCGAACGTCCAGCTCTGGTCGTCGATCGGATTCTTGAGCAGATTGCGTTCCAGGCCGCGAAAGTTGGCATGCGCCAGGCCCTCCATGAGTAGCTTGGTTTCCGCGATCGGTTCAAGTTTGGGTGTAATCTTGCCCTTGGGCAATTGCTGGGCCGACAATGGAAATGCGGCCATGATGCCGACGAAGAAGGCGATCGCTGTGAGTCGGATGCGCGAGATCATGGTATTTTCTCCGCAGTGGGCTTGGTGAGTTGGATTTGCACATTAGAATCAACGACGCGAATGGCATAGCAACTGATCTTCACGCGCGGGTTGTCAACCCAGGTGCCATCGGTGACGCGAAAGCGCCAGGCATGCCAGGGGCAGGTGATGACGCCGTTGTCGAAATAGCCGCCGGCCAATGACGCGCCCATGTGAGGGCACATGTCTTCGATGGCGTGCGGTTCGCCGTTGACGAGGAACAGGGCGATCATCTTTTTGCCGACGGCGATTGTTTTGCCCTCGCCTTCACGGAGTTCGCTCAGTTTGCATACGGTTTGAAAGTCACTCATGCCTTCCTCGAACAAAGAATGAATTCTTCGTGAATGATCTGGTTCTTTTGGGACGAGTACCTTAATTCTACACAAAGAACGCAACCGGAGGGCGAACTTGCGTGTGCGGATTACGGGAAGGAAGGTTTGAAATGCTCGAAATCGAACTGAAATACCGCGTCGCCGATTTTGCCGAGGCTCGTGCGACACTCGCACTATTGCAGGCAAAGGTGCAGCCGACAATTGAGGAAGCCGACCATTACTTCAACGCACCGGATCGCGATTTTGCGAAGACGGACGAAGCGTTTCGCCTGCGCATCATTGGGAACGAGAACCGCATTACCTATAAAGGACCGAAACAAGGTGGCCTGGCCAAGACACGCACGGAAATCGAAATCGCCTTGGCGTCGGGCGACGTGACGGCTGACGCGTTTCGGCAGATGGTCCAACTTCTCGGCTATCGCCCGACAGCGGTCGTCAAGAAACGCCGCACCGTTTCGCAACTGACGCAAGGCGGCTTCGCGGTCGAGGTTTGTTTCGACGAAGTTGAAGCCCTCGGCCAATTCGTCGAGATCGAGATCGTCGCGGAGGCGTCGCAGCGAGGCGTGGCGGAACGCGTGTTGATCGAAATCGCTGGCGAACTGAATTTGCACGAGGTCGAACGCCGATCTTACTTACATATGGTGCTGGAACGCGGCGAGATCCTGTCAGAGCCGCGCACGCAGTAAGCGGTTTGAACGAGCCCAACTACTTACTTCGTGCGTGGCTCTGACAGGATCGCAAGCGAGTTGTAGGGTGTGTCAAGCGTCAGCGCCGACGCACCAATGCTTGCACACGCTGGTGCGTCGGCGCTGACGCTTGACACACCCTACAACTCGCTGACACGCATACAAGTATTTTTTTGGTCGGAGTCTATGCCACCGCTCATTGCCACTACCATCCCTGATTGCCGCGCCGCCATTCACACCGCGAAGTCTGCGGGCCAGCGTGTTGGCCTGGTGCCAACGATGGGCGCACTGCACGCCGGCCATCTCAGCCTGATCGAGCGTGCTCGCGCGGAGACCGGCTTCGTCGTCGTGTCGATCTTCGTCAATCCGACGCAATTCGGACCGAAGGAAGACCTCTCTCGCTATCCGAGGCCGTTCGAGCGGGATGTTGAGCTTTGCTCCCAAGCAGGCGTTGATCTCATCCTTAATCCGACGCCTGAAACAATGTATGGCTACGACTTCAAGACCTATGTCGAGATTCACGATTTGCAGAACGTGCTGTGCGGCGCATCCCGGTCAGGCCATTTTCGCGGCGTGGCGACGGTGGTGCTCAAGCTGTTCAACATTGTGCAACCCGACATCGCCTTCTTCGGGCAAAAGGATGCACAGCAGGCCTTACTCTTGTCGCGCATGGTGCGCGACCTGAACGTGCCCGTGGAAATGGCGATCTGCCCGATCGTGCGTGAACCTGACGGTTTGGCGATGAGTTCGCGAAATGTGTACTTGAACGCATCGGAGCGAACCAGCGCGCCGGTGCTCTTCCGCGTGCTATCAGCGCTGCGGTACGCCGTTGTTGCCGGTGAACGCGATGTGGCTGCGCTAATTGGCCAGACCACGGCGCTGATCGCAGCCACACCGCACATGCGGATCGATTACATCGCCGTCGTGGATTGCGACACGCTGACGCCGTTGACCTTGGTTCATGGGAATGTATTGGTGGCGCTCGCGGTGTTCGTTGGCGCGACGCGATTGATCGACAATATCATGCTCGTCGTTTAGCCGTTTGCCTTTGGCGAACGCGGACGGCAGTGCCAATGTAGTTTTCGCCATGGTTGTCGATTGGACGCGCCACGCGCTCGTCAAAGGCAAACGGCTAAACAAGGAAACGTAATATGGCTCACCCGCTGTTCACGCCCGAAGTAAGATATCTCCTTCAAGAAAACGACGACGTCGGCATGAAAGCATTTTGCGAATCGCTGCATCCGGCGACGGTTGCCGAGGCGCTGGCGTGCGACCTGCCTGTCGATCAGGTTTGGCGGTTTCTCAAGCAGACAACGATCCGTGTGCAAGCCACGGTCTTCGAATACTTCCCGATCGATTCCCAGGTGCAAATGGTCGAGGGCACGGGCCGCGAGCATATGGCCCAGCTTATCGGCGAGATGTCCCACGATGACCGCGTGGACCTGATGCGCAGGCTGATGCCGAAGGTCACCGAGAGCCTGCTGCGACTCGTCGACGAAGCGAACCGCCGCGACATCGCCACTTTGGTGCGCCAAGGAGTGAACACCGCCGGCGCGTTGATGACGACCGACTACGCCTGGCTGCCGCCACACTTGACGGCATCGGAATCGCTGGATCGATTGCGATTGCAAGCGCCGGAAACGGAGACGATCTACTACATCTTCGTACTCGACGAATCGCACCGCCTGATGGGCGTCGTCTCGCTGCGAGATTTGATACTCGCGCCGCGGCACATGCTCATCAAGGACATCATGGAAGACCAGGCGGTCTCATCCCGCGCTTCCGATGATCGTGCATCCGTTGCGAAGACGATGGCCCAGTTCGACTTGATCGCCATCCCAGTGCTCGACGAGCACAACCGCATGGTCGGTATCATCACGCATGACGACGTGATCGACATCGTCGTTCAGGAAGCAACCGAAGACGCGCATCGCATGGGCGGCGTCGGGCCGATGGCGGAGAACTACCTCACCGCCAACTTTGTCACCGTTTGGCGCAAACGCGCGTTTTGGCTGTCATGCCTGTTCATCGCGGAGTTGTTTACGTTCACCGCGCTTGCCCACTTCGACGAGGCGATCAACAGCGTCGTCGTGCTGGCCCTTTTCGTACCGTTGTGCATCTCGACCGGTGGCAACTCGGGGTCCCAGGCTGCGACGCTTATCACACGCGCCATGGCGCTTGGCCAAGTCACGTTGCGCGACTGGTCCAAAGTGCTGCGCCATGAACTGGCAATGGGGCTTGTCCTTGGCCTGACCCTTGGCGTCATCGGTTTCATTCGCGGCAGCTTCACGCCCGAAGATGTTCGAGGCAATATGACTAAACGCGATCATGAATTCTACATTCGTGTTCCAATCGGCGAGGCAAGTCGAGTGGAGAATATCGGCAAGGATCGTTTGGTATTTCCTACTGGCTGTGTTCAGGAATCAAAATTCGAAGGCGGCACGCAGATAATACTTCCCGCAGGCACGTCCGTGAAGATCGAGGATTCTAAACCCGGCGAGAAAATGCACGGCGACGATGGTGAAGGCGTGGCCTTCAAACTTTACCATATCCCAAAGGATAGTCAGTTACGCACCAAAGCCGTGAACCGCTGGTCCTTGGCCACCGTGATCGGCCTGGCCGTCGCCATCATCTGCTTGTGGGGTACTCTCGTCGGCTCGATGCTGCCGCTCATTTTCCGCCGCATCGGCATCGATCCCGGTATCGCGTCGAGTCCGTTCGTGGCAACGTTTGTCGATGTCACAGGAATTGTGATTTACTTCACGATCGCAAGCGTTTATCTCCTATAAAAATGGCGAATGGAATACCGTATTGGCGCTCGCGTGGGAGTTTTTGAACGCTAAGCCGCAAGCGGCATACAAGAATATCGAACGGGAGTCCCCGCATGCTTTTTGAAGACCCCAAACCCGCGACGCAGGATGAATTCGCGGCTATGATGACGCGCGCGATTCTCGAAGAGGGCGAGACGCAACCGCTCGAGTACGACCGCGAACAATTCTGCTTGATCGTGGCGGGCGACAACGCGAACCTGCTGAACCTGGGCAACGCTTACAACGAGTTTTGCGCTGTCGACGCCGAGCTGCGCGAAAGCGTGGTCGCACGCTTCGTGCGGGTCTGGTTCGCGCGAAATCGCGATGTGCCCGATGTGTTCGCCGAGGCCTCCTTGCGACTACTTCCGGCGATACGCAATCGATCGTACTTTGAGCTTACGAAATTGCAGATCGCAAATCGTGGCATGGCGACGCCGGATTGGCCGTTGCAGATATTGGCGAAACATTTTCCAGTCTGCCTTGTCTACGATCTGCCCGATTCGATCCACCAAATCCAGCAATCCACACTCGACAAATGGCAAATCGGCTTCGACGAGGTGATGGTGAAGGCGACGGCGAATCTCAGGGCGATGACCGATCAACCGCTCGAGAGCATCATTCCCGGCGTATGGCAGTCAGCCTGGCGCGACAATCACGATATCGCACGCGTAATTCTGACGGACTTCATTCGCCAGCACGATGTTCAAGGCGATCCCGTCGTCCTTCTGCCGAATCGCGACACATTACTGCTTACGGGGTCCGACGACGAGGCTGGTCTCGGGGCTATCGCTGCTCTTGCAGAGGAAGCGTTGCAATCGCCGCGACCGATGAACGGCATGGCCCTTCGGCTGGCGGGCGACGCATGGGTTCCCTTTCTGCCGTCGGCGGAGCATCCAGAGTTCGCGCGGTATCAATTGCTATGGATTCGCAGTGTCGGGCAGGATTACGAAGAGCAAAAGGAACTGCTCAACGAGGCGAATGAGAAATCGGACAACGATGTTTTCGTCGCCGGCTTCAAGGCGAGGCAGAACAACGAAACCGGCGAAATCGTGAGTTATTGCGTCTGGTCGAAAGGTATTGTGATGTTGCTGCCACAGACCGACGAGGTGTTCTTCTACGTGGGTCAAGGGGAAGATAAAGGCGACATCATTGCGCGGGCAACCTGGGCCGATATCATCGCCGTGGCGGGCGATTTGATGAAGCCGGACGGGAGCTATCCCGAACGGTTTCGCGTGGAAGCCTTCCCGAGCGATGCGCAGCTCATGGAACTGCAATCGCGCGAGAAGGCTTAAGGATAGTCCTCCGATGTCAATCCACAAACACGAACTCATTCCCGCTCAGCAGTGCCCGCGAGAACGCTGCCCAGGCCTGCGTTTCGACCTGATTCGCCGGCGTCTTGAGCATCGTCAGCCGTGTGCGATATCGCTGCAAGAATTCGGCGCACTCCGCCAGTTCCTCGGCGGTCGGCAAACGGCTCAGCGCGAGTTGATACGCCAACGTAAGCCGCGCGGTTTCGCCTTTCGCATTTGTATTCGAGAGAACTCGCTGCGAAAACTTCGCCGCCACGTTGTGAGCGAGCGGGTCGTTCATCAGAAACAATGCTTGCAACGGTGTCGTGCTCGGCAGCCTGACGCCAGTGCTGGAGCTGGGGTCGGCGCCGTCGAAGAGGGCGAGGTACGGGTTTTTACGTAGCCGTTGCTGCATGAGATAGACGCTGCGGCGCTTCGTCTCGTACACCGCGACGAACGGAGCGTGCTGCGTAAAGCCCCAGCCGTTCGCGGGCGGAAACGGATGTTCGCCGCCGCTGCGGTCGTCGAGTTCGCCGCTCACGAACAGCATCGTGTCGCGGATCGACTCAGCATCGAGCCGGCGGCGTGTGAACTTCCAGAAGAGGTCGTTGGTCGGATCGAGCTTGATGCTCACTTCGACATCCGTGCTGGCGAGTTGCCAAGTCTTCGAGAGCAAGATTAACTTGTGCATCGCCTTCACCGACCAGCCGCTTTCGATGAAGCGTGCAGCAAGATAATCGAGCAATTCGGGGTGCGTTGGTTTCGTGCCTTGCTTGCCGAAATCGTTGGGCGTCTGCACGATCCCCTTGCCGAAATGATGCTGCCAAATGCGATTGACCATGACGCGGGCCGTCAGCGGATTCTTGGGATCGGTGAGCCATTCGGCAAGTTGCAGACGCCCGCTTGAAGTGTAATTCGGAGGCAAGAGCTGGCCGCCGAGAATCGCGGGAAAATGGCGAGGCACCTCGTCGCCGAGGCGCTTCGGATCGCCGCGCAGGTGCGTCCTGACGTTCATGCTTTTGCCGTCAGCGACGGCGTAGGCGTTGGTCGAGACAGGGGCTTCCGCTAATGCAGCGATCCGCTTTTTCTGGGCCTCGGCGAGCAACTTGGCCGCGACGGCCAGGTCCGCCGGCAATCTCTTGATTTCGATAAGTGCTTTCTCCAGGTTCTTGATTTCCGCATCAATGAGGGCAAGTCTCGCACGATGCGGCTTTAGTATGGCATCCATTTCCGCTGCCGACATTAATGGCACGAAATCCTCTTGCGCTCGACCGACCTCCGCGCCGGGGAACGGATAACGGGTACTGTTGAAGATACCGTACAGTCCATAGTAATCGCTCGTCGTGAACGGATCGAACTTATGATCGTGGCATCGCGCACACGAGATGCTCGTGCCCAGAATAGTTCGCCCGAGGTTGTCGATCGTGTCCTCAATCGTGAGATGGTGCTCGCCATGCCGATCACCGCCGAACCGCCGCGCAATGGCGAGATAGCCCGTGGCGATGATGCGCTCGGCCCGCTCCGCAGTCGTGGTGGATAGCATCAAGTCACCAGCGATTTGTTCGCGCAGGAACTGATCGTACGGCAAATCGCGATTGAACGCCCGGATGACCCAATCGCGATACCGCTGCGCCTGAGGCACCGGGTAATCCGACGCGTTGCCACATGTGTCGGCGTACCGCGCCACATCCAGCCAGTGCCGGCCCCAGCGTTCGCCGTAGCGAGGCGAATCCAGCAGGCGATCGACGACCTTCTCAAAAGCTCGCGGTGATTCGTCGGCGAGAAACGCGACCATCTCCGCAGGCGTCGGCGGCAAACCGGTGAGGTCGAAGGTGACGCGCCGCAACAGCGTTCGCGTGTCGGCCAGCGGTGCGGGCCGTATGCCGGTCGTTTCCATTCGCGCCAGGATGAAGTGATCCACGCCATTGCGAGGCCAGGTCGAATCCTTCACCTTCGGCCGCGGCGCAACCTTGATCGGCTGAAACGACCAAAACGCCCGGTCTTCTTCGAGGCTCATGCCCGCGAGCGCCTTTCCCACCGTACCCTTGCGCGGATCGGGCGCACCCATCTTGATCCAGGCAGCAAGGTCGGCGATCTGCGCATCCGTGAGCTTCTGCTTCGGCGGCATCTGCAATTCTTTGTTGGTGTGCCGAATCGCAAGAATGAGCAGGCTCTTCTCCGCATCGCCGACGACCAGAGCCGGCCCGGTCGCGCCGCCTTTGAGCAGGCCATCGCGGGTATCGAGTCGCAGGCCACCCTTCGATTTCTTGCTGGCTGTGCTGTGACATTCGTAACAGTGGTTGACGAGCACCGGACGAATCTTTTTCTCGAAAAATGCAATTGCGTCCGCCGGCTCCCCTGCAACGGCGAGCGACCATTCGCCCGGCAGATTCGCGAAGAGTCCGCTGACTAACAAAATGCGCAGAAGTTGCGTGCGTTGTTTCATCGTATTCAACCAAATAGGTAAGGAGGCGAATGGCAGGAAGTGTAGATAATTGTATGTTTTGGGAGACACTAACTTCGATGCTGCCTGTAACCATGCAGCCCATGAGGTCGGTTCCAGTGAATATCACGAGGCCGCCTCGAGCACGCGCTGCCAGTGCCTCGGCACTCCCAGGTAGGCCGCCTGATAACTCTCTTCCAACGGTACTGGCACATAACGCTCCGACGTCAGCAACAGCGGCATCGCCGTCAACTCGTCGCCCACGGCAAACGGCTCAACATAACTCGTATGATGGATGCCCGCGTCATAGGCGGCCAAGGTCAAGGGCTTGTCGGTTGGCGGTTCGTAGGAACCGCCGAGCTCTTCCCAGATGACGCCATGAATCCCTCGTGGATCGCGAGGTCCCGGTGGAAACGGGTCGATCAACAATAAGTGACAGCCTCGGTTCAATGCCTCCAACGTTTTTTTACAAACGCTCGAAGTGCGCAATCGCTCGATTTGTTGTCAGGCGACAGCAGCTCAATAAACGCGACGACTCGATCGTCGCTACTGTGGTGAATGGCGATCTGTTTAGAATGCGTCGCGTACAGATTCTCCTCAAGCGTTTCCGTGATCCGCACGCGCGGCGGCGCAACCGCGACAGCCAGGCCCCCTTCGCTGGCTTCTTCGCTTTCATCCTGCGGATCGTTGGATCGCAGCGTCAGGATGTCGGAGATCATCTCCTCCGTCACTTGTTCAACTTGAGCGTAATGGTCGCTCGGAAGAATACCGCGGTTCAGGTGGTTCTTCAATTCGGCCAACCACGAGCAATGAAAGTCGTGGTAGGTTCCCGCCTTCACTCGCGTCCAATCATGCATCGGCATAAGGCACCTCCTGCGGAGATTATACACGCCAGGCAGCGCGAATGCACCTGAAATCTATCGCCCCGCAAACGCCTCTTCAGCCATCAGAATACCAAAGATCGTCGCATCCGCGAACACGTGGCACGCCGTCGGCAGACCCAGGCCGCCGACCCACCAACGCGCCGAGCGCGACGCCATACGCGCCCGCCAGCACGACGCCAAGCATCCTCGGCGGATAACCGTCGAGATGGCCGATGCCGAAGAGCAACGATGTCACGCCGAGCGCAGTCCATTCGTTCCATTCGTCGGCAATGACATCCCACAAAATGCCGCGAAAGATCACCTCCTCCGCGATGGCATTGACGACGCTGAAACACAGGCCCGCAAGAAAGAGATTGCCGAACGACTCGACCGGAATCTTTGCCGCGAGACTGCTAACGTCCGGCCGAGCCAGCACCTGAAAGCCGATGAGTACGCTCGCCGCACCAAGCATAATCGCCGCCGCCACGAGAAGAGGCCGCCCACCCCATCGCCCAACCGCAAACCCCGGCGCCGTCCGCTGCATCGGCCCGATCGCGAGAACGATGCCGCCATAAACGAGTATCGGCAACACGAGGTACCACGGCCACGGAAATGCGAAGGCAGTATTGATGACCATCAGAATGGCGACGAACAGGCCGCCGTGAATTGTGGCGCGGTATTTGTGCATAGAAAAAAAGGAGCTAGGAGCGAGCCGGTATACATCAATATACTTACACTGACTTCCGCCCTCCGCTGGCGCGTCGCGGCTAAACATCATCTCTGATTCTACTCGATGGGAAATGTCCTTGCAAAGTCAGTTGCCGAAAAACGGCGCGATTTGGCATCAATAATCTGCATACACTCGGCTCCCTTTCTCCCTGGGGTTCGTGGCCAACACCCCATAAAACCGCGAAAAAATGCCGAAAAGGTGCAACGGCGTTTGACCACCGGCCGATGGCCAAGTGCCGCGAGGCCAGCACCCTCAGAAATCGCTGGCGCTCATCATTGGGGCTTGGCTTTCGGGGAATTGGGCGTGGCGGTTGCCGGTTTGGTGGGTGAAACCGACAATAACCCGTAAAGGAACAATCCACCGCGAACGAGGTTCATTCTGATGGCTGACAGTTTCCAAAGCAAGGCGTCGCTTACCGTTGACAGCTCCACTTACACCATCTATCGGCTCGATGCGGTGTATAAGAAATATCCGCAGGCTCAGCGGTTGCCGTTCTCGCTGAAGATATTGCTCGAAAACCTGCTGCGCACCGAGGACGGCCTGAACGTCACCGAGGCCGACATCGCGGCACTCGCCCAGTGGGACGCCAAGGCGGAGCCAGCGAAGGAAATTGCGTTTACCGTGTCTCGCGTTCTGTTGCAGGACTTCACCGGCGTCCCGGCGATTGTCGATCTCGCGGCGATGCGCGATGCCATGAAGGCGATGGGCGGCGATCCGACCAAGATCAACCCGTTGCAGCCGGCGGAACTGGTCATCGACCATTCCGTGCAGGTCGATAACTTCGGGCAGGCGGATTCGTTTCAGCTCAACACCGATCTCGAATATGAGCGCAACAAGGAACGCTATGTCTTCCTGCGCTGGGGACAAAGTGCGTTCAATAACTTTAAGGTCGTGCCGCCCGAGACGGGCATCGTCCATCAGGTGAATCTCGAATACTTGGCACGCGTGATCTTCCATGACGAGAAGTCGAACGCGCTCTATCCCGATACGCTCGTCGGCACCGATTCGCATACGACGATGGTCAACGGCCTGGGCGTGCTCGGCTGGGGCGTTGGTGGTATCGAAGCCGAGGCGGCCATGCTCGGGCAGCCGGTGTCGATGCTTATCCCACAGGTCGTCGGTTTCAAGCTGTTCGGCCAACTTCCCGAAGGAGCGACCGCGACCGATCTTGTCCTTACCATCACGCAGGTGTTGCGCAAGAAGGGCGTCGTCGGCAAGTTCGTCGAGTTCTTCGGCCCCGGCCTGGATTCGATGCCGTTGGCCGATCGCGCGACGATCGCCAACATGGCGCCGGAATATGGTGCGACGTGCGGCATCTTCCCGATTGACGAAGAAACGCTGATTTACCTGCGACTGACGGGCCGCAGCGAGGCGCAGATCAAACGCGTCGAGGCGTATGCCAAGGAACAGGGAATCTTCCGCACCGCGACTTCGGTCGAGCCGATCTACACCGACACGCTGGAGCTGGATTTGGCGACCGTGGTGCCGTCACTCGCGGGGCCGAGTCGGCCGCAGGATCGCGTGGCATTGACCGATATGAAGGCGTCGTTCCTCGCGGCGGTGCCGAGCTTGCAGGTGAAGAAGAAGGATACGTTTAGCCGCTCGCCTTTGGCGAGCGCGCTGCCGACTGTATCCGCTGTGCCGGCGCTCGCCGAAGGCGAGCGGCTAAACATGGGCGGGTTGCCGACGACGCACGGCTCGGTCGTCATCGCGGCGATCACGAGTTGCACGAACACGTCGAACCCGTCCGTGCTGATCGCGGCCGGCCTGGTCGCGAAGAAGGCGGCCGAGCGCGGCTTGCAAACGAAGCCGTGGGTGAAGACTAGCCTCGCGCCAGGATCGAAGGCCGTCACCGATTACCTCATCAACGCCGGGCTGATGCGGTCGCTCGAACAGATGCGGTTTTTCCTCGTTGGCTACGGCTGCACGACCTGCATCGGCAATAGCGGGCCGTTGTCGCCGGAGATCTCGAAGTCGATCGCCGAGAACGAACTCGTCGTCAGCAGCGTACTATCGGGCAACCGCAACTTCGAGGGCAGGGTGCATCCCGAGGTGCGAGCGAACTACCTCGCCTCGCCGCCGTTGGTCGTGGCGTATGCGCTGGCGGGGCGGATCGACATCGAGTTCGACAAGGAGCCGATCGGCACGGGCAGAGATGGCAAGCCGGTGTTCCTCAAAGATCTTTGGCCAACCCAGCAAGAGGTGCGCGACGCCGTCAAAAAGTCCGTCACCGCCGAGGCGTTCAAGCGTATCTATGCCGACGTGTTTACGGGCGACGCCCATTGGCAAAAGCTGGTCGTGCCGACGGGCGATCGCTTCGCGTGGGATACGAAGAGCACCTACGTCAAGAACCCGCCGTACTTCGACAATATGCCGAAGCAACCGGGTTCGATCAGCGACAGCAAGGGTGCTCGCGTGCTGGCGCTGCTCGGCGATAGCATCACGACGGATCACATCTCGCCCGCTGGCTCGATCAAGAAAGACAGCCCCGCAGGCAAGTACCTCATGGAACGCGGCGTGCAACCGGCCGACTTCAACCAGTACGGAGCCCGTCGAGGCAACGACGAGGTCATGGTTCGCGGTACGTTCGCCAACGTCCGCTTGAAGAACAAGCTCGCGCCAGGCACCGAAGGCGGCGTGACGCGGCATCTGCCCGATGGTGCGCCGATGTCGATCTTCGACGCCGCCATGAAATACAAGGAAGAGAAGACCCCGCTCGTCATCCTCGCCGGTAAAGAATACGGCAGCGGCAGCTCGCGCGATTGGGCAGCGAAGGGGCCGTTCTTGCTCGGCATCAAGTTTGTCGTCGCCGAGAGCTACGAACGCATCCACCGCTCGAACCTCGTCGGCATGGGCATCCTGCCATTGCAGTTCAAACCGGGAGAGACGGCAGAGACGCTGGGCCTGACCGGCGAAGAAATCTACGACCTCGCAGGCCTCGCCGAAGCGCTAGGCAAAGGCTTCGCGCCTGGCAAGACGCTCAACGTTACGGCGAGGAAAGCTGACGGCACGGCGAAAATGTTCCAGGCGATCGTGCGCATCGACACGCCGCAAGAGGTGCTCTACTACCAGCACGGCGGCATCTTGCAGTACGTGCTGCGGCAATTGTTGGCGGGGAAGTGAGTGAGTCTGCTTCGCTCAACTTTCTTCTGCTATGATTATGACGAGACGCACGCACCCGCACGGAGAACGTTATCATGCCAGCCACCGTTCAGGAATTCAAGCAAGAACTTCAATCGCTTCCTGCTCCGCAACGTGCAGAGTTGGCTCACTTCCTGATCGAGTCGCTCGATGACGAGCACGACTTGGATGCGGAAGCTGCGTGGGACAAGGAAATCGAATTCCGGCTTACTGAAATTCAGTCAGGAAAAGCTCAAGGAATCCCGGCGGAAGAAGTCTTCGCAAAAATCCGTGAGAAATACTCAGGAAGCCCGTGATCTTTCACCGTGAGGCGATGGGAGAGTTGATTGGGGCGGTCGCCTGGTATGAAGCCAAGCAGGACGGGCTGGGTCTGGATTTGCAGACAAAGGTTGAAGAGGCCGTCGAACGGATTCGAGAACATCCAAGCATGCATTCCGTTTATAACGAACAAGGTGTTCACAAATGTCTGGTGAAGCGGTTTCCGTTCACGATCTTTTTTCACGAACTCGACGATGCGATCTGGATAGCTGCAGTGGCCCACCAGAAACGAAAACCGGACTACTGGACTACCCGCAGCGAGGAGGATTAGCTGCCAGCGCTGCGGTATCTCGTAGTTCGTCCTACGACAATTGCTGGCGCAGACGCAAGGCTTTCTCGTTTTACGCCCACTCGATCAGCTACCGGCGAGAACATCCCATGTTGCCGCGCATCCTCGAACCTGAAGTCATGGACACCGCCGAGGAGGCGCGGGACTACGACGGCATGGACCATTCGCACGTCAATCAGGTCTTCGTGACCGACTTTCTCAAACTGGGAGCAACGACCAAAGCCGCGCTGGATGTCGGCGCGGGGACGGCGCAGATTCCGATTGCCCTGTGTCAGGCCCATCCAATGATCCGCGTCGTCGCCATCGATTTAGCGAACGAGATGCTCGCGGTAGGCCAGCGAAACGTGCAGCGGGCGGGCTTGGCGGCGCGGATCGATCTGCGATTCATTGATGCGAAGGCGATGCCGTTCGCGGATACAGCATTCGATGCGGTCATTTCCAACAGCATCGTGCATCACATCCCTGAGCCGTTTGCGGTGTTTGCCGAGATGGCCCGCGTCGTCAAGAACGGCGGCGTGTTGTTCGTGCGCGATTTGTTGCGTCCGACGACGAAAGCAGCGTTGGACGAATTCGTGCGGATGTATGCGGGCGATGCGAACGCCCATCAACAGAAGATGTTCAGCGAATCGCTGCATGCGGCGCTGACGCTCGACGAGGTGCAAGATTTGGTGCGACGTGTTGGCCATGACCCGGCGAGCGTGAAACAAACGAGCGACCGACATTGGACGTGGGCGACTATTTCTTTGCCTTCACCAAATGCAGCTCCATGAAATCGATGACCGACCCACAGATCGCCGCACGGTCCAGGCCACGAAAGAAATGGTCGGTTTCCAGCCAGACGACTTTAGCGCCGGGGCCAGCAGCTTTGTGCAGCGATTCGGCCCAACTCTTCCAAATCATCTGGTCTTTCGTGACATTGACGAACATTAATGGCCGCGGCGCGATGCGGGCGACATGGTAAACCGGATCGCTCGATTTCGATCCTTCCTTGGCGATCTTGTCGGCGATACGTGGCGACCAGAGACCGACGAAGTTGCCGCCGCCTACCATCGAGCCGACAGCTTTGATACGTGGATCGTAGGCACAATAGGTGATTCCGGTGATCGCGCCCCAGCTGACACCGACATAGCCGATGCGATCTTTGTCGATATCTTTCCGCGAGGAAAGGTAATCGATGGCTCGACTATAATCGCCGCAGTAGTGCATTACTTGTTCCGCACTGAGCATGCCGAGCGGCGAAGTCTTCGGGTCTTTATCACGCCGTTCGCCGCAGTTGGGCGAATCGATGGTGAGCACGATGAATCCGCGTGCGACGAACTGTTTGCCGATGGCGACGATGTAATCGGTCTTTCGATTTCCGCCGCTGCCGTATTGCAACAAGATTGCGGGTAGGGCCGTGTTGGCCTTTCGTTTGGGCAGGTAGAGAAACGCCGGCACGCGATCGCCTTTGATGCCGTTGAACTCGACGCGGTATTGCGTGTGGTCGTCGGCTTCGGTGACGACCTCCGACTTCGCGTCAAGCGGCTTCGCAGGCGCGGTTTCATAGGGGCGTTTGACTTCCGGCGGGGAATCGGGTGCCTTGCCTTGGAGTGCCGTCAGGTCGGGCATCGAAACAAAAATGGTAACCAAGGCCGTCAGCGCAAGTGACATGGGTGTTCTCTCCGTGCGTTAATGTCTGTATCGCAGGCAAGGCATCTTTCTCTCTTTAGAATAACCGAGATGAACCAAAGCGCCAACTAGCCAAGCACGGATTTCGCGTGAAGTTTTACTCGCCCGACAAAAATCATATTTCCGTCCGAGGCTGAAGCGTAAGCGAGGCATTCAGGCAGCCTCTTACGCTTCAGCCTCGAAAATTCAGTTTTGTCGGCGGCGTGAAGCTTGCACAAACGAACGATGAGTTTGGCGTCATTCCATCGCGCGAAGCGTTATAACTGCGGTAAAGGTGGCCACCGACGCTTACCTGGTCACTCACGGGCAAAGGCACGATTAGCCAATCGGGCCTGTACACAGCGCCGTTGCGCGTGGGTGGGCCGTAAACGATCAAGGCATCGGTGGGCGCCATCGTAGGCCGCGCCAAGGTGACGGTGATCCAACTGCCGCCGCTGACATGATGAGCACTCGACCATCAAGGAACGCGAATTTGATAGAGCGTTCGGGATAGGTTGCCAGATTTGCCTCACGGAACCTATAACAAACATCGGTCAGCAGAGACGGCTCGGCGAGATTACCGGACCGATGGCGAGGCCTTGATATGCTCCGCAAGCTCATCGTATTGGCTGGGCCTGATGAAGGACGAATGTTTCCGCTCGGCGACGAGCCGCTCTTGTGCGGACGTAGCCGGGCGAACGACATCCATCTCATCGATCCACACATCTCGCGCGTGCATTGCCAGTTCTTGGTTGAAGGCGGCCAATATGTCATCAATGATTTCGACAGCGCGGGCGGCACGTTTGCCAACGGCAAGCAAATTCAGCGGCATCTTCTTCAATCGGGCGATCTGATTCACATCGGCAACACGCACCTTCAGTTCATCGTCGAAGCCATCGCCAGCCCCGCCGCCATCAAAACCAGCCCCGGCACGACCCCGATTTCGGATTGGTCAAAGCTGCTCGTGGGCCAATCGATGTCGCATTACAAACTCACCGCGCCGTTGGCTCGTGGCAAGACAGGGTTCCTCTTTCACGCGAGAGACACGCGCAACGACACCGCAGTTGCCGTCAAGGTGTTGAACCCGAGCTTTGGGCAGGACGAGAAAAAGGTTCAACACTTCGTCGAGGCGATGAAGCAGGTTTTGCCGTTGCACCATCCGCATTTGTTGCGAGTCCTCGGCGCGGGAAAAACGAATCAACAGTGTTGGGTAGCAACCGAGTACGTGCCCGGCGACAGTTTGGCCGCGGTGATCGCACGTATCGAGAAACCGGGCATCGTGGAGTGGAAGGCTGTGCTGCGCCTCGGCGTTTACCTGGCGCGAGCGTTGGAATACGCGCATCAAAAGCAACTGATTCACCAGAATGTGACGCCGCAGAACGTGCTCGTCGGCAAGTCGCCGCAGAAGACGAAGTTGACCGATTTGATGCTGGCGTCGGCGACGGAGGAAGACCCGACGACGCCGATCTCCGCTGCCGGCGTGCCGTCCGAATCGCTGCCCTACCAATCGCCGGAACGCACCGATGGCCACGGTGCCGTTGTGGATGCAAGGACCGATGTTTACAGCTTGGCCACGACATTACACGCAATGATGGTTGGCAAGCTGCCGTTCCAGGGAACCAGCGTCGAGGAGCTTGTCGAGAAAATCCGCCTCGATACGCCGCCGTCGCTCCAGATCCTCGGCGTGAACGTCCCAGCAGAGTTGGCGAAGGTCATGCGTGCGGCATTGGCGAAGCGAGCGAAGGACCGCCCAACCTCGGCAGATGTGCGTGCGATCTTCGAACGCATTGCTCAAGAAAACAGTGTGGCGCTCTGACGATGTTTCTGAACCCGTGGCATACCATTCCAATGGTGTGTGTTTCCCGGCAACCACACCATTCCTGGTTCCCAAACTCCTGTTTGGGAACCTCGTCCTCGAAACTCCGTTTCACGAAACCTGGAATCGCACGGATTCTATGAAGCGAAACAGAGTTTCCTGGATGCCCGTTCCCAAACAGGAGTTTGGGAACGAGAACGGAATCGGACCTTCGTCGAATGTTATCACGAAATGTGCCAAGAAGAATGCGCAGGTTTTCTTAAATTCCCGTCACCTCTACACGGGGCCGATGTCTGCTTGAGGCTGGCTATTGCTCATCAATTTTTTTCAATAAAACTCTTGACGGCAGTGAGTTGGCGTAGTCTAATTTCGTTGATCCAAATCCCCCACTTTTTTGTAAATCGCGAGGAAACCGATGAAAAGCAAAATGTTCGTCTGTGCCGTGATCTTTGGTGTGCTCGCCTATGGACTCGGCTATCTGAACGGCGGAAAGCAACTCGTAGTCGCGTCAAGCGAAGCCGCCCAGCCGAAAGCCGACGGCGACGAGCTCGCCAAGCTGGGCAAAGCGAGGCTCGAGGCGGCGGAGAAGGTGTACAAAGCCTGTTTCAAGAGAGAATTAAACAGACAGGATTACGACCCGGTGCCTCACTATTTGTCGGTTGCGTGGTTGAACGCCGAATTAGATCTCGCGAAAAGACAAGAAGAACGGGTCGCCGCGTACAGCGTTCACCTCCAGCGAATGAACGATTGGGAGAAGGAGTGGAAACGGATAGGCGCACAGCAGGGTGAACACATTCTCCTAGTGATCGGATTGTTCCAACGAGAAGCTGAGTATTTACTCGCGAAAGAACGAACAAATAAAAAATGATTTCTAAACGATACCTTTACCACTCAAAGTAGAAAGGAAATTACCATGCAGAGCTGGGAATACTATCAGCAAGCGTCTGTTGTCCCCTTGAACACCGACTATGACCTTTCCTGGATTTGCGGCCTTGGCGCCGCGACTAAAGTCGAGGGGCTACTTTTGCCGTTCGCGTCGCTGACCATTGCGGGAGATGATCTGTATGCCGTACCGTTCAATCAGCTCAGGGAAATGCGGGTCAGTCAAATGTCCTTTTATTTGCGGGGACTCGCGCCAGTGAATGGCGGAAGAATCGGTATGGCAATTTATCAGAATTGGAGCATTAACAACAGTACCCCATGGCTCCAGATAGTCAACGCGGGGTCTGTTCCGGTATCGGGCGCCGGCGTGCAACCTGGTTTTAAGTCATTGATTCTGGGAAGGCAAATCCGTCTGGCCTCTCAGACACGCTACTGGGCAGTGCTTTATGCCAACGCACAGGCGGCGGGCGCTATAATCGACGGAATAGGCAATGCCACCGCTCCGGTAATTTTCTGGGGAGCGACGGAATTCAGGCCGAGTGCTAGAAGGCTCCCTGTTACTGGACTTCATGACACCCGGTTCGTCGGACAACCGCTTGGACTTCCCAGCCCGCTCACTCCGTTGATACCCGTTACTTTCGAGCACGTTCCCGCCATTGGTCTACAATTCGGGACACTCGGTGCTCAGGGATTGGCTATGATGGAGCAGGGGAAAATCAACGAATATGTGCCTCCGAATACGTTCTCGGTTGCCGGCGTTCTGACAGGCACGCTTGCCGCCAGCGCCGTCTATTCCAGCGGCACATTCTACGGCGCCACGGCGTATCAAGACCTCGGCACTGCCGGCAATACGTCAACGGTGACCTTCACCTATCAGGGCGCGGAAGCGGCCGGCGGCGTCGCGGTCGGCGTGCGCTTGAAAAACTCGGCAGGCCAGGGCGTCTTCGCGTTCATCGACAGCAGCGGGCCGAGCGTCAAGATCTACGAGATGTCGAGCGGTTGGGTTTACGTGCAGACAGCCAGCACCTCACTCACGCTTACCACCGGGAACAGCTACACGCTGACGCTCGCGGACAATGGCACCGCCGTGACGGCGTCCATCACCGATGACACCAGCGTGAAAACATGCAACATCAGCACGACGCTGAATGCCTCAAACACAGAGGTGATGTTCGGCTGGATCGGCGGGACCGCCAGCTACGCCTTTAACGCATACATCACGGGCTTTTGGCCGTCCCAAACCGGGACCGTGGCCACGTCTGATTTCTTTCCGGTTGCCGGCTCGTACTATTCCACTCAAACCGTCTACCTCAACTCAACTCCTGGGGCATCGATCTTCTACACCACGGACGGGTCCACTCCGACATCTTCGAGCACGCCATACACGGGGCCGATATCGGTATCGGCGTCGGGGACGATCAAGGCGATGCCATCCTCGCGGGCTGGACCAATTCGGCCGTGGCGAGCGCGGCCTACACGCTCGTACCGTGGACGATGGAGTTCGGGACCATCGACAGCAACACGTCGGGCACCTTCTACACCACCGGCAGCGACACGGGTACTCTTTCGCCCAGCATTGTCTTCGCCGGCACCTGGTATGCGGCCACGGCGTATCGGGATCTCGGCTCCAGCAACAATACCGTGTCGGTGAGCTTTGCCTACGACGGCCCCGAGGGAGGCGGCGGCGGCGCGGCGGTCGGCCTACGCTGGAGCCACGCGGCGCAACAAGGCGATTTCGCCTTTCTCAATACGAACGCATCCCCGCCGGTTATTGAGTTGCACGAGTTGTCCGCCGGCTGGACCTCCGGTGCGTCGAGCACCAGTTCATCGCTGACTCTGAGCACCGGCAACATTTACACTCTAACGATTGCCGACGACGGCACAACGGTCACGGCATCTATCACGGACGATGTGGGACTGAAGAGTTGTTCCCTCGTACCCACGCTGCTCAGATCGAATACGCAAGTCATGTTCGGCTGGATCGGCCTCACCGCGAGCTATGCCTTCAGCGCCGTCACAGTGGGGGTTTCAGCATCGCCATCTTATGTTGTGGCGACGCCGACATTCTCTCCGCCCGCGGGCTTTTACGCCACCACGCAGAGCGTGACGATCGCCTCCGTCACCGTTGGGGCAGCGATCTATTACACCACGAACGGTTCCACGCCGACCAGTTCGAGCACACTCTATACAGGAGCGATTTCCGTCACGCCGCCGACGACGGTCAAGGCCATTGGCATCCTCGCGGGTTGGACCGATTCGGCTGTGGCAA
>SIAQ01000043.1 GCA_009697105.1 Gemmataceae bacterium | reverse complement strand
CAAATTCGCCGAGATAATCGGCGAGTTGAGGACCAAGCGAAAGTATTTGATCGAGGGTCATCCGTAACTCCTTGCAAACGTCCGTGGTTTAAGGAGTTACAGTGTACCATAACTGACAGCTGCAATGCAAGTAGCGCTGTCGTATTAATCAATGTCATCGCCGTCAACGACGCGCCGATCGGGGCGAACAACACCCTCTCGATATCGCAGAACTCGGCTTACACCTTCAGTATGGCGGACTTTGGATTCGCGGATTTGGTCGATTCGCCGGCCAATAACTTCGCCGATGTGATTATTACATCGCTGCCTACCGCCAGTGCGCTGAAGATGAATGGCACTAACCCGGTGTGGGTCAATCAAGTCATCCCAGCCTATGCCGTTGCGTACATGACCTACACACCACCCGCGGGGCAGTCGGGCATTCCGTTTGACAGCTTCAAATTCAAAGTGCGCGACAACGGCGGCACGGAGAACGGCGGCACGGATACCTCGCCCAGCGAGTACACGGTCACCTTCTGGGTCGTGTAGTTGGCCTGGCCTGGCAAATGCTATCGCACATTCACCATCGGATCGAGGTTGGTGTTGGCGGCGACGGGCATGAAGGCGCCGGCGCGGCTGTTCTTGCGGGCGAGGTTCGGGAGCACTTCAAAGACGACGCCGAAGGTGTTCAAGGTAGAGTTGAAGTTGACGCCGAGGTTGAACATGACGTCGGTGCCCATGCGTGAGACGACGGCGGAGTAGCTGCGGACATCCGTGCCGAAGTCCCATACGGTGCTGGCGGTGAAGGCGTATTTGCCGCTGAGTGGATAGGTGGCGGCGGCGACGACGGCCTTGCTGTTCAGCGGATCGAGTTGGCGGTAGCCGAGGTAGAAGTTTGAGCCATCGGGGCGATTGGTGACGGCGCCGAATTCCCAGGCCCGCGGGCCGCCGCTCCAGGGTTCGATCCAACCGTTGCTGGTCAGGGCGACGCGATCACCGATGTTCCAAACCCAGTCGTATTCGACGATGCCGAGCGTATTGCCGAAATTGTCGCGGTTGGAATGCGGGAAGACCGACATTTTGACGTTGAAGGTCATCCAGTCGATGACATGTTCGTTGCCCGGAAAGCCGCGTTTGGTTTGCCAGCGCTGATTGATGCCGAGTTGGACGACATCGATTGTGTCGAGCGTATCAACGCGATTGTCGATGAGTCGTCGAATCGCGTAGTTCTGCGGATTGAACAGGGCGGAGGTCGTGAGGAACGGCGCGTTGCCCGGGTTGAAAGCGCTGACCCTGGGGCGGAAGTTGCGCAGAGCCTGATCGGTGGTGTCGTCGTTGAGGCGATCCATTTGCGGGAAGTTGTTGACGCCGCTGCTGGCGTAGCCGTTGAAATAGTTGCCGGTGAAGACGACCTTGTGGTAAATCTGGTTGAGGTTGAAGAGTTCGCTGGAGACATCGGAATAGACTTTGGAGAGTGGCATGCTCCAGCGCGCTCCGCCGCCGCCGTACAAGCGACCACGGCTATCGCCGGCCACGTCTTGCGAGTAGTACGCGATATCACCTTTCAAGTACGGCGCCACGCGGATCGCGCCGAGGTCGAACGGCACGCTGATGTCTTGCATCCAGTCCAGGCGGACGGTGTCCTGCCGTACGTCGGTCGGCAGATATGCGAACGGCACGCGCTCGGTCGGGCGCAGCCGGCCGTATCCAACGCTGGCGTGACCGTTAGTCACTAGCCAATCGTCGAGGAAGGTTTGGCCAATCACATGAAGGTCGGCCTTGGGCAGCCAATCGGTTTCGGTCATCCATTCGCGCGTGCTGATTTGACCTAACAGCGTCCAGGCCCAGTTGTCTTGCTGCTGTTTCAGACGGACGTAGGTGTCTTGGTTCAAGTCGTTCAGATGCGTGTTGTAGTAATACTGTTCCAGAAAATTGCGATCGCGGATGAAGTTAAATTGGCTGAGAACGCTAAATCCGTTGGGCAAATCTTGGATATTGATTCTGCCATGTGCCCAGCCGCGAAAGTCGGGATGGGTAACGTTATTGGACGTGAATTGATCGGGGAAGAAGATCGTTGTGCCGCGATCGCCGCCGAGAACGTCCTCTTTGCCGTCTTGCAACATGCCATAGACGCGCACCTGGCCGCTGTAGGTGGCTTTCGTGCCGAACAGGTCTTTGCCTGAGAACTCGTAATTCGTGCCCAGGCCGGGGCCGCGAGCCGTCAAATAGTCAAGATAAAGCTGCCAGCGTGAGCCTTCAGGGCGGGGCGTGTTGAGCAGTTCAAAGATGTCCCAGGTCGTATTGAGCTGGAATCCGAAGATTCGGTTGTAGCTGGCGTTGATGTTGTCCAACGGCCCGAGCGGATCTTCCACGCGGCCCTTGGTGTACGGGAAGTAGAACACCGGCACGCCTTCGAGCCGGGCGACGAGATTGCGGCCTGTGAAGATGCGTTGGGTATCGACGACGCGCTTGCCATCCTTATCGAACACCGGAAAGACGTAAAACAACGTACGTTCGCGCTGGCGTTCCTCGATCGTGACATCAGAAAGATCGACGACCAAACCTGGATCGGACGGCAACCCCGACGCATGGCCGGCGACCTGCTTGGCGCGATAGAACTTGTCGTTCTCTTTAATCAGCTCGTTCGTGGTCAAAGTAAACGGATAGAGCAATTTCGGCTGCTTAATTTCGAGTTCCGCCCTACGTGCGACGGCAACGCCGCGACGGACGTCGTAGTAGACTTCGTCGGCCCGCAGTGTTTCCTGTTCCTTCTGCGTGCGCGAGCGGATTTCGACGTTGCCTGACAGGTAGATTTCGTAGGCGTCATTATCAACCGTTGCGTTGGAGCGATCGGCATTGAACATCTGTTGCGGCGTGCCTTTGGTCCAGATGACGACGCGGTCGGCTTCGAGATCGACGGTGTCGCTGAACTTGCCGCCGGGCACGGAAGTCGGACTGACAATGATGACGCTGATACCGTTGTTGAAGATCACCGCCGTCATGCCGCCCTCGCCCGGGCGCGTGCTAAATTGCAAGTCGCCGGCGTAACGCGGACGAATGGAAATGCGCGGCATCGCACGGGCGGGGCCCGTGGCAGTCGGCGGTGGCAGCGGCGGCGCGGGCGGTGTCGGTGCAAAGAACGGGGCCTTCGGTGGTGCGACCGCATTGTTGTCCCCGCCCGGCAACGGCGAAACCTTTGGCTCCGGCGGTATCTGGAAATATTTCGTCGTCGGTTCATTCGTTTTCGGCGCAGGCGGCGTGAGCGGAATGGTCGGCCTCGCCGGTGTCGGCTCCGGCGCCGGGATCGGATCGCCGCCTATGGGCTGCACGAAACTCGCTTGACGGACGGCATCATCCCGACGGACGATCGGCAAATCCAATCCGGCCGGCTGATTCGAGCGCGCACGCCGGTAAACATCCGCGTCCGAGATCTCTCGCTCGACAATCTTGGACTCCCAGATTTGCGTATCGATCCGACTCGTCGTCGCAAATCGCAGGTATGCCGAGTCCGCTGACTCGGATTGATCGCTCTTTTCAATCGTCACGGACTTGTCCGCGTAGACGATGGCCTGGTAAACCCTCGTCGTTTTCTGGCCCGCTTCATCCACCCAAATGACCATATCCGGCGAACGGACCGTCGAATCGCCCTGACTGACGATGACATTGCCGCGAAGAAGAAGCACACGATAGCCGGACTCGTGCCAGGTCGCCGCGTGCTCGGCGGAAAGCTGGATCGGCTTCGCGCTGCGTTCTGCCTTGAGATCTGTGTGGATACGCTGAGCGTAGACGGGGCGCACCGGCGTGAAGAAGTACAACACGCCCAGTACGAGCAGTGCTGCTCGCGTCATCCGAGATCGAGATGTTTCATCGTGTGAACGCACGACGACCGACCTTTCCACGCTTGCCAGGCCCTTGTGAAATACCCAAAACACATCTAACAATTCGAGGCGGGAGTATAGCGCCAGTCACCGTAATGTCAAGGGCAAGCGGAATGGGGGATACAATGCGAATGATGTCGTTCTGTTTTCCGCTTGCGGGATAGCGAGTGGAGCATCCCACGAGAGCGCTAGGCTTGACGCGACCGCCAAAAGTAAAATTTCCGTCCGAGGCTGAAGCGTAAGCGAGGTATTCAGGCGGCCTCGCTTACGCTTCAGCCTCGGAAATTCAGTTCTGTCGGCGGCATCAAGCTTCAGCCGAAAAAGAAAAATAATCGGGGGCCATCCCATGCGCACCATCGAAGTCCAAGGTCATCGCGGCGCTCGCGGTGTAGCGGTTGAGAACACGCTGGCGAGCTTCGAAGCCGCATTGGATGTCGGCGTTACGTCCATCGAGACCGACGTGCATCTCACGCGCGATGGCGAACCGGTGCTGTTCCATGACGCGTGCATTCAGAATCCCGGCGTGCTCAATGGCCGACTCGTGCGGTCGCTTACCTTGGCCGAGCTGCGGACCTTGACTCTGCCAGGGCCGCGCGACCGGCCCTCGCCAACGGCGGCGCGGTTCGCCGAGACGCGCGGATTCGGGCCGTTCGACGTGCCGACGCTGGCGCATTTGCTAGATTTCGTCAACGCCTATGCCCACGACAACGTGAAAACCCCGATGCAGCGGCAGTGGGCGAGACGCGTAATCGTTGATATCGAGCTGAAGCGAACGCCATTTCGTCCGGAATTCGTGGCCGATGCGTTCGACGGCACGGAGCCTGCGGAATTGGAACACCGAGTGATCGAGGCGATTTCGCGCGCTGATATGCTCGAGCGATCGCGCATCCGCAGCTTCGATCATCGCAGCGTGCAGTCGGCGAAGAGGTTGGCGCCGACGATCGGCACGGCGCTGCTCGTTCACAACACTGTGCCGGCCAGTCTGGAAGCCTGGCTACGCGATGCGCAGGTTGACTGCTACTGCCCCGACTTTGAATTCGTCGATGCCGATGTCGTTCGCCGGGTGCACGCCGCTGGGGTGCGTATTATTACCTATACGGTCAACGAGGTCGCGAATTGGTCACAGTTGGTCAACATGGGCGTCGATGGCATCACGACGGATTATCCGCAGGCACTCATTGATTGGTTACGTTAATGAGGCAATTGCAAGCCCGCAGGCGACGACGGAGCCTGCAGGGTCTGACCTGCGCAGGCTCCGTCGTCGCCTGCGGGCTTGCAATTTTTGGCACGCAGAGTGCGCATTTCGTATCATGCCGGGACACGACAAAAATATTCCGCGAGCGGCACATCATGTTCGACTGGTATCCTCCGTATGAGTACGACTTCGCCCGCGCTCAGTTGGTGTTGTTCACGCTGGGCATGGGATTGACACTGTCGCTGCTCGACTTCGTCGAAATCGTGCGGCGGCCGCGTTCGTTCTTCGTCGGTCTCGCGGGGCAACTCTTCGTCGTGCCGATCATCGCGGTTGCCATCAATTGGATATGCGGCTTTCAAGAGGGCATCGCGATCGGGTTCATTCTAGTCGCGGCGATGCCGGGCGGGGCGATGTCGAAATTTTTCGCCTATTTCGGGCGAGGCAACATGGCACTGTCGATTTCGCTGACCGGCGTTTCGACGCTGCTGACGCTCATCACGGTCCCGACAATGCTGAAGTTGCTAGCCAGTGAGCACATTCCAGAAAGCGTCCCGATGCCGGTGAGCGAGATTGTCACCGATGTCGCTCTGTTTTTGCTCCTGCCACTGGTCGCAGGTTTGACGCTGCGACGACTGTTCCCGGCGAAGCATCTCTTACTTTCCAAGATATGTGTGCGTATCGGACTCGCCGTCGTCGTCGTCATGGTCGTCGGTTCGCTCGCCAGCGGGCGGATTCGGCCCATGGAATACGGCCCCGGCATCCCGCTGGCGATCATCCTGTTCTGCGTGCTTGGCCAGCAGATAAACATGCTGCCTTTCCGTGTGTTCGGCTGGCCGGTCTCGGATCGCTTGGCAGTTGGCATTGAGGTGACGATGCGCAATATGAACCTCGCGCTGCTCATCAACGCTCGGCTGTTTCCGGCGGAGTCGGGCGACCTTGGCAAAGGCGTGCTGTTCGTCGTGCTCTTCTACGCCGCCGTCGCGATGGGTGCGGGTTTGCCGTTGGCGTTGAATCATCGGCGATTGGTAAAAAAGGCCGAAGCGAAGGTAGCGTGATGTGGGCATTGCGCCTCGTTTTGTCGTAGAATTTCCACGAAACATCAATACGAGCCACAGGGAGTTCGTCATGCAATTGGCACTCATCACTCTTCTTTTCACGTCCTCTTTCGCATCGGCACAAACCGAGAAGAAGCAGCCGATCGATTCCGCCTGGATCGAGAAAGTCGCAGCGCTCAGCGCCAAGGAACAGGTGAAAGAGGTCGTCGCCAAACTGCACGAGCTAAATGACAAGCTACCCGAAAGCCACACCGTCAAGATCGTGGACGACAAAGTTGTCGAGTTCGGCTTCCTCGGCAATGGCATTCGCGAGATCGGCGCGATCGCGGTATTCAAGCATATGCAGAAGTTCCATTTCGCCGGCACGCCGCCGACATCGGAACTCGACAAGGAACGCGTGCGCGACCTGAAGTCGTTGATCGGTCTGCCGTTGGTCGAACTGAACATGAGTTGGAGCCTGGTGAAGGATTTGTCGCCGCTGAAGGGCATGAAACTAACGGTGTTCGATTGCAGCAGCAGCCCGGTCGAAAGTCTCGTACCGATCAAGGGCATGCCGTTGGAGAAAGTCAATTGCTCGTACACGGCCATCGCCTCGTTGACCGGTTTGCAAATGGCGCCGCTGAGGCATCTCAACGCGGCAGCCAGCAAGATCGAATCGCTGGTGCCGATCCAGGGTGCATTGCTTGAGACGTTAAATATCGCATCGTGTCCGATCGTCGACATCTCGCCGCTCAAGGGTATGCCGCTGCAAACGCTCCATGCCAGCCATACCAAGATCTTTGACCTTCGGCCATTGAAAGGCATCGTGCTCGAAGTGTTGAGCCTCTACCAAACGCCGGTGGTCGATCTATCGCCGTTAAAGTCAGCCCGACTCAATAGCCTTGGCATCGCGTACACCAAGGTGCAGGACTTGAGTCCGCTGAAGGGCCAACCAATCGCATCGCTGGATATGCGAGGGATTCCGGTGCGGGATTTGTCGCCGCTGCGCGAATCTTCGCTGGTGTCGCTGAGTGCCCATACCACGCAGATCACGAGCTTATCGCCGCTCAAGGGATTACCGATCACGAGCCTGGATATCCAGGGCTGTGCGGTGAAGGACCTCGCACCGCTCAAGGGTATGATGTTGATCACCTTGGACATGCGAGGCACGAAAGTGACGGACCTATCGCCTCTGAAGGAAATGAAAATAGCAACGTTCTATCCGGCGAATTCGCCGATTGTAAGCATTGCGCCGCTAAAAGACATGCCATTGAATATACTCGATCTGACGGGAACACGAGTAAGCGATCTATCGCCGATCAAGTCGATGAAGCTGACGACGTTGACGATAACGCGCACGCCGATCAAGTCAATAGCGTCGGTAAAGGATACGAAGATCGATTGGCTGGAGTTGTCGGAAACGCCGGTGTCCGACTTGTCGCCGGTGAAGGGCCGGAGCTGGCGGCATATTGGGTTCAACAAGACTTTCGTGAAAGACTACAACGTCCTGCGCACCATGACGATTGAGAGCGTCAACTGTCCGATTCGCACGAAAGCCGATCTCGCGGTGTTTCGCACCGTCAAAGGGCTGATCTATTTGAACGGCAAAGCGGCGGTGGACCTGCTCAAGTAAGGATTTGGCTATTCCGGGATTCCTCCGCTTACGGTTTAGCGATCATGCAAGATATTCCGAGCGCTTAGCCGCAAGCGGAGAAACAGACTCACACCGTCACCGTTTCGTCGCGTTGGCGGGCGTTGAACGTCAACGTCACGCTGTGCAATCGCAGGTGCGCTTCAGCGTTGAGCGTCAGTGCGCCGGGCGTGCTTTTCTCGACGATGACGGCGACGCCCATGCCATTGCCAATCGCGAAGTTGGCGCCGGGGACCGTTGAGCCGAGGAATCGGCTCACTTCAAAGGCGGTTGGCGTGTCGCCAAAGGTCGGGCGGAAATCGGCGCTGGCGAGGATCGTGGCCTGGGCCGGGTCTTTGTTGATGTTGGTGTAACGGAAGAGCACGAGTTTGCACGAGAGATTGGCGAACGCGCGATCGAAGGTTTCGCGCGATGCCCCGCCGCCGCTGGCTTGCACGGTGAAACTGTACTGCCCGCCGCGAGCGTTGCGAATTTCCTGAGCGAGAAGAACACGCGTGCCTTGGGTGATGGTCGTAGCAACGGACGCACCCATCAACACACCGCGATCGGTGAGGCGCACACCGAACGGGGCGTTGACGGCCGACCCTCGCCAACCGCGCGCTCGGCTCGGCGGCGTGGTTGGGGCCAGTGCCTGGCCGGCGCGGAAATCGGTGTCGAGCAGCAAGCTCGTGTCATACGCTGGCACAAAGGCGAGGTCGCCTTCGGGTTGCTGGCGTTCGAGCGTCGCCGGGCCGTTGCCGAGTAATCGATGCAGAGGCTCGCCGCGCGAAATGAAATGCGGGCGATTGTTCTTGTCGTAGAATAAGGCCTGCGGGTCGATACCGAGTAGGTAATAGATCGTAGCGACCAAATCGTGGGGGCGCATCGCGTCGAGGGCCGGATCGCCGCCGAGCCGATCGCTCGCGCCCAGCACCTGCCCGCCGGCGATGCCCGCGCCGGCCATCGCGAAGCTGAACACACGACCCCAGTGATCGCGACCGCCGAGACTGTTGATTCGCGGCGTCCGCCCGAATTCGCCGATTGCGACCACGAGCGTCTCGTCCAATAGGCCGCGTTGTTGCAGATCCTCAAGCAGCGCGGTAAAGGTCACATCAAACTGCGGGCACAAACAATCTTGCAATCGGTCAGCGTTCTGCGCATGCGTGTCCCACATCGGATTATCGACGGCGGAGTCGCCCGGTTCGCGCACCCAGTTGACATGCACAAGCCGCACGCCTGCCTCGATCAATCGCCGCGCGAGCAGGACCGATTGGCCCCACGAGTAGCGCCCATAGCGATCGCGCACGATGTCGGATTCGCGGCGTAGATCAAAAGCGCGACGCGCCGTCCCGGAGGTGACGAGATCGAAAGCATGCTGCGACAGCCGATCCCACGCTTCGATCGCACCGCCACGCTCGACGTTGCGCAGGTGTGTGTCCATCTGAGCGAGCAGATCGCGCCGGCGATTCATCCGCACGGGCGTCATGTCACCGGTCGGGTCGAGGCCTTCGATGCGGTAGTTCGGCGACGCGGGATCGCCGACGAATCGCTCAGTCTCCCACATGCGGCCAAGAAAGCCGGCGGTTTGGCCAGCTGGCGTGACGTTGTCGTTGAGCCGCATCATGTCGGGAATCCACACCGACGACAGTGCCGGCATGCGTTCGCTTGGTTTGAGCATCTTGACGATCGAACCGAAGTAGGGCCAATCGTTCGGCTTGATCTGGCGAGCGCTGCCTGGTCCGTAGGGATAGCCGGTGAGTACCCAGTAGCCGCTGACATCGTGATTGTCGTCGTTGGTGTGTAGCGAACGCACAATGGCGAGCTTGTCGGCGTACCCCGCGGTACGAGGCAGCAACTCCGAAAAGCGAATGCCCGGCACATTCGTCGCAATCGGACGGAAAGGCCCGCGAATGTCCACCGGCGCGTCCGGCTTCGGGTCAAATGTCTCATGCTGCGGCGGGCCGCCTTGCAGCCAAAGGAAGATTACGTTCTTCGCTCGGCCAAACATCGCACCGCGCAAATTCATCGGCGACCGCAAGTTCGCACCGGGCGAGGCTTGCCCCGCTTGCAAAAGTGCCGGCAGCGAAAGCCCGAGGGCCCCAAGCCCGCCGACACGCAGCCATTCACGGCGAGAGATTCCATCACGGCGATGATCGCGATCTTCAATGGAGAGCATGGTATCACCTCGTGGCATAGTTGATGATGAGATGATTGTAGCCGAGAGATGAGGGGGCGCGAAGCGAAAAACCAAATTCATTCCGCGACCCCAGAGCCGCAAGCGTATGCGCTGCCGTTTCGTCACATCACCGTGAGGCCGAGAACGGCTGCACCGTCAAGCGTGGATTGGAGTTTCATCGAGGCTCGCCACTAAATCAACTAACTGGGTGCATGGTCGCTTTCGCGGTTATGATGACCGCCCAAACGGGCCAAGGCGTAGGAGAAGTCATGTCCGTTGCCGGGCGCTCCTTCGCGTCGGCTGCCCGAAGCGTGTTTGCCGACATCAAGCGATCGAGGAAGCTGAGCTGCATGTTCTCGATCACTTGTCCCTCTTCACTGCTGCAAGCGCCACCTGCGCCTTGAACGTCGCCGGGTGGGACTTTCTTGTCATCGCCATGGTCCTCCCTTCTTGGACCGCCAGTGGTAACTTATTCGACTGTCCAGTTTCTGGGGTCCATTTCAAACCGTCCTACCGATGTACGCAACCCCATCTGTGGACCGCTCTAATACGTAGGGTTCCAATGAAGTTGTCGAGGACTCTCGGTAATCGGGTAGCCCGACTTGAATGAAAATTTCTACTTTCTTAGATTTCGCCGAAATTATCGTGAACTCTCGGCAATCGAATAAATCGACTTGAATCAAAATTCCATCTTTCTTCGGAAATTTGAGTTGCAGCGCCAATAACACCGAACGATCGAACCAATTGCCTAAAGTTCCAACGAAATTGCTAGCCCAAAGGGTGTCTATGTGGAATTGTAAATTGTGCACAAAGCACCGCGTTCTCCAAAAGGGGAGAACGAAGGAACCGGAAACAGTTAAAGAGAAAGAGAGAGAGAGAAAGACCATGAAGAAGATTATCGCGATCGGAATGTTGGCCGTCGGTTTGATGGCCGTTTCTCACCAACAGGCCTCGGCCTGGGTCAATACCAAGTTTGGTATTGGCATGAACTTTGACTGGAGCAGCGGTGGCAACACGCTGTTGTGGGGCCTGATTCGCGATGGCCAGCCCGGCGGTATGGACCCGCACGCTCGGCCAAGCGTGCTGCAGAAATTCCAACAGCAACACCAGCGCCCCTACTACTACGCTCCGCAGCCGCAACCGGCCCCGGTCCCGGCCCCAGCCCCCGGCGCCCCGCGCAGCTTTGACGGACCCGTCGCCCCAGGCTACGGCTTCCAGCCGCAACAGTTCCAGGCTTCGCCGTTCGCACCGTATGGCTTCCAGAGCTACCAGCCGACGCCCTACCTCGCTCCTGGCCAATTCGCTAACTACCCGATGCAGTCGAACTACTACTTCCCGCAGATGGGTCGCTAACCATCATCCATTGCGGAAGCCGTGGAGTCTGCAACAGCCCGGTTAAACCCGTAACCTGATTATTGCAACGTTCCAAGCAACCCGCGACGCACATCAACCCAAGTCACATTGGAACAGATGTCATGGCCGAATCGAAAGATTCGGCCTTTTCGTTTTTGCACGTCGAATGCGTCCTGTCGGAAAGGCGACGTCCGGTCGCGATAAACTTCCATCCGTCGCATCAAGAAACCAACCTGATAGGGAATTATGGGTAATGCTTGAGCAGCCTTCCGAAGGGAAGGGGTCCAGCAACTATGCCTCGCAACTCGGAAAGGATTCGCATGGAGGGAGTATCTGCCCGCCGCTTTTGGTGGCTTGGGGTTCTCGGATTGATGTGCCTCATCACATCCGGCGAAGTGCATGCGTGGGAACGGCCCCCGGTAAAAGTCAACACGGTGTTTCAGTTTCGTGTGGAAGTTAAATTCGGACCAGAGATTCAACGACCAACGGCACCGTGGTACGCCTACTTTCCAGCCGATCCGCGTTCGCAGATGTCGCCGCAGACCAGTCCTTACCCGCCTTGGCCTACGCAATTCCCGCCACAGGGCCAGCCGCCAGGTTCTACGAATGAAGCGCCGAAGCAAGGGCGCGCCCCGCAAACGCCGCCGAATTCGATGCTCACCCAGCACCGGACCGGCTATTCAACTTACGGGACGTCCATTCAGCCCGTCGGTTATGTCCCCACTCAAGTACCGAGTTATTGGTACCAAAATCGATAGAAGCAACCGGATTGGGGGACGATGAACCTCGCGAGTGACCCTCGCGGGGTTCGTTTTTTTCTAGGACTACACTTCGCGCGGTTTGAATTGTCGCATTGGTGGCACAGACATTCTTGTCTGTATAAACCCCAAGCACAGACAGGAATGTCTGTGCCACCGGTCAATTGATCGGACAAGTCTAGCCGTTCAATGTATACATTGAAAAATAACTCGGTTGGGGGACCGCCAGGAATCATGGCAAGTCGATCAGCGTTGCTGTTCGGAAGAATTGCCCGTTTTCGATGACACTTCTCACCCATCTCCACTCCAACATTAACCACAGAGGCACAGAGACACAGAGAGAATGCGAAGAACTGGGAGTAGGACACTACTGATTTATGTTGACTACAGTCAGCCATTCATAGGGAGCAGTTTCGCATTTTTCCGATGCTTTTCTCGGTGCCTCTGTGTCTCTGTGGTGAAGTTTATGGTGGGGATCAACGAGAAGTGTCATTTCGATTCGGCCTCTTTCGCTTTGAATTTTAGATATTCAAGGGCCGTTATATATCGGCCATAGTAGCGACCAATCGTGTCGATCACTAATTGTTTGTCGGGGAATTGCGCTGTTTTGAGAGTTAGCTTTTTCCCGATTGGTGCCAGATCAATGGTTAATAGACCGTAGTCATCCAATTCGAGATTCCTGAGCTCGCTGATGAGAACAGGCTCGGCCCAGGTGGCACTTTGGATTTGCAGATAATCGACAATCAAAGTGCCGTCCTTGCCCTCGAAAAGCATCTCGGGAAATGCTCGTACCACAATCGTTCGCTCCTGGTCGGTTTGCGGCAAAAATCGGTACGGCAAGGACTGTTCGTGAAGTGCTCGAAAGCTTTCTTCAAATTGCTTCCATTGTTCGCGTTCTATTTCGTCGGCGTTCTCGATATTTTGATACCAACCCCCATCGCCGGGCTGTGTGAGCAATGATTGTGCCGCATCGGAGAGCTTGGGCAACCCGACAGCTTCCAGGCGTATTTGCAAGGGTGGATGCGAATCAAACGGGTGCGAGGTCTCAGCCGATGCCAGCTGCGGGTCTGACGCGAATCCGACGGCGAACTTCGGAAACCCCCGTTCGACTCTTTCGGATATGTTGGCCGATTCGAGTGCACGTTCATTGTTGAACAAGTCGTTTTCGACATTGGTTCGATAGCGGGAATAGGCGGTCGTCCGCAACAAGGCGCCGGCCATATCATTCGCGGAAGTCGTATCAGCGGCGATCTTGTCGGCTCGAAATTCACGTTTACGACTGAGCGCGCCCAGCGACAATTCAAAAAGAGCTCGGAAGCAAAGCATGAAATAGAGAATCGGCAGTGCTCCTCCGTCGGAAAGAGCTTGCAAGTAGTGGCCGTAACGTTGTAAGAGCGGTGATATTTTCCGTGAGTACAATGTGTCGTTGCCGCTGAAGTGGGCCATTTCGTGTGCCAGTATTGCGTCGGCCTCCGCGCTATGCAATTGCTTGAGCAACGCGAGACTGATAAACAGAGTGCGCCCATCGTAGTTCTTTCCTTGCACCGTGACGGGGTTCTCCGTGACGAAGAAATTGTCGTCAATCCCGGCAATTACCTGATCCGGCGGACTTGTCCCCACCTTATCGCAAATCACTTGCAACCGTTCCCACAACTTGGGCGATTGGTCTTTGTCTATGACTTTGCCTCCGACCACGAACTCCGCATGAGGAGTCGTGAAAATAGCCTTGATCACCATGAACATGGCCACCACCGCGAGAATAGCGACGATACCGATCAATTTGGGCACGTACACATTGAACCACAGGGCGGTGACCCAGTAGGAAAGAGCCACCAACATCGTTCCCTGGGCGATGGTCTGCAAGGCACTGAAGATTCGCAGCACATGCCAGCCGATCGATAGGCTGAGATATTGCACGAACTGCGATCGTAACGACAATGCGACACAAATGCCGCCCACGGCGAAAACGAGGACGCCCGCCAGGATCGACCATTTTGAAATCCGGATCATCCAGCGGAAGGTGAAAAAATCGAATTTTGTCCTCGTGTCCAGGTTCTGGGCGAATTCACTATGGGTGGCAAGTTCGGAAAAGGGTACTTTTTCGTAGAATTCCGACAATTGCGCTTTAGCGTTTGGGCTTAGAAGACTGTCCTTGATGAATGTTTTTCAAGATGGCTTCACGGGCGTCGCGATCGATGCGATCTTGTCCGTAAACAAAGAAACAGAGCGACAGGATCGGGACAAGGAAGACAGAAAGTCCCGGAAGGACAAAGGTCTTCGCAAACTTGTACCTGGTCAAGTCGTTCGGTGTTGCGCTCATTGATATGCCCATAAATTGGAACTAAGGAAAATTCAAATATAACTTCCCGATTTCGTTTTGCCGCTTGCGGCTTAGCGCTCACAAGGTGTTACGTGAACGCTAAGCCGCAAGCGGTAAAGAAGGGAAGATGTTGTTTCCGTTCTCCCAACGCGGCAGTCACCTTCATTACAATCATATCAATTGCCCTGTCCAACTAACGAGTCCTCGTGAATTCCTCCTCCACCAATCGGCGTGCGAAGGATGCGCCGAGGATGGTTCCCAACTTTCGTCCGCCGGTGGCGAGCCAGGTTTTCGCGCCGAGTTGTTTGAAGACTGGGCCGCCGGGTGTGTAAGGCCGACGGCCCCAGATTCGCGTGATCGGCGTTTCGGTCAGCCCAAGTTGTCGGGCGCGCTCCAGCGTGGCCTCGTTGTGCATATCGGAATAATCGGCTTCGGCGGTGCCATCGGTGAAATGCGTTGTCCCGGCATCGCGCACGAAGGCGATGACCTGACGCCCATAGGCGATCTGGCGGATGCGGGCGGGCCTTTCGCCGGCGAACACATACGCCGCCCCGGCTTTGCTTGTGATTTGCAGGTCGGACGCGAATTGACTGCACCAGACACCCGCGGCAACGTAGATCCAGCCGGCGTAGCGTTCGCCGTCTGCCTCCAGCCAGCCATCGCCGACCGCGGTGACGGTTTTTCGGAGCGGCGCAGGATCCAAGATTTGCAAAGGCGACACAAACGAGAATTTCTCACAGCGTCCGTCGTCGTGAGCCAGGTCGATTTGAGCGATACCGAAATGGCGCTCCAGCATCGGTAGAGCGAGATCGAAATGCGCCCTCATCTTGGCGCTGATCCAGTTGGGCGAGAAAATTCCGGCGGCGGCGGGCGAGGCGGCGCCGTCGAGACCGGGATCGAAGACGAGCGTTTCGATGCCGTGTGATCGCGCATGCACGGCCGCCAGCGAGCCAAACAGTCCGCCGCCGATAATGAGAAGTCGCATGGGTGAACCTCCAGACAAGGTCGCCGATGGCCACGGTCGCAGGAGCACATAGGTTGCCGAAATCAGCAAATCCCCTACATTCCGCACAACCGCTACCACCGCGCATGTTGCCGCCGTTTTCCAGGTCCTGTGTACGCGGTAGCTTGGGAATTACCTATCCCGAAAGGTCTGTACGGAACATCCGAATATTTCGCGATGTTTTTCGGTTTTCGTTCAAGTTCCTGCGTAGAATTTGATCAGAGTGTTGGCCCCGGCCGGTTTCGCGAGCTATGATTTCTTTGCCGCATTTCCCCGCGCGGTCGGAATTGAGTAGCCGGGCAAGTCCTCATTATCCGATCGCAGGGTGCGAACGCGATGGAAAGAACATCCATGTCCGATCATATGCTGGTGGATCGATACGGCGACTTTTGGTTGACGGATGCGATCCGTCCCGGTCAGGCGTTGACGGTGACCCCGATCCAGGGCTATCGCATCGAGACCTACCGCGACGCCAAGGCGAAGTTCGAAGTCCCGGTTCTCGCCGCGTCCATCTCGCGCGCTCGGCTCTTCGAAGTCTTCCTCGATCTGCTCGATCCGCTGGGCGATGTCGTTGATGTCGTCCTCGAAACCAGCCACGACGCCAAGGGCCACAAGCATCAAGACCTCTTCCGCGAGGCGATGGATCTCCCCGTTATCAAAAGCAATTGCTGCGATTACGAAGACCTCCTGACCCACGACGGCTGCACCGGCATCGCCATCATGTCCACCGAAGGGCCGATGGAAGTTCAGTTCGACGAGCACAAGCTCCTTGTCGTCTATGCAACCAACCTGAAGCCATTCGAGCAGGTGATGAAAGAGCACGGCATTCGCCGCAATGACAAGATGAAGCTCATCACCGAAGCCGAGCATCTCCACAGCACCGATCCGAGCCATCGCGAAAGCTTCGAGCAATTCTGCTACCGCCTGGGCGTGGGCAAATCGTTCGAGCGCGTCGGTAGCGGGGATTGGTAAGGATGTCCGTGGTCCGTAGCATCAAATCAGACGCGCCCATCAAAAGCCGATTTTCCGTCGGAGGCTGAAGTAAGCGAGGCATTCAGGCCGCCTCGCTTACGCTTCAGCCTCGGAAATTGACTTTTGAGGGTGGCGTCAAATCAGTAGCATGACGACAAATATCGGTGAATTTTGACCGTCGCTGACGCTTCTGGCTCTGCGCGGCACTCCTACTTCTTCCCCGAATATTGCGTCATCGTCCAGCCGATGCCGAAAACGACGATCCCGACGACTGCCCATTGCAACATTCGGCCCAGGCCATGCGATTCCGCGATCTCGCCGGCCATGGCGATCGGCAGAATGAGCATGCCCAGAAGTTGCAGAAAGCGGCCGGTGGAGTATTGCATTGACATATAGCCCGCCATTTATGGCGGACTTTACCTTTGACGGGTGATTCGACGCTTTTCCGAGCCGCGACCGTAAGGGAGAGGCCGACATAATCCGCACGGCGTCCTGTCGGCCGCTCCCTTACGGTCGCGGCTCGGAAATGTTTGGATCGGCTCGAAAAAGCAACAATTTCTACCGTTCGAAGTATATAGAAATCTCCATATCGTTCCCAAAATCCTATTGAAACGGAACACCTCGGCATGCCGATTGCCCAAAACAAGTTTGTGCAAAAAATCACAAACTCGCGTATCAGATGCTTGACGGCGATTTCACGAGGCGTAAAAAAGTACCATCCTCAATACAATCGGAACGTTGTGTCCGATTCTTCGTAGGACTGCGTATGAACTCTACTTTTCGTCTTTTTGTGCTTGGCGTCGCCTGTCTACCCTTGGGTCTGACAGGTTGCGGCCTGGAATCGCACCCGGCTTATTCGCCGGATGTCCGGTACGGCGTGCGGTCGGACCCCATCGTCATGGCGGCGCCCAAGCTCGCCGACGAACGGGTCGATCCCGATCGTCCAGGCGTTCTGCCGATGATGCGATTTGACGACATCTTTAAGCCGGACCACCCGTATCACGCCAAGGCCACGGCGATCAACGATACGATTCTCCGCGATCCGATGAAGATTTCGGGCCCGGATCGGAGCCAAATCGAAGCCTCGCTCCGAGCTTTTTTCGGTACGCCTGCCGAGCCGATCATCAACGCGAAGGCGCTGGGAATCTCGGCAAAAGTCATGCAGGATTTGAAGCTCGACGACGAAACGCTGGCCATGGGAGCAACCCGCTATCGTATCCATTGCTTGCACTGCCATGGCGTTCCCGGCGATGGTCGTGGACCGACGGCGCGGTGGGTCAATCCGCATCCGCGTGATTTCCGGTCGGGCACGTTCAAATTCGCATCGGTGGACCAAAAGACCGGGCCCAGACTTCCGAGTCGAGCCGATTTGTTGCGGACCGTACGGCTCGGGCTTGAAGGGACTGCAATGCCGGCGTTCCTCTTGCTCAAGGAAGAGGAGCTGGAATCGCTCGTGAGCTATGTGATTCACCTGAGCATTCGTGGTAAAGCGGAAATGAATGTGATGAAAACCGACTTCGCTCCCGACAGGGACAAGGGAGGCGTGCTCGACTTCGTGATTCTTAACGAAGAAGGACCAAGCACCATTCCGGATCTGATTTCAGGTTACGCAGCCGACAACGTGAATAGATGGGCCGCTTCGTTGGAATCTACGAGTGCGATCACTGTCGCACCGTATAAGGCTGATGATATGAAGGAATCAATTAAGCGGGGCAAGCAGCTATTCACCGGCGATCCGATTCACCCGCGAGGCAAGACAGCGAACTGCGTCAGCTGTCACACGGATTACGGTCGACAGGCGAAATTCAAAGCCGACGATTGGGGCACGCTCGTTCGGCCCAACAACTTCACGCAAGGCGTCTTTCGCGGCGGGAAACGGCCTGTCGATGTCTATTATCGCATCCATTCCGGGATCTCCGGCTCCGGCATGAATGCTTTCGGCGGAACGCTGCAGCCGCAGGATATTTGGGATCTCGTGAATTTTGTCACGGTGTTGCCATACCCCGAAATGCGCCGCTCGATGGGCGTGAATATTGATTGAGTATACAGCCCGCCATTTATGGCGGGTGAGGCAGGCGGTCCCGTCATAAATGGCGGGCTATATGGGCAAATACGGGAGACACCAAACGTGGGCAACAAAGGTTGGAGCGTGCTGTTCGGCGTGACGATGTTGGCCTGCGCGATCGGCTTCGGTATCTCGCCCTTGATGGGCTGGTGGATGCCCGAAGGTGTCTCGACGCACGCCGGCGCCGTGGATGGACTGTTTTACCTCATCCTCGTCGTCACGACAATCGCGTTTGTCATCACCGAGGTCATTCTCGTCGTTTTTATGTGGAGGTATGCCGAGACGCCCGACGGCAAGCCGCCTATCGCCGCAAATGCGGGATTCCCCAGCTTTCTCAAACCATTCGAACGTTTTCTGAACGATCAACACAAGGTTGAATTGGCCTGGACGATCGTTCCTTCGATCGTGCTTGTCGTCATCGTTTTCGCACAAGTCAATACTTGGGCCGATATCAAGTACGCCACGCGAAATCGGAACGACGCCACGGCGGCAAATAAAGCACGCTCTCAGGTTGCCGTCAGCGCTCGCCAATTTGAATGGCGCATGCGCTATCCAAGCGTCTCTCGATTCAAGGGCTGGATGGCGAATCCGGCTGCCACCCGAAAAGACTTTGAATCGTTCGGCAAGATTCCGCATTTTAACGATGTGCACGTCGTCAACGAGTTGCACATTTGGAAAGATCATCCCGTTGTCGTGCATCTGACAACGCGCGACGTCATTCACAGCTTCAACCTGCCGAACTTCCGCGTCAAGCAAGATGCGTTGCCTGGCAAGATGATCCCGGTCTGGTTTACCCCGACCAAGGTCAATTGCAAATGGGACGAAAGCCGTCAACGTTACATTGATGGCTACGATCCGGCTGGCAAGAAAGAGAAGGACAAGGAATATACCTGGGATATCGCCTGTGCCGAGTTGTGCGGCTGGGGCCATTATCGCATGATTGGGCGAGTTTTTGTCCATAAGGATCAGGCCGAGTTTCTCGATTGGCTGCAAAAAACCGAGGCGGAAGGCACGCGACGTAACTGATCTGGTTTCCGCTTGCGGCTTAGCGCTCGGAGTATCCCCTGTGAGCGCTAAGCCGCAAGCGGCATTCAGGGAATTGGATTGATCTTAGAACCGAGGTTCCCGCTATGGATTCTCACGCTGAACATGCCACGGATACTCACGGGCACGCTCATCCCGAGTTAGGCTTTATCCGCAAATACGTCTTCTCCGAAGATCACAAGATCATCGGAGTTCAGTTTCTCTTCACCAGCATCATCTTTCTGGGGCTGGGTGGCATTCTCGCACTGTTAGTTCGCATTCAGCTGGCCTGGCCTCATGCAGAGATTCCGCTCATTCACAACTATTTCGCGGACAACGGCGGGCGCATGTCCGAATCGTTTTACAACATGTGCTTCACGATGCACGCCTCCGTGATGATCTTCTTCGTCATCATCCCGTTCTTGACAGGCGCGTTCGGCAACTTCACGATTCCGCTCATGATCGGTGCCGGTGACATGGCGTTCCCGAAGTTGAACATGATGTCGTACTGGATCCTTTGGCCCGCGTTCGTGTTGATTTCGTTTAGCTTCTTCGTCGATGGTGGTGCCGCCGCATCCGGCTGGACCGCATACCCCACGATTTCAAGTGTCGCCATGCCAGCGGGGCAGGGCTTAGCGTCGCCGGCCGCTCCTGGGTCGGGACCTGGGCAGGTACTCTGGCTGCTTTCATTGCTATGCGTCGGCGTTAGTTCGATGATGGGTTCCGTCAACTACATCACGACGATCATCAACATGCGTGCCCCGGGCATGACGCTCTATCGTATGCCGATGACGATCTGGGCGATGTTCATCACCGCGATTCTTCAAGCCTTCGCTCTGCCCGTGCTCACCGTCGCGCTGATCCTGCAAACGCTTGACAAGACCATTGGCACGACCTTCTTCCTGCCCGATGGTCTCAGTTTCGGCAACTGGTCGCCGGAGGTCGGCGGTGGACAGCCGCTCCTTTGGCAGCATCTGTTCTGGTTCTATTCTCACCCAGCCGTGTACATCATGATCCTTCCATCGATGGGCATGGTCTCCGACATTCTCGCGACGTTCGCACGCCGGCCGCTCTTCGGGTATCGCGCGATGATCTATTCGATCGCCGGCATCGCGGGCCTCGGCTTCATCGTTTGGGGCCATCACATGTTCCAGTCGGGCATGGACCCCCGGCTTGGCACGGGTTTCATGGTTGCCACGATCATGATCGCGCTGCCGTCGGCCATCAAGACGTTCAATTGGCTGGGCACGATCTACCGAGGCAACCTCCAGTTCACGACGCCGATGCTCTTCGCGCTCGGTTTTGTGTCGCTGTTCATCATCGGCGGCCTGTCGGGCATCTTCATGGCTGCCACGCCGGTCGATATCTACATCCACGACACCTATTTCATCGTCGCGCATATTCATTATGTGTTGTTTGCGAGCAGCCTACTCGGCATCTTCGGCGGTATCTATTACTGGTTCCCGAAGATGTTCGGCAAGATGATGAATGACAACGTCGGCAAGGCGCATTTCTTCCTGACGTTCGTCCTTTGTAATTGCACGTTCTTCCCGATGCACATGGTCGGCCTGGCCGGCCTACGCCGCCGAATCCCGGACATCACCGCCGGCGCCCTGGAAGCGAAACTGCTGCCTCTCAACGAGTTCATGAGTATCTCGGCTCTGCTGTTGGGCCTGGCCCAGCTGATCTTCGTGGCGAATTTCCTTTGGAGTATCTTCTTCGGCGCGAAGGCGTCGCAGAACCCATGGAAGAGCAATACCCTCGAATGGACCACGGGCGATCCGGTCCCCGGTCACGGCAACTTCGACACCGTCCCGATCGTACATTGCGGCCCTTACGAATACGGCGAGCATGGCGATAAAGACAACTGCCCGCAAACCGAGAAAAGCACCACGCCGGCGACGCATTAGCGTTTAGCCGCTCGCCTTTGGCGAGCGCGGACATGGCGTATTGCGATTGACGATAACCGTGCCCGCGCTCGCCAAAGGCGAGCGGCTAAACGAAGATTACCATGAATAACGACGCCCCCCGTTGGCTGCACGCGATTGCCGTGACGACCGTGATCTGCACGCTGCCGCTGTTGTTCCTCGGCGCGAGCGTTACAAGCCATGGCGTGGGCATGGTCGATCCGAAAGGTTTTCGCCCACCGTGGGTCGTCATCAACACGCTGTTCGAGGATAGCCGATTTGCCTGGCGATTGGAGTACGGGCATCGCACCTTCGGCTTTCTGGTCGGCATTTGCGGCATTGTGTTCGCCCTCGGCTGTTGGTTTTTTGATCGCCGATCGTGGATGGGCTGGATGGGGTTTTTGATGTTGGCCATGATCTGCCTGCAGGGCATGCTTGGAATATTTCGGGTTGACCTCAACAGCCAATTCCCGATTGCTTTCAAGCTGATGCACGGAATATTCGCCCAGCTGGTATTCGCAACGATCGTGACGGTAATGCTGTTCACGTCAAACCGATGGGCGTCGCTTGGCGTGACGAATGGCTCACCCGCACTGCGGCGAGCCACGCTGATTACGGTCGCCATCGTGTTTGTTCAATTGGTGCTCGGCGCTATGGTTCGCCATCATGAATCGTTGTTTGGTCCGCGCGGCCATTTGTTCAGCGCGTTTCTAACAACAGGCGCCATCGTTTGGCTGCTGATTTTGATGCGAAACGAAGACGGTTCGATGTTCCGCCTGGAACGGGTCTCACTGATGGGTTTGCTGACGTTACAACTGGTGCTCGGTGTGGAATCGTGGCTCGCTCGATTCCATGTGATCGGGTCGAATTTGCCGCAACTCGCGCCCGCGCCGACGCACGCCGAATGGATTCGCACGATCCATTACCTCGTCGGTACGCTGATTTTCGCGACGACGGCCTCGGCGGCCTGGATCGCCCATCGCGGTTTATTTGCGAATGCAGCAACGATGCCGAATCCGAATATCGCAGGCGCGAACTCGGAGTCACCAACCGTCGGGGCGGCATTATGAAAACCTATACCGAAGCGCTGCCTTTGACTCGGCCGCGATGGTTGGACTTCGTCGAACTCACGAAGCCGCGCATCGGCGTGATGGTGCTGTTCACGGTCGCGATCGGCGCATTGGCAGCGAGCCCGGCGACGTTCGATTTCGTACAACTCGTTCACACGCTCGTCGGCGTCGCCTTGGTCGCCGGCGGTGCGAGTGCGCTCAATCAGTGGATCGAGCGTTACACCGATGCGGCCATGCGGCGGACCGAAAACCGTCCCATCCCCGCCGGGCGCGTCAGTGCGAGTGAAGCTGTCGTTTTCGGCGTGACGTTGTCGTGTTTAGGGCTCGTCTACTTGGCCGTGATCGTCATCCATCCGCTGGCGACGGTGCTGTCGGCCGTCACGCTGGTTAGCTACGCGTTCATTTATACGCCGTTGAAGAGCCGATCGACGCTGAATACGCTGATCGGGGCCGTGCCCGGGGCCTTGCCTCCGGTGATAGGCTGGTCGGCGATAACGGGTACGATCGACCGCGGGGCATGGGCGCTGTTCCTGATCGTGTTCTTTTGGCAGATTCCGCACTTTCTCGCAATCGCTTGGATGTATCGTGATGACTACGCCCGCGCCGGCTTGAAGATGCTGCCAACGTGCGATGTGGACGGTGTGATGACGAGCCGGCAGATGACGCTCTACTGCGTGGCCCTGCTGCCGATCAGCTTGCTGCCGGTGCTGTGGGGCGATTCGAGCATCATGTACGGCTTCGGGGCGTTTGGCCTGGGCGTGTTTTTCCTTCGCTCAGCCTGGTGCTTTACGATGGCACCGAACGATGCCAACGCCCGAAAGGTGCTGTACGTTTCGCTCGTATACCTGCCGAGCGTGCTGGGGCTGTTGCTGGTTGAGCGTTTGTTGCGTTATTGGGCGCAAGCCCAGGGGTGAGGTACTCCGAACTCCTGGGATCATGCAGACCGCGATCCCAGGGGTTCGGAGTACCTCACCCCTGGGCTTGGCTGTAATTCTATCCAACGAGAATGAAGAACTACCATGGCACACGACGTTGCACATGAACCGACACATATGGGATTGCCATTGCCCAACGGCAAATTGGCGCTGTGGCTGTTTTTGGTGACGGAAATCACCTTCTTCGCCGCACTGATCGGCACCTACATGCTGTTGCGTAACGGCCAGCCGACGATGGCGATGCCTTGGCCTTCGCCGACCGACGTGCACTTGGTCGAATGGATCGGCGCGCTCAACACGTTCGTACTAATCTGTTCCAGCTTGACGATGGTCCTCTGTCATTGGTGCCTGAGCGAAGCGAAGAAGACGAGCGATTCGGCCAAGAAGCAGGCGTTCATCAAGAAAGCCGTAATGTACCTGGCAATCACACTGGCGCTTGGCTGCGTCTTCCTCGCCATCAAGGCAGTGGAATACAAGGCGAAGTTCGACCATCAGATTTTGCCGGGACGCATCTTTGAATTGAAGGACGAGAAAAACTCCACGCACAATAATAGGTACGTGCAAGTGGTCAAAGTCCAACTCGAACAGGTTATTAAGGATAACAGCGTCAATGCTGAGGCGATGAAGATGTGCAAGGACTTGCTCGCCGACATCGAAGGAAATCGGATCTCGCCGAAGGAAGTCAACGAGCGTGTTCTCGGGACGAAGTCGATGAAAGCGAAGCACCCAGGCTTGGCGAACATCGATAAGCTGCCGTCGACATATTGCGACTTGCCGCGAAAAAGCAAACCCGCCGATGCGCCGCTTGTAAAAGGCGTACTTGAGGTCGATTCGCACGCACACCTGTCATTCTCAATCCCCTACGGCAACCTGTGGGCGTCGGTGTATTTCGCCATGACGGGGTTCCACGCCATTCACGTGTTCGGTGGGCTGGTTGTGTTTGGCATGTACCTGATCTCCGCCCTGATGGGCAAGTTCGGGACCGACCACGAATTGGCGATTGAACTGACAGGCCTTTATTGGCACTTCGTCGATATCGTTTGGATCTTCCTGTTCCCGATGTTGTATTTGGTGTAAGCATTATCGTTTTCCGCTTACGGCTTAGCGCTCGGATATTCCGACATGAACGCTAAGCCGCAAACGGGAGAGAGAGGTTTTCCGATGTCCGATAATCACGACCACGCCGGCCCGGGCTTTCAAACGTATATGATGGTCTTCGGAGCTTTGTGCGTTTGTACGGCCTTATCGTTCGTATTTAACATCGCGCTGGGACATGGCATGACGAGCGCCACGCTCATCATGTTTGTGGCCGTCATCAAGGCGACGCTCGTCGGTGCGATCTTCATGCATCTGAAATTCGACTGGGGCAAGCTATACTGCATCATCCTGCCCGTCTGCGTCGTCACCGTGATGATGGTTATCATCCTGTCGATCGACGCGACACTGGTTTGGCATGCCGCCCCGGACAGCATCGTGCCGTATCCCGGCGAGTGACTCGGTGGAGATTTTCACCACAGAGGCACAGAGAACACACAGAGGACACAGAGCAAATGCAAAGCTTGGAAATCACTTGTTTCGCCAAAATCGTGAATGTCTGTTTTCACAATTCCATGCATTTTCTCTGTGTCCTCTATGCCTCTGTGGCTGGTATGGTATTGGCTCCCCGCCTATTTGCCATTTGTTGCTTGTTGCTTGTCATTTCCTCGGTTCCTGCTCAGGACGAGAAGAATGAACCGCCGCGCTTCACGGTGATCGATTACCCCGTCGGCAACTTTTCGCTCGACGATTGGGATGGTGAGCTCATCACCGCTCGTGATCTGCGCGGCACCATCTGGATTGCCCAGACTTTCGTGCCCGGGTGTAATCAGTGCAGCACGTCGATCCCGACGATGAAACGATTGCAAGAGATGTTTCGGGGCAACAAGCAAGTCAAGTTTGTCAGCATCGCTTTGGCCTTCAACGATTCCGTAACCCTGAAGAAGTTCGCCAAAGACCAAAACGCCGATCCCGACCAATGGCTGTTTCTTGCCGATACGGACGAAAAACGGCTACATCAGACGGTGACGAGTGCTTTCCATCTGTCGACCGCGCGCAACCCGCAGAAGATGGTTGGCGATGACATTTTGCATTCGACGAAATTGCTGCTCATCGATCCATACGGAATCATCGTCGGCAGCGTACCTAGTGCGGCTGACGATGCCGCGGATATCCTCAAACACGAGATTGAACGGGTCCGCATGCGTCAGCCGATTCCGGTGATCGCGTCCGACCTGCCTCGCTTCAACGCGATTCTCAACGGTTCCGCAGGCACGCTGCTCTTGCTCGGCTGGCTGCTGATTCGGCTGCGCTATGAGACGCTGCACAAAATCGTCATGCTGTTGGCGCTGGCCGTGTCGATGGCGTTCCTGTCGAGTTATCTCTTCTATCACTTCGCGGTGCTCGGCGGCGAACCGATGCGATTTCGCGGCGAGGGCGCAATCCGTGTAGTCTACTTCGCCATTTTGCTGACGCACACCGTGTTGGCCGTCACCGTCGCGCCGTTGGCGATCTTCATCACCGTGCAAGGCCTGCGCAACGCATTGGCATCGCATCGCCGAATCGCGCGGTGGACGCTGCCGATCTGGCTGTACGTATCGATAACCGGTGTCGTCGTTTATTGGATGCTGTACGGGATGAGTTAGCTATACTTTCAACGGATGGGTTTGTCGCGTATTCGAGCCGCGACCGTAAGGGAGTGGCCGACATAAACCGCAAGGCATCCTATCAGCCGCTCCCTTACGGTCGCGGCTCGGAAATATTCTAATCGGTTCGGAAAAGTGACAATTTCTACCGTGCGAAGTAGACATTCGGAAGCTAATACTTCAACTCCATTCCGACGTTGATGCCGTGGGCCCAGAAGTCGGTGAAGTTGGCGTTGAAGAGCGGGCTGCCGGTCGTGCCTGCGAGGAACGTGTCGCTCGTTGGCGGAATCGCGGGGTTGATATTCCTGTCGATATTGCCGCCGGTGCGGATTACGTTGCTCCAGTAGAGGAGCGAGTAGGTTCCGAAGACTCGAAGGTTCGGCGTGATGTGGAATCCGAGGGTAGCGGAGCCTTCGGGGACCGTGGCGAAGTGGGAAACGACGTACGGACCGCTGTTGCCGGTTTGCGCAAACAAGCCGCCGGATGCGTCCGTGGCGTTGGCGGTTCCCGGGTTGAGCGTGGAGACGCCGTTGATAACGGCTCTGCTGACGTTGCCACCGAGGCTGATTTTGCCCGCCAAGGCGGTGTCGAAACGCCGCCAGTTCCAGGCGATATGACCGCCGAACTGCGCGCCGAAAAATCGGTTGGTGAGGTTGAACGAATCGCTGACCGAAACTGTCGTGCCGGCGACTTGACCGGCGCCATTGAAGAATACGCCGTTGTTCACGATAGCCGTGAGATTTTGATTGAGGGCGAAATCGTCGTTGAGATAGAGGTAACGGAGCCCGCCGAAGTAGTCGAAAGACCAGCCGTGCAGCCGGGCGATGTTTCGGACGACGGCGATGTCGGCGCCGTGCATTTCCAATTTTGCATTCGCGCTGATGGTACCGGACCGAATGCCGGGAATCGCGACCCTCGCGACGCTCTCCGCAGGCGCGAGAAACGGAATGCTCAAGAGCGGACTGCCCGTCGCATCGCTTGTGAACAACGAATCACGTCCATGCCTGCTCAGGTAGAACCCCGTCGCCTCCAGCGAGGTATCCAGTTCAGGATTCAGCCACATGCCGAGCGTGGCCTGAACGCCGCTTAGCTCCTTCGGCCCGAATTGCCTGCCGAATAAGACGACGGTGTCGGCATTGCCAAGCGTGCCGATATTCGCGTTACCCGTGGTTACGAGTGAGGGATAGCTGTCTTGCTTGGTCCACCAGTGTAGAAACCCCGCCTGGGCCCAGACACGCGTTCCCTCCTCTTTGATATGCGACAAATAGCGCGGACCTTCGTAGACGGTGTACGGCTCATTCGGTACTGCCTGTGGCGTGGACATATAGGACGCCGGCAGAACATCTGACCCTGTGCTTGGATAGTATTCGCTGAACGATGGCGCCGTACTCGGCGCTTGCGCCATCGGCCGAGCGGGAACCCTTGAATCCGGAATGCGGTCAGGCAATACCATGTACGGTTGGTTTGGCATCGTGTTCAGATTCGGATAACCAGGCGGCGGCATCATACCGGGCGCAGGCATCATCGGCATTCCGGGAGGGCCATAGCCTGGGTAGCCGGGCTGGGCGGGGCTGCTGTACGGCCAATTGCCGGGATAGCTCGGCATCGGCATCTGAGCTTTTGCCGACGCACCCGCCAAAAGCGCACCACTCATCACGATCCAGCTGATTTTTCGCAACATAGACAATACTTCCCAATTGCAACGGGCAGCTGCCGACCGTTCGCCTTATAAACCGATTCTGCCCCAGTTATCCCATCGGCCGGCGAACTCGCGCCCCATCATGCTTTCCGTACCATTGGGATTTGCGTCATTCTCCCCAAAGGCGTCAGATCAGCTAGAGTTTCACCAGCTTTCCTGGTTTGTCACGATAAGAGCGGACCTTTGGTTTTTCCGACTATGCCGACTTTAGCGATTTTCATGAGCTATGGTTACGATAAGCGGAATCACGATGAGCTCCGCAAGGGGAATATTTGTACTGAACGTGTGCTACGATTTTGCCCCCTTTTAGGTGGTTTCTATGTCGAAGCGACCAACACCGATCCTGAATCAGCCGTCGTTGATCCCCATCGCGGGGAATTTCGACCGCAAGCCGCGCACCCTGGACCGCGACGTGACCACGATCGGACGCGCGCGGGGCTCCGATTTGAGCATCGAGTCGAACGAAGTTTCGACGCTGCACTGCATCATTTATCGCTCGCCCGAAGGATTCCGTTTGCGCGATTGTGGCAGTCGCACGGGCACGCGCGTCAACGGACATTCGACGAAGAATGCGCTATTGCACGACGGCGATATCATCAATCTCGGTTCGTTCAGCTTTGAATTCCGCCAACCGCCGGCGTTGTTTCCGATGGATGGCCAGCGTCTCGATCCGGTGAAGGTAGAACACTGGAAGACCTCGCGCCGCCGCCTGGCGAAGCGAGCATTGAGGCTGCGGTATCAGGTGCAACACGCCGGTCCGTCGCCCAAGGAACGTGAGTACGACCAGAAGGCGAACCTGCTCAAGGATAAGATCCGCTGCTACGATCATCGCCTGGGTGAGTTGGAGGAGGCCGAGGACGAGTTGACGCGCGAGCGTGACCAGCTGGAACGCGAAATCAAAGCCCAACGCAATCGCGTTCAGCAGATCGAAAAAGGGCTGGCTGACCGCCTCGCTGACGCCGATCGCCAAATCCACGAACGCTGGCAGGAATTTCAGCAGCGTTGCAGCGCTGAGGAGGCGAAAGCCCCGCATGAAGCCAGCGAATCCGCCGCCCGCACGACGACGAATACCGAATTGCAAGCACAGCGTGAGCGCTTGCAATGCGCCGAGGCCGACCTGAATCGTGAACGCGAAAAATTGGCAAACGACCGACGGGAGTTTTCCGTCATGAAAGAGCAAGGCGTCCTGGAACGCGAAAAAAATCACGCCGACATCGACGCCCCGAGGGCGGCGCTCGTTCAGCAGGAAGCCAACCTCCGCATCCAGAAAACAGAACTGATGCGCATGATGGGCGATATCAAGCGCATGCAGGAAGACCTGCGGCGTCAGGCCAAGCCCGATGTCCGCGCTTTGCACGAGGAAATCGAACGCCTGAAACGCGCGAACAACGAACTCCAAAGCCAACCTGGCGACACGCAATCGCTGCGCGACGAAAACGATCACCTGCGTGCGCAGCTGCGACAGCTCGACGAAATGCGAAGCGAGATCGGCCTATTGCACGATGAATTGGAGAAAACCGAAGCCAGGCCCCAGCACGCCGAGGAGGCTGCGCCTTCAGGCGACACGCACGCGGATGTGGTCTTGGCGGCGGAAAACGAGCAGCTCAAGTGTCTCCTCGCGAAGAAGTCTGGGCTTCTCGATAAACTGGATCGCGAGCAGCCCATGGCCGACAAATCGGAAAGCGATCTGGGCCGATACGAATCGGAATTGAACACGTTCCGCCGTCAACTCGAAAGCGATCGCGCCAAATTGAACAAGGAAGTCGAAATACTGTGCGAACGCAACCAAGAGCTAGACGAGGTCGTGCGCGAAATGGAAATGGAGATGTCCAAGGAACGCGCGGAATTGGCCCGCGAACGCATTCGGCTCGAACGGGTTCGCGAGGAAGTCAGAGCCGACATGGAACGCATGCAACGCGAGCTGGCCGCCCGGGATTCAATGGCGCCGGTGCAAAAATTGCGTGAGGAAATGATGCAAAAACAGGCCGGCGGATCAAGCAAGGACAAGGCGCTTATCGACCGCCTCCGCGGCATGCGAGCGCTGACGGAGAAATAATTCTTGTCATATAGCCCGCCATTTATGGCGGGTTTGCTTACGAGCGCTAAGCCGCAAGCGGAATACGGGAATGCATCACGGTCCCTGTTGCGACGCCATGAAGCGAAGGACGTGATAGCTCACGATCCGCCAGCCGGGCGATGGCGTGTCGTCCGTAGCCGTCGCGGGGTCAACGGCCTGGACCGTTTCCAAAAGGAAGTTGATATCTATCTTGTGGGGCGGTGTCGTGGCGCTGGGATGCAGCGTGAATTGGCCCATCAAGTGGATGCGAAATTTCCCCTTCTCGATTTCCCATTTTCCAACGGCGTCGTGCCGAGTCATTACCATAAAATAGCTAAAGCGTTTTTCACTCTTGCCATCAAAAATATGATACAGTCTCTGTTGCTTCGCCGAGCGCTCGGCTTCATCTTTCATGGGTAGCCAGGTCCATACGGTTTTGTCGATTTTCCGGCCTTCCGCAAAGCCCTTGCCCTCGAATAAATCTTTCGCCCATTGCTCTAGTACGAGCCGAGCGTCCAGGCGAAGCTTCTTCACGCTTTCGCCCAACGGCGTCAGGCGGTACGGTTCCTTGAGGGCCGATTCACGCATGCTCACGAACCACCGTCGGCCCTGCCCTTTCGATTCTGCTTCCGTGCTTTGCACGGAGATGATTGCTTCGGCCTCCACTTCTTTCGTCTTGATGCGATAAACACGATCGACCTTGTAGCGGCCCTCGGCGTATTTCCACCCCAGCACGGCCTGCGGCGTGATCTCGGCGTCTTTGCCCAGGTCTTTGTGAAAAATGCGTACGAGTGGTTGGTCGGGAAAGAGCGTGAAGGCGCCGGGGTCTTCTTTGCGGTCGTCGTAGCGGTCGATCATTGCCTTGATATCGTCCGGTGCGGCACTGCCTCGATGCGTCGCAGGCAGCGTGAGCAGAAACGCGGAGTTCACTTCCCCACCGCCTTCGCGCAGCCGGGCGAAGAAGCCGGAACCATCCTCTTTATCCATCAGAAATGAATTGGCTTGCGATTCGATGGCGAAGGTAGTTCCGAGGTAGTAGGCGAGATAGCCAAGGCCACTGAGAAGGCTTAGCCAAAGTCCCGTGGAGGCGAGTTTGGCGCCGACGCACGTACCTTCGGATTCGTGAATAGTCTTTTGACCGAGCCACGAGAGCGCCAGTCCGACGATCGGTATTGCGAGCATCCAGGACGGGAAGAAGACAGGAATCCCCTGGAATAGGCCAAGCACGGTGCAGACCAGCACCAAAGCCGCGAAAAGCAAGCCGACCACGAACCCCGCCACGGCCCAGCCGGAGACGGGGCGATAGGCGATCGTTTCCGTAGTCGTCTGAGGCAGCGTTTCGCTCATAACGAGTCTCCCGAAATCCGCATATTAATGCGACAGCGCTAGTGGCCCGACCACCTTGATTTGACAGGTGGGGCCAGGCTTTCCAGCCTGGCCAGGCTGTGGAAATCCTGGCCCCACGGACCTGTCAACTCTGCCTTTTCGCACCACTAGGTACGTCAGGCTGGAAAGCCGAACCTACGAGCTAGCGCCTGTCAAATCAGTCGTCCGAACCGCTCAAATCGGAGATGTCGGTCAGCATGGCGCGGCGGACGGCATCGCCAGCGGTGATGCCGCGGGTCGCCAGGTTGCCTGATTGGTCGAGGAAAATTTTGTCCTGAAGGATTTCCTGGATGACGATTGACATCTTGTCAGGCGTCTTCATATCGACCATGGGGCGCGCCCCATTGTTGAGCGCGACCATGCGTTTTTGAATCAGCGTCGACAGCTTAAATCGCCCGCCGAGTTTGTTGACAATGCCTTCTTCTTTCAGTTCATCCAGCATGGAATCTCCCTTAAAAAATCTCTCGTATCGACTCTTTGTGGCCCGACGCTCCGCGTCGTCCCACATTTTTATTGTTTCGCGGCAAAAGCCGAGGCGATGATCGTACGCACCTCAGCAATCGCGGTTTCCAGCTCGTCGTTGACAATCTGGTGATCGTAGGCATCCGCACGCGCCAGCTCGATTTGCGCGGTCTGAAGCCGACGTTGGATTGCGTCCTCGGATTCGGTCGCCCGGCCTCGCAGCCTTGTTTCCAGCGTCGCCAAACTTGTGGTGCGGACAAATACCGATACCGCATCGGGGCAACGTCGCATCACCTGTTCCCAGCCTTGCACGTCGATGTCTAACACGACGCCGACGCCTTTCGCACGCCAAGGCCCTACGTCGTCTTCGAGCGTACCATAGTAGTTGGTATGCGCCTGGGCCCATTCCAAAAATCGACCTGCGTCTTTGGCTTTCTCAAACTCCGGCACGCTCCAGTAATGATAGTCGACGCCCGCCTGTTCGCCCGGCCTTGGCTTGCGCGTCGTTACCGACACCGACAATCGCAACGGCACATGTTGTTCGTTCAGCAGGCGATGGATAATCGTCGATTTCCCACACCCGCTCGGACCCGACACGATGATGAGAGGAGCCATGGTATCGCGAGCCTGCCTATTCCACGTTCTGAATCAACTCGCGCATTTTTTCCAGCGTGCCCTTGATCTCGACGACCTGCTTGGAGATACCGACATCGCTCGCCTTGGAGCCGATCGTATTGGTTTCACGGAACATTTCCTGGATCAGGAAGTCGAGCTTTTTGCCAGGACTGTCCGTTTCTTTCGTGATCTCCTGAAAATGCGTCAGGTGCGTGGACAGCCGAACAACCTCCTCGGCGATGTCGCTACGCTCGGCGAAAATGGCGACTTCGCGAATAAGATCATTACGGTCGATCTGCACGTCGTGTTCGCTGATTAACGATTTGACACGTTCATAGAGCCGATCGCGAAACGAAGCCGTGACTTCGTGGATACGTTGGCGAATAACGTCCAAGTGCTTGGCGATCTGATCGTTCAGGCTTAGCATCTCGTGCGCCATGGCAGCGCCTTCGTCTCTACGCATTTTTTGCAAGCGATCGACGGCTTGCGTGAGCGTTTGCTCGATAACGGGCCAATCTTCGTGCATCTGTTGCGACGCGCCGGCGGAACCGGGGATGACGCCGGGCAAGGTCAGCACTTGCGACAGGATCGACAGTCCGCCGTCGTTTAGCCCAAGATTCTCACAGGCGTTGCGGATTTGCGTGGTATAGCTCTGCAGCGCAACCGCGTTGATGCGGTATTCGTCCGCAGAGGCTTGATGGGCACAACGCAGATGCACCTGGACCGTGCCACGCTTGATCGTTTTGCGGATAACGCGCTCAAAATCGGCTTCAAGCAAGTGATACGGCTCGGGAGCGCGCAACGAGACCTTCAAGTAGCGGTTGTTGACAGCGCGAAGCTCCAGCGAAAGCGTAAGCGTATCGCTTTGAAAAGCAGCCTCGCCATATCCCGTCATACTCAACAGCACATGAACCTCGGTCTGTTTCGTAATACTTCGCACGGTGGGAAATGTCGCTTTTCCGGACGGATTCTGAGCCGCGACCGTTAGTGAGCGGTCGACAGCGTGCACACGGCATCCAGTCGGCCGCTCACTAACGGTCGCGGCTCGGAAAAGCAGACAAATAACGAACGGCAACGTTTTGAATTGCCTATTCACCGCCGCCTTGCCGCGCGAATGCGCCACGCGGTCGTTGTTCCATGTTGTCGTTTTGGATAGCCTTAACCTGGATCATCGTGATCAGCAGCCAACCGATGGCGATGTAGATCGTCAGCCGCGTGAACTGGTCGCCGGCACGCGAACCGAACGGGCTGGACCCGCCGGCGCCACCAAGGGCACCGATCAAACCGCCGCCTTTGCCGCGCTGAATCAGAACTAATCCAACGAGAAAGATGCTCATCGGAATAAGGATCAAATTTAATAGTGTCGCAATCAAACCCCAAGGCATGACGTAATCCCTCCAAGAATTCTACATTCGGCAAAGGATAATTATAAGAGCGCATGTCCCATTCGGAAAGCCGTCGGATACGAAAACTTGGCGCGTTGCGTTTTTTCGTGCCGTGACATGGGACGTGGCAGGGGGGCAATCTCGCGAACGTGCACACGTCTTCAGAGCCGGTAAGTGGATGAAACCAATATACCAGCGCAAGCGACGGTCTGACATAACCATTCCAAAATGGTCAAGAATGGCCATGCTATTTGGGATACCCCCCCTTGGCCATGTTGGAAATGTCCGATGAAAGCCCAGTGCAGGCTGTCAGTTTGGCGCCACAATTTCCGCTTCCGGCAGGGCGGTTTGATTATTCAGCCTGCGGCACGCCGAGAAGGTTCAGGGCTTGGGAAAGCCAATTTCCCATCCTTCGTATGGCAGCGGCAAGGCCGGGCGCACCGATGTCGCGCATTGTACCCGCACTGAACCCGCGTTGCAAATCGAAATGACACAAAGCAAGAAAAAAATCACGCCTCACCACCTCAAGGAGCATGATGTCCTTCCTGACCGCTCGAGGTATATACGACAGCCAGTGGCCCGTGGGCGATGGTTATTACCACAGACCACGGATTATATTCCACGCGGCCTGCCAGTGGAGTTTGCACAAACGCCCGATACGGTGCTCGACTCGACGATCGTATTCCAGGCCCGCGTCTGGGAGCCGCACGAACTGCGCAATATGGAACGCGTTTTCTCCGCAATTCGATCCGAAAGAATCCAAGGGCCTCATTTCGTTGGAACCAAATTTGCTGTGGAGGAGAGGGCATAAAACGGTTCAACACGTCAGCGAAGCATTGCCAACTGGAATGGGAATGCTTGACCTGAGCGGGGGAAGTTCCGAGAATGACGAGTACCCCGCTTGCTCCCACCGACCTTTGCTGCGTTTCGGTTGATGAAACCCTGCGCAAACCTGATGAAAGATTCCTCACATGACACAACGTCGCGTCGGCCTTTGGCTCATAGGCGCCCTCGGAGGCGTCTGCTCCACAGCAGTTCTCGGCCTCTCGGCTCTTAGCCGTAAACTTACCGATACCACTAGCCTCGTAACGGCATCGCCGCTCTTCGACGGCGTCGAACTCGACGATTTCGACACGTTCGTCGTCGGCGGCCACGAGATTCGCAAAAGCAGTTACGTCGAAGCGGTGCGTGATCTGCATCAGCGCTCGAACGTCTTCTCCGAAGCGATGATCCAGGCCTGCACGCCCGATCTCGAAAAATGGACCGCAAACGTCAAGCCCGGCACCATCCTCGGCTCTGGTCCCACAATCAGCAAACTCGCCGATCACCCCGATGTGCAGCGCGTCGCCACGCCGCGCGAAGCGGTGGAACGCATCCAGGCCGACCTGCGTGCCTTCCGCGAGGCGAACAAGTTGGATCAAGTCGTCGTCGCCAATGTCACCTCCACCGAACCGCCGAAAGAACTCAGCGACGCCTACACCAGCATCGCCAAGTTCCGCGCCTTGCTCGACACGAAGGACGCCAGCATCCCCGCCAGTGCCCTTTACGGTTGGGCGGCACTCGATCTCGGCATCTCTTACATCAACTTCACGCCATCGCTCGGTTCCTCCTTTCCCGCCGCCATACAACTCGCCGAGGAACGCAAAGCCTCCGTCAGCGGCAAAGACGGCAAGACCGGCGAGACGCTCATGAAGACCGTCCTCGCACCGATGTTCCGCCATCGCAACTTCAAGGTCCTCAGCTGGGTCGGCCACAACATCTTCGGCAACCGCGACGGCGTCGTGCTCGATGATCCCGTCAACAAGGCATCCAAGATTCAAACCAAAGATCAAGTCGTCAGTTCCATCGTCGGCTACAAACCGCAAACGCATGTCTCGATCGAGTACATCCAGTCGCTCGATGACTGGAAGACGGCATGGAATCACATTCACTACCAGGGCTTCCTCGGCACCAAGATGATCCTGCAATTCATCTGGCAAGGCTGCGACTCGCTCCTCGCCGCCCCGCTGCTACTCGACATCGTCCGCCTGACGCTCTTGGCCCAACGCCGCGGCGAATCCGGCGTGCTCAAGCACCTGGCATGCTTCTTCAAAAGCCCCATGGGCTGCGACCAACACGACTTCTTCGAGCAAATGGACATGCTCGCGGCATACGTGGCGAAGGTGAAGGGGTGATGGCGCTGCTCCACAATTCGGTGCATGAGAAGTATTCATGAATCGTGACATTGCGTTAGGAATGCAAGAACACGGGCTGGAGGCATTTGCCGCCAAAGTGAACGCGGCTTACATGTCGCAATGGCGCGAACTGGGGTTGTATGACGAGACCGAAGAATCTTGGGGGCAGGCGTTCAAACAGACATTGGCGAAAACATTAGCTCTCGGCGGACGATTTCATTTCGATCTCACGGGTCTCGATATCTCCGTTGCCCTGAACGGCGATCCCGATTTTTGGGTCGATCGTTACACCGCCTGGGAACTTCAGCAAATCGTTCGGAATCAAGATTGGCTGGACAATACGCTCTTCTATCTCAACGGAAGATTACTGACGCCAGAAGGCGTGAAAGCGCTTGGTATCGAGTTGCACGTCGATTAAGATGAATAGAGAAAACCAAAGGAGGCTGATCATGGGGAGAGCCGACGAAAAACTCGCCGTGCAGGTCGGAGGCAAGGGCTATTTCGGCAAGATATCACTTGAAGCCGAAGCGGAGGACCGCGGCGGCAGCGTGACCGTGGACTTTGACCCGTCGATTTCCGCCGAATGGCGAACCGGGGCATCGTTTGGGATCGACTACGCACTCGATCATATTACCCGACGATCGCTCTTTCCGAAAGGCGGCCGTGTCCGTGTACTTTCAATCGGCGGCCACGCCGTGGATACCACGAATGTCGTCATTGCTTTCGTCGCCGCCAACGCGCTCTACAAGGCACTCGGGGTGCAGCCAGTGAAGCGGCCCGAATTTGACAAAAACACGGGGACGTTTTCGTTTCCGAAGTAGACAAACAAAGTGCTTACGTCGAGAAATGGACACGCTGATCACATTCAAGGCGAAGGTGAGGGCTGAGGTACTCCGAAGCCTTGGGATTGTTGCCGCATTCGTCGAAGTGACGCGGCACCGACAACAGGTACTTGCACCCGACTGTCCGTAACGTGCGAGCATACAGACGCAAATTCGCATCAAGCTTACGCTAGTTGATCCTTCCAGTAACTAATCACACTTTTGGCGTATGACTCAAAGCGCAGGTCACCTTTGTGAACCTTCTCGTCCAGAAAACTCCCCGACTTGTCGCACGTATACGATTGGACTGTAAGCGTGCCACTATCGCATTCAAACAGAATGCCTGTGCAAATTCTCGCCACGCCCTTATGCGCCTTTTGCAGATGGATTTCGACGCCTAGGCATGGATGTCGCTCCTTTGGATCTTGGTCATACCAATACGTGAGCCAAGGTGCAAATCTTGCCGTTTTCCCAAGGCGCTTGCGGAAAAGCGGTTCCTCGCGAATCTGAGTAACTATGTCTTCGAGCATGCGGAGGTAATCGACAGCTGTTTCGAATGGCGAAACTCTGCCGAGCTTCTGGTTTGGCTTGGGGTCTCGGACGGCTTTCATAAACTTCGCGAGTTCCTGAAGGCGTTTCCGCTCAATTACCAAAACTCGGGCCATTCCTAATTCCTCCAGCATCTCGGCGAATTCACCGAGTACGAATGAATCAATTGACGAACTTGTCGGCAAGCATGCCGCCAACTTAGAGTGAAAATCTGCCCAATGCAGAATTTTCCAGCCAGGAATACGCTCCATCTCAAAATAGTGTTTCACGAGCGCAATCTTTCGAGCATCGCGGAAGTCGTGCACTCGATTGTAGTTCTTGAGCTGACGAGCCGTGAGTGGACAATCAATCTTGTTTTCCACTACAATCGCGGGCTGACATTCCGGTTTTCCCACCAAGATGTCAGCGCGGCAGGCTGTGCCACTAATCGCATACTGCTCTTGGGTGCGAGCGCGAAAATGCCCCGCACCAGTCTTGTAACCGATGAACCGCAAAAACACCTGGCGGAACCTTAAACTTGTGTTAAAGCATGCACAGAACACTTGCGTAAGTCGATCTTCGGAGTTGCCCGCATGAGACCCCTTGATTGCATCGAGGATAAAACCCATTCGCAGTAGCTCCGAAGGTGGGCAACGAAGGTATCATGATTTGTGATAGTTCGTGCTGCCCTTTCAGCGTTTGCATCAATGTCGCCGCTCTGATGAGCAGGAGTGAAGGGTGATATTATAGCATTGCAGAGCCTCGTCGGTACAATTCATAAATCTATCCGCCAGCACCAACTCGCACGTGAAATTCTTCTTTGCCGATACTCGGCGATTAGTATAATCATCAAAGATTCTCCGCTGGTTATCAAACAGGTGTTCCATCTCCACTGGTAAAAGGTATCACGACCATTTTTCAACCCTGCACAAGTTCGGATACAATACCGCTATGGCGAAAACGCAACCCAGCCCGTTTCCCTTTCCGCCGAAGCGCATTTACATGGGAGCTGACGTGCCCATGCGTGTGATTCGCCAGTACGCGCGCGCAATAGCCCAGGAATTTCACCCGGAGAAGATTGTTCTGTTCGGCTCCTATGCCTATGGCACGCCGACGGAAGGAAGCGATGTGGATTTGCTCGTCATTATGCCGACTCGCAGTCAGCACGAGCAGGCGGTGCGCATTCAATATCGATTGACGGCGCCGTTTTCTGCCGATCTGATCGTTCGCAAACCGGAGCAAGTTCGATTGCGGTTGGCGGAAAAGGAGTCGTTTTTGACGACCATCCTATCGCAAGGCAAGGTCCTGTATGAAAAAAACGACGCGGGCTTGGGTAAGGAAGGCCGAAGGAGACTTCGTGCTAGCGGTGCAAGCGGGTCAAAGCGGCGTTCCCGTGCATGATGGAGTCTGTTTCCATTGCCAGCAGTGCGTTGAAAAGTATCTGAAGGGGCTACTTGAGGATTTGGCGCTTCCAGTCCCCAAAACACATACGCTGGTTTTGCTGCTCGCCGTGCTCGTGCCGCAGTATCCGG
>SIAQ01000042.1 GCA_009697105.1 Gemmataceae bacterium | reverse complement strand
GGCCACCTATGAGCGTCTGGAGAGGGCCAGGCGCAACGGGCTGATTCCCCTTATTTCCTTGGCAACGCTGGTCTCAATCTGTCTCCTTCGGTGTCTAGGTGGCCCCGTCTTCGCGATCAAAACTGGCCCTCTTTTCTCGATCGGTATCATTCCTCCCTCTGACGACGAACCTGTTCTTTTCCCAACCGCCGATGTTCTTCGATCGCCTGACGCATCAATTCCTCATCCTCGGGCGAACTATCCGCACAAAGGCGATTCATCTCTTCCGCCCATGCGTCGATATCGATATCGGTATCGATTTCTGTTGCTAGCGAACCTCAAGCTGTTGACCGTCCGGCCAGGATTCGGGAATTGGTTCGGTGAGCACGATGATACCGTTTTGTAGGATAGCGTTCACGATTTGTCCTTCGCCAATCGAAGTTGTTGAAATGTTTCCGCTCGCTCCCGATCCCAACGGTTCGGAGTACCTCACCATTGGGCTTGCGCCTGCATTTCAATCTGCAATCTGAAATTTGCAATCTGCAATTTCTCAAAACATCTCCGTCAGCGCCCGTCCGTCCTCCATCAGATTGAACGGCCGACTTTCGCGGTCGGTGGCGTGGAGGTCGTCGAGGCCCATGGCGTGGAAGACGGTGCGGGCGATGTGCTCGGGGGCGACGGGGTTTTCGAACGGGTACTCGGCTCGGCGGTCGCTGGCGCCGTAGACCTGCCCGCCGCGGATGCCGCCGCCTGCCAGCAAGATCGATTGGCATGCCGGCCAATGGTCGCGCCCGGCGCCGTTCGGGCCGCCCGAACGCGGGTCGCCGATTCTTGGCTTGCGGCCCATTTCGCTCGACACGATCACCAGCGTCTCATCCAGCAGGCCACGCTGATGCAGATCGTCGAGCAGCGCAGCAAATGGCCTATCGAACTCGGGCAGCAGGCGATCGCGCAGGCAGTTGAAGTTGTTGCCATGCGTGTCCCATCCGCCGCCGCTGCGACAGAGCTCGTTGAGGGCGTTATCGCCTTTCCAGAACACGGTGACGAAAGGCACGCCCGCTTCGACGAGTCGACGCGCCATCAGCATCGACGTGGCGTTGATGCCCGAACCGTAGCGCTCGCGCACCGCGATCGGCTCCCGGCGAATATCGAACGCCGACTGCGTGCGGCCCGATCCGAGCAGCGTGAACGCCCGGCGTTGATGCGTGGTGTAATCGCGGATCGCCAATTCGTGATCGACGCCGCGGCGAGCATCGTCGAGTGCGTGCAACAGGCCACGGCGGGCGAGCATCTGATCGGCGGTGATGTCGCCACGCAGGCTGAGCGCGGGCACGGCGAAGTCGAGCGGCCGTTCGCGCGTGCCTTCGACGAAGACCGAATCATATGCGATGCCGAGCCTCGCCGCGAATTGGCCGGGCCGCGTGTAATCGGGGGCGCCTTCCTTGTGCGGCAACGTGATCGTGTTCGGCAGGTACGGATGGGCGGGCCGTTTCATCGCCACGACGGTCGCCATCGACGGCCAATCGGTCGGGTACGGCGTGCGAGCGTTGAGTAGTTGATGAAAGCTGCGATCAGGTGCATGCCCGGTGAGGTTGTAATAATAGCCCGCGTGATGGTCGCCCGTGCCTCGGCCATGATCGCCACACGACCGCACGATGGCGAGATGATGCGCTTGCCGAGCGAGGTGAGGCAAATGCTCGCACAGCCGAATGCCGGGAGCGGAAGTCGCGACCGGCTGAAACGGCCCGCGATACTCGGCAACGGCGTCGGGCTTCATGTCCCACGTGTCGATGTGGGAAGCGCCGCCCGACAGCCAAATCATGATCGCCGAGCGTGCCGTGTGCCGCCGCGATGGCTCATAGGCCTGGGCGTGCGCGAGATTGGCGCCGAAGAAGCCGAGTGCCCCGGCAGCGAGAAAGGTTCGGCGATCGAGCGGAGGGTGGGTGTGCATGGGGTGGGGTTCCGGGACTAATAGAGTCCATTATTCTGCGCGGCCGCGTCACGGTCAGGCCAGCTTGAGGGCACAACTGCGTAGTCGGTTATCCAGCAGATTCCATCATTCGGAAAGATCATGAACGTAACCGATACAAACTCATGCATCCAGTGCCGGACCGTGCCGCCGGGCTTTTTTGAATGGTAGAGCGGCTCGCCCTTCTCGATCGCGCTGTCACGTTGCGATAACGTCAAGACGATCTCGTTATATGCACTTGAATGAATCTTGCCCAGGCCGGTGAAGGGCGAATTCGTTCACGTAACGCGTCAAATTTCTGGCGAGCGGGCGTTGTCCAATGTAAGGAAAGCTTGGGCATCGTGAAAGCTCAAGAGAGTAGTTCGACGGGTCCGGCTGATATCTCCTGAAGCTTAGGGATATCGAAATCCTCGAACTCGCGCGCGTCGCGCAAGCGATCATAGAATGCGTGCCGAAAGCAGTCGCGATCTCTTTGCGATTCCGCCAAGGCAATGCGCAGCCGCTCGCATTCGATTTGCAAATCGCCGACTAGGTGCTCTAGCCGGTCGATTTCCATCGCAGCATTCATATTGGATTCATTTGTCAATAGGCTCGGCATCACATGCTCCTTTTCGAGCGATGGGCATCGTTTGGAGTGGATTATATCAGTGAAAGCGGACTCTTGGCAGGCAATTACGAGAAATCCCCAGGCGGCTCGATGTGCTGATTTTGGAGAAGAATGAACTTTTCGCCGATAATCGCGGATAACCTTCAGCGCGCCAGCGAATTACACATTCAATCATTCTCGCAACAGATATGATTGGCCAGTTGCGCCATCACGCCTCGAAATTCGCCGGCCGCCGCAGCTTCGCACATACGCCGACGGCGATGATAAGCAATACTCCCGACAGATAAAATGCGTAGTGCAGGATACCCTGATCGCGCAGATAGCTAGCGATTTGCACGACGCCGAAGGCCAGGCCCCAGCCGATGAAGACCAGGCCGTAGTTGAAGCCCAGGTTCTTCGAGCCGAAGAAGTCGGCGGTGAACGCGGGCAGGAGCGCAAGCCCGCCGCCGTACTGCCAGTAGGCCACGCCGACGACGATGAATAAGGCCCAGACGTTCTTCGTGTCCATCACGTACGGCGTTGCGAGCAGGCAGATTGCCGAGATGAGGCCGTTGATGATGTAGGCGTTGGTTCGTCCGATGGCGTCGGAGTATCTTCCGGTTCCGACACGGCCCGTGGCGTTGATGAATCCACCGAACGCGGCGAGCAGCCAGGAGTTGGCGGCGAAGAACTCCACATCCTTTGCCGTGCTACTTAGAATCGGCGCCGCGAAGCCGATCACGAGCAGGCCCGATTGCGCCGAGCCGAGGAAGAGAAACACTAGCGCGTAGAACTGCCAAGTCCTGAGCATGGCCGAGGCAGGCCAATCGGCGCGTGGCGGCGGTGTGTTTTGAACGGTCACGCCGACCCGTCCTGGGGGAATGTATCCGGCGGGCGGCCAAGAAAGCAACTGGCCGGCGATGACGACGACGACGGCGAAGAAGGTTCCCAGCACGATGAAGCTCTGCGAGATGCCATATCCGTCGATGAGCCAATTCGCCAGCGGTGCGATGTAGATCGCCGCGCCGCCATAACCGCCGACGACGATGCCGACGATCAAGCCGCGCCGATGGGGTCCGAACCATTTCACAGCGGCGGGTGTCGTGGCGGCGTAGGCCAACCCCATGCCGATGCCGCCGAGAATGCCGAACCCCAGGATCAGGCCGAGGTAGCTCTGCATCCAACCGGAGAGAATGCATCCCGCAGCCAGAAACAAGCCGCCCGCGGTGGCGCCGAGTTTCGGTCCGTAGCGATCTTGCAGCCTGCCGCCGACGATCATCACCAGCGCAAAGACGAAGCCGCAGATGGAGTAAGCCAAGGTCGCCTGGAAATTTGAGAGGTAGTGCCAGCCCTCGTTTGCGCCGGTCATCGCAGTGCCGAAGAGCTTCTCGTCGCGCGGAACGAGGCTTTTGTTCCACACGCTCCAGGCGTAGAGGATGCCGAGGCAGAGATTAATCGCTGTGCCTGCGAAGGTGACGACCCAGGCACGGGCGGGGGGAGAGGTAGGGGTGGAATCCATCAAGCAGTCACGTGGTTGAAAATGGTTTAACCGCTCGCCTTCTGCGAGCATTGACAATGTCGAAATCGTTCGCTGCTCTTTACGACACTGCTACGGGAATCGGCGAGTAGATGTAGGCGTCATCGACGCTTAAACCACCGAAGCTTCCCGCTGCGAATCGGCCAGCGATCCGGTTCGGAAAGCGGCTATTGATATCGGTCGCGGCTTTGGCCAATGGATCTTTCGCGTTGATGAGCTTCACGCGAAACGGGTCAAGGTAGGGTGACCTAATCCGCTTGGTAAGGCGTAATATCGCCCCATAAGCCACATCAATATTCGTTCCGTCAATTCGGTCGGACGCGATATATAGGTAGCGTTGTTCTTCGTCGTCGGCCTTGAGCCAAAACGCACCTTTGACGGGTTCAAATTTGTCAAATTCGCGGACCAGTTCGGCACCGGCGTTGATTTCCTCATTTACCAGTGGACCACGATCCATGGCATCACTCCATTCGTAATGTCGGCCACGGTCGAACAAAGCTTGCGAGCGTCTGATTCCATCCAGAGGTGATACCGGGCTTTCTCATCCCAATCCTTTACAAGAAGCCAATTGTCGCCCAGAACGGGATTTGCAGCTATATCGATCTTGCGCTGGTGCACCAAACCTGCGATTTCAATCAGCGTTTCGATCTTGTGAGTATGAGAGCGTTGGGCCAGTTCCTTATTCGGAAAATCGTAAAAGGTTTGTCAACTTCGCGATGCAGGCCTTCAAACCGCATTCTACTGCATAGCCGGCCAAATAGTAAGCCCCAGACCATTGGCCGGCTTTCAACAAAGAGTCAGCGTCGCGAACACGCTCCTGGGCGAGTTGTTGCAGTTGCGTTCGGTTCACAACAAACCTCAACAAGAACAACAATAGATTTGAGCGTTTTTTCGACGACGCTTACGCCTCCCAATACCTCGGCAACCCCGCGGCCAGCATCAGCGCTCGCTTGACGGCGACTTCGACGAGGCGAATCTTGTAGCCATTTTGGCCGAGCGGTTTCGCGCCTTCGACTGCGGCGCGGCCGGCGGCGGTGGCGTTGGCTTCGTTGATCGGGCGGCCTTCCAGCGCTCGGGCCGCGGTCTCCGAGAGCAGTGGCGTCGGCGAAACTTGGCCGAGCACAATGCGAACGCCCGTCGCTTTCTCGCCGTTGCGTCCACCGGAGAAGGCGACCGCGACTTGCACGATTGGCCAATCGGACGCCTGGCGTTGGCGGACTTCATACGCAGCACTGTTCAGCCCGCGCACGGGGATCGTGACGCTCGTGACGAGTTCGTTCGCCGCCAGCGAATGTTCGCGATCGTTCGGGCCGACCGGCGCCGTGTAGAACTTGGCGAGTTCGACATTGCGTCGGCGGTTCTGCGGTCCGAGCACCTCGGCCGAGGCACCGAGCGCGATCAGGCCAGTCGCCAATGTCGAGGGACTGGCGATGACGCAGCGATGGTTTTGGGTGAAGATCGCGTGATACTTGTTCTCGCCTTCGATGGCCGAGCAACTGTTGCCGCCGCGAAGAAGGCAGGGAGAATGCTCGTCGCGAAAGTACCAGCAGCGATTGCGTTGGCAGAGGTTGCCGCCGAGCGTGCCCATGTTACGGATTTGCGGCCCGCCGATTTCGCTGGCCGCCATGGTGAGAGCGGGGAACAGTCGGCGAAGGTCGGCATGCGAGCTGATCGTGGCAAGCGTGACACCGGCGCCGATGGAGGCGCTGCGTTCGCCGACGGCGATGGTTTTCAGGCCGCCGATCGCGTTAAGGCTGACAACGCGCGCGGGTTGGGCGATGTATTGTTTTTGTAGCGTGAGCAGGTCGGTGCCGCCCGCGAGCATTTCGGTATTGCCCCAACGCGCCTCGAGCAGCGCGACGGCCTGCTCCGGGGTTGTGGGGCGGAAGTATGCGAAGTTCTTCATCGGTGATTTCCTTTGTTCGTTTATTTGATTTCAAATTGCAAATTTCAGATTGCAGATTGAAATGCGAATTCAATTTGCAATTTGAAATCTGAAATTTGTTATGGTTGAGCCTGGCGGTTATTGAGGGCGGCTAGAACGCGTTCGGGCGTGAACGGGGCGTGAGAGACGCGGGCGCCGATGGCGTTGAAGATGGCGTTGCCGACCGCCGCCGCCGTGCCGATTGTTGGCGGTTCGCCGATGCCGATGACGCCGCGCTCGGGCATATCGTGCATATGAACGTAGATGTTCGGCATGTCGGCGATGCCGCCGAGCTTGTAGAACTCCATGTCGGGATTGACCTGGCGTCCGGTTTGCCGGTCGTAAATGCACTCTTCGTAGAGTGCGTAATTCAGGCCCATGATGATGCCGCCGGCGACTTGCGATTCGCAGGCGAGTTTGTTGATAATCAAACCGCAGTCTTGCACGGTCCAGAAGCGGGAGCAGCGAACGACGCCGGTCTCCGTGTCCACCTTGACCTCAGCGATTTGTACGCCACCGACGCCTTGATTGGTCAGACGGGTGGTCCATTCTTCGCGCAGGACCGCGTTGCTCTGAAGGTCCTTTTGGACGGGCCAATCGCCATTCGCTTGCACGTTTGGCACACCCATCTGTCGGCAGGCGTCGCGGAACGGGATGCGCTGATTGTTGGCCGCATTGACAACGACGCCCGGTGCGATCGATAGCTGATTGCGCTGCACGTTGAGGCGACCCGCCAGAGCGGTGAGCATCGCCTCGGCGGCGAGTTCAACGGCCTTGAGGATTGCGGGCGACGTGCCAGGGCAGGTCGTCGAGCCGCCGGATGGCGTTGACGGCCCGTGCTGGCTGTTGCCGATGATGCAGGTGATGTCGGTTGGCTGCAATCCGAGAATCTCGGCGACAATGATCGCCATGACGGTGCGGTGAGCCGTGCCGAGGTCCTGCGAGGACGATTGCGCGACGACGGTTCCGTCGGTGTTGATGGTAACGCGGGTCGGGTTCGGGCCACGACCGCCGCCGCCCCAGGTGTGCAGGGCCATGCCGAGGCCAGTCTTGATCGTACCCTTGCCGCCTTGACCGGGCGCATGCCAGGCCTGGTCCCAACTGCACATCTTGCGGATGATCGCGATCTCAGTGCGATAGATATCGGCACGCTGACCAGGATAGGTGCGAGGATTGGCTTGGCGTTCGGCCAGGTCGTTGGGCGGCAGATTAGCGAGGCGGAGCGTCATGGGGTTGATGTTGAGTCGCGCCGCCAGGTCATCCAGCACCTGTTCCGTGAGAATGGCATTTTGCGGATGGCCCGGGGCACGCATCGCGCGAGCCGTCTGGATGTTCGTGCGAACGACCCGATGGCGGCGTTTGACGTTCGGAATCGACGGTCCGTAGACGTACGGCAGCAGGCCGAAGTTGACGGTCGGTCCGCGGTTGACGCCGCCGGTTCCGTAGCAATCGACTTCGTAGCCGGTGAGACGCCCTTCTTTCGTGCCGCCAATCTTGACAGTACCGTAAGCGGACGGCCGAATGCCGCCGACGGTCACTTCCTCGGCTCGGTCGAGCATAAGTTTGACCGGTTGGCGCGTCGAGCGAGCCAATTCGGCTGCGGCGATGCCCTGGATGTCCGGTCCGAATTTGCTGCCGAACCCGCCACCCATGTAATTGCAGATGCAGGTGACCTCGCCTGGCTTGAGCTTAAAGTGCACACGCAAACCTTCCGCCGTGTTGGGGACGGCTTGCGTCGATGCCCACACGGTGAGGTTTTCTTGCTTCGCATCCCACTCGGCGACGAGGCCGTGCGATTCGAGGCATTGGTGCGAGATGACGGCGATGCCGTAGCTCGCCTCGTGCGTCGCAGCGGCGCCCTGGAAGGCAACGGTGTCGAAGTTATCGGTCGCGAAATCGCCGGCGGCGACGATGTTGTTGGCCCCAAGCCCGCCTGTGACGTTGGTCTGCGCCGTCAGCGAGTCGGCCTCCTTCACGACGTGCTGCTGCACGTTGTACTCAACGCGAATCGCCCGCAGGCAGTCCTCGGCGTGCTCTTCCGTGTCCGCGCAGATGGCGAGAATCTCGTCACCAGCGAAGAACAGTTCGGCGCCAGCCTTCTTGATGAGGTAGATGCCGCGGAAGCCAGCGGTCTTTTCCGCAGCTGCCGAGTCAATCGTCTTGATGGTCGCATGCGCGTGCGGCGAACGCAACATGCGTGCGTGCAACATGCGCGGTCGGTTGATATCGAAGCTATATTTCGCGCGTCCGGTGGCTTTTTCGATGCCGTCGAGACGTTGGATTCGCGTGCCGATCAGTCGGCGAGTTACTGGCCATGGCATAGTTTCAATCCTCGTATGGCTTGGGCGCTTCTATGTATTGGTTGAGGCGATTGTGTACTCATTAGCTATCAGCTTTCAGCCAGACAAGAACAAAGGCATCGGGTGTTCGACATAAATGCGTTATTGCTTCACTCGTTTGGCTGAAAGCTGAAAGCTAATAGTTGATAGCTCTTTTAGACTCGTTTGGTATTGCACAGCGAGTAGATCGCATCGCGCATTTGTTCGTAGGTGCCACAGCGGCAGATGTTGCCTTGCAAGCCGCGTTCGACTTCCGCGGGCGTGGCCTGCGGGTTGGCTTCGAGCACGGCTTTCATGGCGACGACGAAGCCCGGCGTGCAGAAGCCGCACTGTTGCGCGTCGGTACGGGCGAAGGCCACCGGAATCGCATCGGCTTTGCCGTCGTTGTAGAGACTTTCAGCGGTGCGGATCGCTTTGCCTTGCGCTTCGATGGCGAGCATGGTGCAGGAATAGACGACTTTGCCGTCGAGCATCACGGTGCAGGCGCCGCAGGTTGCGCGATCGCAGACACGCTTGCAACCGGTGACGTCGAGATAGTTGCGCAGCGCATCAAGCAACGTCACGCGAGGCTCGACGCTGGTCTGAACATCGCGGCCATTGACGTTGAGCGTAATTTTGGCAGCACCGGGGCCGACGGCGGGAACCTGTCCACCGCCGCCGGGTTGCAACTCAGCAGCTGGCGTGTCGGACGCGGCGAATCCAGTCAGCGCGGTGGCGGTGACAGCGGCGCCGGTCCCTTGCAAAAACTGACGCCGCGACGGGCCGGCCTCAGTCGTTTCGAGTTCGATCATGGTTTACCCTTCCCAAAAGAATCCGCGCAATCGCGGTGGTAGCGACGAATGAAGGCACAGGGGATTGTAAATGGAGTTTCGCCCACGTCAAGAAATATCTGGCGAAAATTTAATTTCCTAAGTTGAGATTTGTGAATATCGTCAGAGCCGCGAATGCAATAAGCGGTTGGAACGTGCGGCAACCGTACGTTCCAACCGCTTAGAAAAATCAAAATAACAACCTTCCGATTTCGATTTGCCGCTTGCGGCTTAGCGCTCGCGTGGTGCCTTGCGAGCGCTAAGCCGCAAGCGGTAAATCGGGAAGTTACTATCTGACATGATCGTCATCAAAACAATTCGCGCACATGTTGCCCGCCGTCGGCGATGCGGATCGGGCGGCCGATCGGCGTCTGGTTTTCTTTGCGTGGATCGATGCCGAGAGCGTGACAGAAGGTGCAGAAGAGGTCGGCGACACCGACGGGGCGATTGGCGATGTCGTTGCCTCCGGCACTCGTCGAGCCGATGACGCGCCCGCCACGCACACCGCCGCCCGCCATGGCGACGCTGAACGCACGTGGGTAGTGATCACGGCCATTGTTAGCGTTGATTCGCGGCGTACGGCCGAACTCGCCCATACAGATAATGAGCGTACGATCGAGCCGACCACGCTCGCGCAAATCGCGAACGAGTGAGGCGAAACCGGCGTCGGCTTGGCCGCTGAGACGGGTCGTTGTCTCGAAGTTATTCTGGTGCGTGTCCCAACCGTTCAATTCGACTTCGACGAATGTCACGCCGGTCTCGATCAATCGTCGAGCGAGCAAGCAACCCTGCCCGAACGTATTGCGGCCATAGCGATCGCGCGTAGCGGCGGTTTCCCGCGCCAGGTCGAATGCTTGCAAGCGCGGACTGCGGACCATGCTAGCAGCGGTGTTGACGATCGCCCGATGATCGCGCACACGGGCCTCGCCGCCTGATTCGGAGAAGTCCTGTTCGAGGTCCTGCATCAGATTCAAACGCCGATTGAACCTCGCCTGCGTTGCTTCGGCAGGCAGCTGCGTGTTGTTCGGCATCTGATTCGGATCGCCGACGACGAACGGCGAAACCTGCATGCCGAGAAAGCCCGAGCCGAGCGTCGTGAAGCGATTGCCCACGCTGACGAAGTGAGGCAGATCGAAATCGCGCGGCGCGATCTCGTTAGCGACGATCGAGCCGATGCTCGGATGGCGCACGCCGCCGGCGGGGATGTAGCCGGTGTGCATGAGGTAGGTGGCGCGCTGGTGTTCGCCTTCGCGGTTGTTCATCGAGCGGATGAGCGAAATGTCGCTCATCTCCCTCGCGACGTTCGTCCACGCGCTGGCGATGCTCACGCCCGCAACGGCCGTCTGCACCGCAGTCGTCGGCCCGCCGTTGGCATGGCCCGGCTTCGGGTCGAACGTCTCGAACTGGCTGGGAGCGCCGCGCATGAAGAGCAGCACGCACGACATCTGTCGGCGGCGCAATTCCTGAGCGTGAAGCGTCAATGCGTCGAAAATGCCGACTCCCGCCGCACCGACTGCGGCCGTACGCAGGAAAGAACGCCGGCTCAGTACGCCGTCGCCATTGGTTTGCACATGCATGATCGATTGTTGCGTCATGGATTTATCGCCTAAAATGGATTGTGGAGCAAGCCCAAGGGTGAGGTACTCCAAACCCTTGGGATAATCCGCGTGTGATCCCAGAGGTTCGGAGTACCTCACCTCTGGGCTTACGTTTCTCTGGTTCCTGCAAATTGAAATTGCTCGAACAATTTGCAATCTAAAATTTGAAATTTGCAATGATTCAAATTAGCGCCGCATCTGGTACTCGGTCGAGTTAATCAGCGCCCAGAGGATGTCCTCGAACGCTTCGTTGCGATCGCCAATGTTTTCGATAAACTCCCGGCAACGGGTGAGTTCGCGGTCGGTCGGTCGTCGGCTGAGCGTCCTCAGGTAGACCTCGCGGATCGCTTCGTCATTTTGGCTGTAGGTCGCAAGCACTTTGCCCAACATGTTGCTCCCGGACGCCTTGACTTTTGCCTGAATTTGCAGGTTGTTCATGAGGATCAAGGCCTGGCTGATGCTGCCTTCGATTTCCTCGGGCCGACTGGATGGGTCGAAGGCGAATTCGCGTTTGAACTGCTGCTCGAGGCCGCCGAAGCGTGCGAACGGTCCGCCCGCAGCGCCTTTGCCGAACCCGAATCCGCCCTGGCTGATTGGGCCAAGCGTGCTGGTCAGCGACTGCCACAGAGCGTTCGAGTCCATGCGTACAGGATTGCGCGTGGCGAAGAGCAGGTGCTCGTCGCCCGATTCGCCGGGCCGGATTTGGCGTTGGTAGGCGTCGCTGCTCATGATGTCGCGGAAGAGTTGCTTGATGTCGTAGCCGTTGCCTCGGAAGGCGGCGGAAATGCGAGCCACGACGACGGGCATCATGGCGTCCTTCTGCGGGCCGAGATCGTCGATGGGCATATAGAACGACTGCCCCATGAATTCGCCCCAGGCGCGATTGACAAACGCGGCGGCGAACCAGGGATCATCCTTGGAGACGACGTAATCCGCGAGCGCCTTTCGGCGAGCTTCGTCGCCAAGACCCCCGCCGCCGAACCCGCCTTTGCCGAATCCACCTTTGGGGAAGCCGCCCTTCTGACCGTTAATGATGACGGGGCCAGTGGCTTTACCAGGCGACTTGCCGTCGAGAAAGCGCGGGCTCATCGACGTTCTCTTTTTCGGATCGTCCTTATCGGGCATGCCATGTTCGCCGAACGGGACGGCGCGAATTTCCGCACCGATGAACTTCATCTCTTCACGCACCGGAATACTGCGATAGCGTGCGAAGAAAGCCGCGAACTCGTGGAAGTTTTGTCGTTTCCAGACATCGCTTGGATGATCGTGGCACTGTGCGCATTGAATCTGGATGCCGAGGAAGATGCGCGACGCTTCGGCCGCGATCTCGGTGACGGCGTCTTCGCCTCGGCGCGAGATCAGGAAAAACGCCTGGCCGTTCTTGTCCGGCTCGGCATTCAGCATCTTGCCCGAACTCGTCAAGATGTCGCGCGTGATGCTGTCCCAACCCTTGTTCGCTTTGAATTGCTCGACCAGCCAGCGTTCAAAATGCGGCACCAGCGGCAGGCTCTGAAAGTTCAACTCGGCCCGGCTCGTGACGACGGTGCGCCAGTATTGGCCCCAATGCCTGGCATATTCGTTGCTATCGAGCAGTTTGTTGATCAGCTTCAAACGCTTGTCAGACGAACCGTCCTGCCCAAAAGCCGCGATGTCCGAAGGCGTCGGCAGACGACCCGTGAGGTCGAGGTACACGCGGCGAATAAACTGCTCGTCGGTCGTACGGCCCGCGGCTTTGACGTTGACCTTCGCAAGCTCAGCGTTGATAAGCTGATCGATTTCGCCTTTTGCCAACGGCTTGGTCGAGGCTTTCAACCAGTCCTTTGCGTCGAGCGTGCCGACGGGAAGCTGGACGACGGGTTTCTTCGCGGAATCCTTGGCCGGCGGATCGGCACTGACCCGAGCGACGACCAGAAGCGCCAGCAAGCTTGTGCAGACAATCTGTAGGAATCTAGCGAAACGATGCATTGTGTGTCCCCTAATGTTCGAGACGGGAAGACCACATTTGATGACATGGAAATAGTTACTCCAGATGGATGATAGCATGTTTCAAATGAAAAAACGATGAAAGATGACGGTGAACGCAGCCGGCTATACTTCGCGCTGTAGAACTTGTCGATTTTCCTAACCGATCAGAGCATTTCCGAGCCGCGATCGTAAGGGAGCGGCCGACATAAACCGCACGGCATCCTGTCGGCCGCTCCCTTACGGTCGCGGCTCGGAAATGCGTCAAACTAATCCGTCAAACGTATAGACTTTTTCATTGATATTCCATCTTTTGTAATTATTACAAAAGAACATATGCCCACTGGATCGTTGATTTTTTTAAATGATCCTTTCGTCTGTGCAATGAGCACTATATTTTCTTTGATGCGATGTCATCCAAATGTTGCATTGGTCACGTGGATAACCGTGCCGATATTGAAAACTAATTTGGGAGTTCGATCCGATGCCGAGCGTCCTGCCGAAAGTTCTTGCGGATTTGCCGTTGTCGCAAGCCGTTGGCGATCTACTGAAACCTCACGTCGATTTGGTTCCGTGGGATGCCGCGGATCAAAGTGGCGCCGACGCGGTCGTGGCCGTCTATACCTACGGCCATCCGACTGTCAATGGATCGCTGCTGGACAAGCTGCCGAAGGTTCGCGTCATCAGCAATTTCGGCGTCGGCGTCGATCACATCGACGTGCCCGAAGCGACGCGGCGTGGGATCCCCGTGGGCAATACGCCAGGCGTTCTCGACGGCGCCACAGCGGACATGGCGTTCACGCTCCTCCTCGCCGCCGGTCGCCGACTTGTGGAGGGCGATCGTTATGCCCGTGGCCCGAATTTTCTCCGCTACGATCCGTCCTACATGCTCGGACGCGAAATTCACGGCACAACCGTCGGCATCTTCGGGATGGGCCGTATCGGTTCGCAAGTCGCCAGGCGTGCGCGTGGTTTCGACATGAATGTGCTTTACCACAATCGCAATCGTCGGCCCGATGTCGAGCAAGCGCTGGGCGTTCGTTATGCCTTGCGCGATGAAGTGCTGGCGCAATCGGACTACGTCGTCCTCACGGTGCCATTGACTGCGGAGACGAGGCATCTGATTGGTCGCGCCGAGCTGGCCAAGATGAAATCGACGGCGATTTTGATCAACGTTGCCCGTGGCCCGGTGGTGGATACCGACGCGCTGACGGAAGCGCTCGCACGCCGGCAAATTTACGCCGCCGGACTGGATGTCACCGATCCCGAGCCGTTGCCTCGCGGCCATCCGCTGCTGAAGTTGGACAATGTTACGATCGTTCCGCATTTGGGCAGCGCGACCGATCAGACTCGCGGGCGCATGGCCGAGATGTCGCTGAAGAACTTGCTCGCGGGGCTTCAAAAGGAGGCGTTGCCGTTTCGCGTGGTGGCGAAGTAGCGTCTCGTCTGTCGGAAAAGATCAGAGCCGGAAGCGTGAAGTGCGGTGGTTTGCATCCGCCGCACTTCACGCTTCCGGCTCTGATCTTTTTGTCCTGAACGTGCGAATCACGGACGGCTCTAGCGGCGGTCGACCGGAGCGCCGGGGACAGTCTCGACGGTTATGTAACCGGTGGACTCCCTCGGTTGGGCCGACGATTGCGGGCCGGTCGGCAACGGCGATTGGAATCCGCCTTGGAAATTGATCGGCATCGAGGCGGGGGCTGCTGTGGGGACGCCGTATTGGGGCCGAGCGGGCGCGAGGACTGCCGGCCTCACATTGCGAGCCGGGACAATGGATTCCTGCTTCGCACTGGGAGTGGTTACGACCTCGTAGGGCGATTGCGGTTTGCTCTGAACGCGGACGCTCACGGGCGCTGGCGCGACGTGGGTGTTGCCAAACGCATTGGCGACGATCCCAGACAGGCTTCCGGACCGTTGGTAGCTCGGCGCGACTGCGCCAGGCGATGCGGACGTGGCTGGGTTGTTGACGTTTTGCAGGCTGACCAACAAGCCACGGGCACTGGCGACGACCTGCTCGCGCGACATCTGGGCGACGTTGCGGTAGTAATCACGCGGATCAACGCCTTCGGTTTTTTTGATCTCGCCGTTCTTCTCTTTTTCGATTTCCTTCTGGATCAGCGGGCAGCGGGCCAGCGCGTCGGCGGCGGCAGCTCGGACGCGATCGGAACGCTCGACCGGCGACCCATCTTTATCGCTGCCGGAGACGCACATCTCCAGGGCTTTCACTGTTTTCTCGTTGCAGCAGCAACCGTTGCGCAGTGACAGGGCGGCTTCAAAACGCACGCATTCGTTCGGATCCTTCCGCAGCCCCTGGATGAGTGCTTCGGTCGCCTCGGGCCAATAGTTGCAGTCCACCGTTCCAAGGAACCGAACGGCTTCGCGGCGTGCCTTGGCCTCCTCCTCATCTTTCTTGATGCGAGCCGCGGCGCCTTCGGAAGAAGTCGGCGGCTTCTTGGCGATGTCGTTCTCAATGCTGTTCTTCAGACAGCAATTGGGCATCAATCCGCCTGTCATCGCTGACATGGGCGTGGTCGCACTGCTTACCATTTTGCCGAGACCCGAATTGCAGAAGTGGGTCTTGCAATTCGCCTTCTGCTCCGCGGTGGGAAGCAGGAAGCTCCAGAGGTTGGGCCGGGGAGCGGGTAGTGCCACGCCCTGTGCGGACACGATCGGCGTCAGGACAAGGCAGGAAAGCAGCCCCAGAATGATTCGTTTGGACATGATCATGGAATCCGTTCCTTTCGTGAAACTCTTAACGATTTGTCTGAATGGTTCGATTGTTCCGATTTAATTAATTCTGCCGCATCTACGGCGTTTACGAATTTTGTTATCGGTATCAATTGTTCGGATTTGCAGTGAGTTTGCTGAGAAATTCGGTTTTATCGAAGGGTGCGACCCCGCAAAAGCGTTATTCTTTGCGCCGGCATATGCCGTTTAACATCGACACGGCGATTTGGCGAAGGGCGGCAGACATTGCGGGTCATGCCGGTCTTGCAGTCCATGCCGATTGTGCAGGCCCACGGTCTTTCGCAGCCGGATGATTCTTCCGAACGGGCGAATTTTAGCGATCATTCCTCCGATATGGAAAATAACGGTTCTCTTGTTTCTACCAAGAATAGCGTGGCCTCCTAGTTTCCTCTGAAGGAGTATATCGTGATTCGATCATTTCTGGCAATTCTCAAGTCGGGTATGCAGATGTTAGGTGTAACCGCCGTCGGTTGCGTGTTCGCGGCTGGCGGCCTGGTGCAAGCGCAAACTCCGGAGGCGGCGCCCAAGCCGTTGACGCCGTCGGTGCTGCCGGAAGTGTTGCCGGCGCCGAAACCGGCAGCGGCGCCGCCCGCGACAGGTGTGGCAATCTTCGATCCGATGGTGCGACCCGCCGCCGGTTGCTGCACGCTGCCGCCGGTCAACCCTATTCATGCCTACGGTGGCAGCAATAACAGGTGCGTGCCTGGTCGACGAGGGTGCATGGGTGCAGATTCGTGCCAGCCCGGCAGTCGCCTGTTCGGTGGTCTGTGCGAAGCGCTCTGCTGCCCCGATCCGTGCTACGAACCGCGCTGGATCGCGGAGGCCAACGCCGCTTTCTTCCAGGACGGCGCAAAGCCAGTTACACAGACGCGCATCCGCTGGGACGCCGGCTTCAACTATCGCTTTCCGGACACCTCCGAATTCTTCTGGGGCAAGATCGGCACGAAAGGCCCGGCGACCAACACCCGTGCGCTTCGCTATGACGATCTCACGCTCTATCAGGAAATCGCCGCTGGTGGCGCCAGCTTTTTCACCGAAATGCCCTATCGCAATTACAGCCCTGAAACAGGGTCGAGCAATTCGGGTCTCGGCGACATCAACCTCGGCACAAAGGCGGTCCTCCTCGATCGGGAATTACTGTTGCTCACGTTCCAGTTCCGCACGTTTCTGCCGAGCGGAAATTCCCTCGCCGGCGCCGGTACGGGCCACGTATCCCTGGAACCGGCACTCCTGGCCGCCTTGAAGATCAGCTCGACGACCTATTTGCAAACCGAAATCGCCCAGTGGATTCCGATCGGCGGCACCCCAGGCACGGCCGGCACGGTGTTCCATTTTCATGTCAGCTTGAACCAGACGCTCTGCAACATCGGCGACTGCATCAAGGTCATCGGCACCCTGGAAGGCAACGGCTATACCTACCGCGGTCGATTCACCGACTTCCCAAGCGGTGCAGACACAGCCGTCAACGGCGGCACGTTTGCCAACGCCGGCGGCGGCCTTCGCCTTCAAATCTGCGATCGCTTCGATGTCGGCTTCGGCAGCGCCTTCGGCTTCGGCAACCTGCACGGCCCAGGCCAACTCTACCGCACCGAACTGCGCGTCCGTTACTAAACGCCGCCCGTTCCGAAAACACCAACGACAAACGATAAACGCCAAGAGCAAGGCCACGCTTGCTCTTGGCGTTTTTTCGTAATTAGTATTTTCGCCGACGTGCAGTTATTATGCGAAACCATTTTTTGTAGTATACCGTCATCGAACTCCACTATTTCCACGACTTTCTCGGAGCCTCATCAAGCAAGCATTGCAAGCCTGGTGCGAAAAAACGGCACTGCGTTCGTTGTTTCAGAATTTCATTCTCGTCGTAATCGTTCTTAACTCGGCACTCATCGGGTTTGAAACGTCGCCGTATCTGGAACACAAATACGCAGACCTTTTTTGGTGGCTCAATCACAGTGTGCAGGCGATCTTCGTTGTCGAAATCCTTATTCGCTTGATGGCCTGCCATCCGGGCTATCTCAATTTCTTCAAGAGCGGCTGGAACATCTTCGATTTCACCGTCGTGGCACTCACGTTCCTGCCAGAGTTCGGCGAACTCGCCACGATCGTCCGAATGGCTCGTGTGTTGCGTATCACCCGGCTCGTCACATATTCCCCGGAGCTGCGGCTCATTGTTGACACGATGTTTCGCTCGATCCCGTCGATGGGTCATGTGATCCTGTTGCTGGGACTACTGCTTTACGTCTATGGCGTACTGGGCGTGAATTTATTCCGTGGAATTTCGCCGGAACAGGACATACGTTGGGGCAACCTCGACCGTGCCGTCTGGACCATGTTCCAAACGATCACGTTCGAGAACTGGGTAGGCGTCGCCGATCCGGTCATGGTGAACCATCCCTGGGCGTGGATTTTCTTCGCGACGTTTATCCTCCTCGGCGTGTTCGTCGGCATCAACCTGTTCGTTGCCGTCGTCATGAATAACCTTGACGAAGTCAAGGAAGAACACGAACAGGCGAAACATGTTGCGTCGGACAGCAACGGGATTCTGGAGCGCGTGCAGAGTCTCAAGGCGCAGCTTGAGGAGCTTGAAAAGCTGTTGCAGCGCGATGCGAAGCCAAAGTAGAGTTACGGAAGATGCCAGTCCAAGGACTAAGATGGCCATGCTTTGGGGATGACCACCTTGGCCATCTTGGAATCATCGTTCGGTCAGAGCCACGCGCGAATAAGCATAATCCAATTTCTATTTGCCGCTTGTAACGTGCCGTTAGTCCTGGCAGGCAAGAATGCCTGCCAAGGCGGTCAAGGAGGCCATACCTTTTGGGATGACCATCTTGGCCATGTTGAAAATGTCCGATGAAAGCCCAGTGACTCGCAACGATGAAAAAATACTCTATGCTGATCGGAGTGGTATAACAAAAGAATCTGGTTCATTTTTGAACTCACGCGGCTGTTGGGATGAAATAGGGTTGATTTCGTTTGACGTTCGCTTGGCGCCCTGCGAACGCTAAACGAGGACAGCGAGCAATAAACGACGTCGGGAACTGATCCATGACCTCACGCGCGGTGCATTGGCATAACGAGATGTTCTTGCGTCCGCTGCATTTCCAGGCAGCGCATCGCTATTGCATTGACCAAATGCGTCGTAACCACAATTGGGACGTGCACTACAACTGGGGCCTGCGCTCCATCGAGATCGACCCGACGGCGCTGGCGAACCATCGGCTCGTGATTCGTTCGCTGGAGGCCAGGCTGCGTGACGGCACACCGGTCGTCCTGCCGCGCGACGGCGTGCTGCCAGAGTTGAATCTGCGTACCCATTTTCAGTCGAACAAGTCGCGCGTATTGCGCATCTATTTGGCCGTGCCCGCGATTTTCGCCGGGCGCTCAAACGTCGCCCTCGAACGCAATCCCAAGGTTCGCTATTATCAGGAATCGATGGAGGTTGAGGACGAGAGCACGGGCGGCGACCCGCAAACCATCGCTGTGCGGGCCTTGAACATCCAAATCTTGGTGGGGAATCAAGACCAAACCGGTTATCAGGTTCTGCCGATCGCCCAGATAGAACGGACCGATCGCGCCGACGGTGGGTTGCAGCACGATGTCTCGTTCATTCCTCCGCTGATGAGTTGCGATGCCTGGAAGCCGTTGGCCGACGGCATCCTGGGTTCGTTGCAGGACAGGCTCGACAAGAAAATCGATTGGCTTGCCGAGCATATCGCCAGGCAAGGGATCACGTTCGATCGGCAGATGCCAGGCGACGTGCTTGTGCTCAAGCAGTTGCAGCAGCTTAGCGAGTCGAGCAGCGTGTTGGGAGTTCTTCATTCGTCGCCGGGCATCCATCCGCTGACGGCATTTTTGGAGCTGAGCCGAATCGTCGGTCAAGTGGCGATCTTCGGGGCGACACGTCGTCCGCCGGAGTTTCCGAGATATGACCACGACGATCTTGGAACCTGTTTTGCGTTCATCAAACAGCATCTGGATGCGCAGCTCAACCTGGTCGTGGAACCGGAATATAAGGAACGCCAATTCATCGGCGCCGGCTGGCGGATGCAGGTCGGTTTGGAACCCTCCTGGCTCAGTGCCTCGTCGCAGATTTACATCGGCGTGCAGAGTACACTCGATCCGGTGCAGTGCGTCAACATGCTGGCCGATGCAGGCCAACTTGACATGAAGGTCGGCAGCTCAGATCGCGTCGAAGAATTGTTCCGTAAAGGCGCCGCCGGCCTTCGCTTTGAAGCCGAGGAACTCCCGCCGCAAGAGCTTCCCAAAGTGGCAGGACAGATGTACTTTCGGCTAATCCAGGATACTAAAGACCCCGAATGGCTTAACCTGAAAAAGTCGCTCACGCTCGCTCTACGCCTCAACGAAAACCTGATCGTTGGCAGCATCCAAAATCAGCGTCGGTTAACCATCCGCGTCGACGGCCGCAACGTCGCCATGCAGTTTTCGCTCTTTGTGCTATCGTCGCCCGTGGTTCGTAGTCCGTAGTCCGTGGAAGAAACCACCGTCTTTTGCCCACGGACTACGGACCACGGACCACGGACTATTGATGAAGGCGAATGCCATGCCCGAAGCTCGCAAGCCTGATTGGCGCAATGCGGATGCGAAGGCCTCCGAATCGACGGAATCGCGTTCCTGGAAGGCAAAAGGCGCGGAGACACCCGGCTCGAAAATGCCGTCGCGCCGCTTTCGCCGTCGGGCTATCGTGCTGACCTGCGTCATCGGCTTGGCGATCGGCATCGGCATCCTGCTCAGCTACATCAAAGGCACCCGGCCTGCGTGTTTGGTCGTCATCGGTTCCGGGTATGAACACAACCTTCTCCTGCCTCACAATATCCACGGCTGGAACGGCGGCGTCGAGATACTGAAAAGCATCACCGACGAGGAAGAAACCGCTCTCGTGTCCTGGTTTCGCGATCTCTTCTCGCAGCGTTCAGGCATTCGCCGCACTCGAACCGTGGCGTTGACCGATTGGTCAGAAACCTGGCGTGAAATCTCGCATCGCATCAACGCCGGGGACGCCAAGGAACAGGTGATTTTGTACGTGTCCGCGCACGGGTATGCCGATGAGAACGAAGCCTACCTGCTCCGTGACACGCTTGACATCAAGTCGGCGGAGGACTTTCTCGCCTCACGCGTGCCGTTCTCGGCGCTGTTAAGCAGCTTGAAGAAGGACGTATCCGAAGAAAAAGCCATCGTGGTCATCCTGGATGTCTGCCATGCGCAGTCACATTGGCCAATCGGAATGCTGCAAAACGATTTCGTCGCCCGTCTGCAAAAAAAGTACACCGACGAAATCAATGGAATGGAGAACCTAACGGTGATCTGTTCGACAAGCCCCGGCCAGATGTCGTGGTCGTCAGACGAACGGCACATGAGCATTTTCGCGGACTACGTTTCCAAAGGTCTGCGCGGCGAGGACAAGGAGGCCGACGAGAGCGTCACGGTTTCCGGGCTTTTCGATTACGTCAAGAAACATGTGAACGAATGGGCCAAGGTCAACCGCGCTCGTGAGCAGGTGCCGATTCGGATCGGCGGGGCGTCGGATCCCGAGTTAGTGCGCATCGCCAAGCCGCCGGTCAAGAAGAGCCCGGATCTCCTTCAAAAGGACGACACCAAAAAAACAGACCCAAAGAAAGATGAGCCGATCCAGGCAAACCCCGGTGCGAAATTCAATCCCAACGACTTGAGATCGACCTGGAACGCATGGATGATGCTCAAGAAGCATTATGCGCCGCAAGTCTATTCGCCGCACTATTGGCGGCTGTATCAAGAGACGCTGCTGCGCTACGAGCAACTCCTGCGCGCTGGCGATCCTTCCCAGAAGGCTGTCGCGCTGAAGAAGAAACTCGACCACCTCGAAAACGAAATCAAAACGGACAAGGGCCTGGACAAGGCGTTCGAGTGCCTGGGCAACAGTTTTCCGCTACCGCATGTACTCGGCTTCCGCCCGCAAGCCGATTTCACCACAAAAGAGTTGCAGGTCGTGCTCACGCAATTCAAAGCAAACGCGAAAGCGTTCAAAGCCTTCACCGCCAAATCCGACCTGGAGCGCCGCTATTGGCAGTCGCGGCTCAGTCGAATGACGCTGAACATGCAGTTGAATACCAAAGATTTCGATCACGAAAGCATCCACCATGACCTGAAAAATATTCAGGTGGAATTTGATGTGCCTCAACGGGCGGCCGAGGTTCATTTCGTGAAGATGCTTCAGGACGTCGATCCCGAATTGGCGAAACAACGGGACCTCATCAAGCTAGCGTTGCGTGTACGCATGCTTGCCGAGGAGGCGGCGCTGGGCTTGGCGGGTGAATCCGACATGTCCGAGTTGTATGCCGAGACGACATTCAAGCGGATGCAAAAGCAACTGGAGTCGATCGACACGATTCGGCGGGAAGGCGAGGATCGGTTGTTCGGCGATCCGAAGTCGCAGTCCGCCGCCGCCCGCGATAAACTCACCCAGGCGCAGAGCGGGTACGTGAAGATCCTGGCAGAAGCCGGGCAGCTGCGCAAGGCGTTAGCGTTGCGCGACGATCTCGCGGCCGAACTGCCGTTTTATGGTACGGCGTTGGCCTCGCTGCCTGGCGTGGACAATCAAAGCAAAGCAACGATCGAGACGCTGCGTACCAAGGCGGAATCCCTTGGCGCGAGCCTTGCAAAGCTGACGAAGTTCATCGACAGGGCCGACGGAGCGCCGCCGAAGTTGAAAGCGATTGAAGACGACTTGGCTTACGTCCGTGATCAGGTCCGCATGCTCAGCGAAACCCTGCGTGGCCTCGGCGCGGATTTGCAGAAAAACTGGCACGCCCTCGACGGCGTCCTGCGTGCTCCACCGATGGCAGCCACCGACAAAGACGTCGAACTGCGCATCGCGCTGCTCGTGAAACTTCGTGATACCTCGACCAACCTTGACTCCGGGAAATTCCGCGAACCGCAAACGGAAAAGCCCGAGGCCACTGTGGAAATTCAGCGCAAGCTTCTACGTGGCACGTTGAAGACCTACGAGGACCAAATTCAGGGCGCTGAGCCGAGAAACGTCGATGACAAAGTCCGCGAGCTCTACTTCGATCAGTTTCGGAAAACCGTCGACAATCTCGGCGATGCGGAGAACGAGTCCGCTCTGCAATCCGCAGTCGAGCATAGCCGGGTGCTGCTTGGTTACCAGGCGGACCAGTTGATCGATCCACATCGTGAGCGCATCAATCCAGCGAAACGGCTACGCCACCTGCGAACATACCACCTGTTGCTCGGCCTGGCCCGGCGCACGTTGGACGATCATTGGTTCGATCCCGGCGCGAAGGACGAGCCGACCTATTTCGTGCCGGTGGCGCAGGCCTACCTCGCCAGCGCCGCCAAGATTCTGGAACCGAAAGATGCCAAATTGATCAAGGAGCGCGACGATCTGAAGCGCCGACTCGTACCCGCCGGCCTGACCGTCTCTGGCGCCGCCAGCCGATATTGGACCTCGGAGATTTCCTACCCTTTGACATGCACCGTCAACGCCGAGGCCGGCGTGCCGGCGGGCCTGCCGACGGTCTGGTTTGAAGTGCCGAACGGCAAGTCGAAAACCCGCGAGACGTTTCGCGATTGGCCTCCGCCCTACGAAGCGTCGGTGACTTTGAGCGAGACGGAATTCGTCGCGCGGGGTAAAGTGCCGGTCACGTTCCACGCATTGTATCGAGGGCAGCACAAACAAACGGAACTCACGGTCGATCGCCCGCCGCCCAGCGTGATTGTGAGACACACGCCAGGCCCCGAGAAGGTTGGCTTTGCCGTGCGGATGGATAAAGTCGATTACGGCGCGATCAACATCGTGCTCGACAATTCGGGCAGCATGAGACGATTGCATCCCAAGAAAGACAAGGATCGTGATGCCGGGCCGGGCGAGGATTCGCGTTATTCCTACGCGCTCAAGGCCCTCAGGCAGGTGCTCGACAAAACGCTGCCGGAGGAAACGTTTCTCAGTATTAGCGTATTCGGCGGAAAGATCACCGAGCCGAACTTCGTCGAACCGCCGAACAATCCGTCAGGCAAGCCGTATCAGCGTTGGCAGAGAGGTCGGCTGAACAACCTGATCGCCGATCTGGAAACGCGATCGCTGAACAACTATTCGCCGATCACCAAGGCTATCATCAAAAGCCTTGACGAAGGCTTCCCGCCACGATTCGAAAATCCGAAGCTCATCGTTGTCCTGACGGACGGGATGGATAACTATTCGTTTGATCGTGAGGCGCCGAATAACACCGCTGCTCGAGATCGAAATACGGTCGAGGTCGCGGCGGCACTCGAGAAAATGCGGAAACGTCATCCAGATACCGACGTGGTTCTGGTCTGTTTCATCGATAAGGACGACGAGGAATACCCGTTCGCGAAAAAACAGTTTCGGCCTATCGGTGAGGAGAACGTCATTTTTGAGTCCGATGGAGCGAAGCTCGCCAAGGTCATTCAAGACCGCATCGTTCGCCCGCGTGTGAGGCTGCAACACAACGGTATCGACGCCAAAGGTATTGACGATGGTCGAGAAGTGAATTTCAAAAGTGATGCCGTCCTCGCCTGGCGGCCAGCGCTCGAGCGTAACGACTACCAGGCCAGCATTCGCGATAGCTCCGGGCCCGAGACCGACGTGCGGATGTCGCCGGGGCATAATATCTTCTCGATCCTCAAACGCACCGAGAACAAATTCCTATTCGAGCGCGGTATCCTTGGCCTCCAACCGGAAGTCGAGCGCAATAGCGCCTTGAAACAGCAAAAGCGTGATTGGCTCGTCACGCTCATGAATAATCAACATCCTGTTGGGACCGACTCGCGCAGCCAGCTCATCAGTTTCGAGAAAACGTCCGATCTTGGCAAGCTTCGCCAAATCCCGCCGGGCTTCGTTTGGCTAGAGGTTGAAACGCAGGCCGGCAACAAGGTCGAACAAACCGTGGAATGGGGCAGCGACGTCGTCGTGCCTGCGCCAAGCTATGTCGTGGATGTCGCCAATTGGCCCGCAGGCCACCCCAAGCTGACGGCCTGGTTTTGGCCACGACCGTGGGAGGATCTGCTCGACAACGTGAAGCCGGTAATCGACAAACGCTTCCATATCAAGAAGTTCACGAGTCACCCCGATGACCTCATCGAGGGCATGCGTTGGGAAAATCGTCGCGTCAGCGTGATGACGCCCAAAGGCCCTGTCGAAATGCAAAAGGATTGCCTGGTCATTCGCACTCGCTACCTTGACGGCAAGCCGGTGTACGTCGGCCTGAAAGAGAAAAATGATCGCCAGCGCGTCGGCAGCGAACATCGGTTTTATGAACGTGCAGGCAAAAGCACGGCATGCTTCTATGACCTACCCGTGGCGCTCGAGGAGGTCGATATCGTCGTGATCCCCATTGCCCGATTCAAGGAAGCCGCCGTCCAGGCCGAGGCCAAAGTAGAGTTCACGCCGAGCGAGTCGATCGCAATCCCCAATATCTTCCGCAACGCGATCATCGAGGCCATCCATGGCAAGTGACAATGACAGTCCCGCGCAGTTACCCGTGCAGATGCCCACACAAGCCTCCGCTCAGGAACCGGTTCAGGCACCCGGCCAGGAACCCGACGCCGCACGCCGAGCTTGGCAGGGCAACGCCGCCAAGGACAGTGCGAAAACACGCGGCACACGGCAGCGCAAGAAAATCCTTATCTTCGCCGCTGTGCTGTCCGCCTTGCTGACTTTGGTCGTCGTGCTGATCCAGTACATTGATTTCCCGACGGTGTCGCCGGCTTTCCTCACGATTAACGTCGCCGAGCACAATCACAAACATTTCCCGCTGCAGGCGTTTGCACGAGCCGACAGCGAATTACTCATGCAGCATTTCGAGGACGGCAAGAAAAAAGAAGCCGTCACCCGAAGCAAAGAGCTATTGCTCAATGAACTGAACGGCCTAAAGGATCGCTCGACCGACCCGCTAGTGATCCATCTTTCAGCAATCGCCTTGGTACGTGACGAGACCGTGTATCTTCTGCCCGCCGATGCCGAGCCTGACAGCGATGCCACCTGGCTGAATGTCGAACAGGTGCTGCACGCGGTCGAGAAATGTCCAGCCAAGCACAAGCTGCTCATTCTGGACCTTGCGCACGGGTTAATCGATCCGCGTCTGGGTGTTCATGCGGATCGCGTCGCGGCAACGCTCGAAGCCCACCTGCAAAAATCCGAACCCTCATTCCTCGTGCTATGCCCTTGCTCGGCTGGGCAATCGTCGTTGACTTCCGAGGTGCTGCGTTCCTCGGTTTTTGCGTATTACCTCGACCAAGGACTTCTCGGCGAGGCCGACGCCGACAAGGGCGGCGGCATCTCCGTTCGCGAACTCGTCGAGTTCATACAGCCTAGAGTCGATCGTTGGGCACGAAATAACCGCGGTGTCATGCAGAAGCCTCGATTGTTCGGCAAAGGTGTCAATTTCATCGTCGCTCCGCTGGGTAGGACGGCGTCCGAGAAGAAGGCCCCTGCCGCGCCGGATGCTTATCCCGCAGCGATTTTGGATGCCTGGAAGAAACACGACGAGGCATGGAATCGCGATGCCTTCCGTCAGGCACCGCGGCGTTTCCTGCAACTCGAAGCGAATCTATTGCGTGACGAGTCGCGCTGGCGTGGCGGCGCCGGGAAAGCGGTGCTCGATCAGGAAACCCGCAATTTGCTCGACGAAATAGGCAAGCTGGTGGCGGTGCCGACGCCGGCGTCACGGCTACTTTCCGTCGTCGGTGTCAAAGACAACGCAGCCGTGACGAAGTCCGTGGTCAATGCTTTTCGCAGGGCGGTTGATGTCAAGAAAGCACTGGAAGAGATCACGAGCCTGCTGCTCAAGGACAAAAATGCCGACTACCCGCAACACGTTTGGATCGTCGTCGATGCCGTCAGTCAGCTTGCGGAATTGAAGCAAAACGATCTCAAGTTGGCGCGCGCGGTGCTCGCCGGGCTGACCGGCAAAGAGCAGTTTGTCGAGGTGATTTATCTCGAACGACTCGTTCGATTCGCCACGGATGAATTCCCCGAGACGTTTCAGAAGGCGAACGTCGAGGTGCTTTGGCGAACGATGCGCGAACGTGAAGCCGCCCTGGCCGCCTCCGCTGCGGAGCCGGAACTTCTGCCGTGGGTTGCGCTGTCACTGGAAACAGCCGACAAGCAACGCCGAGTCGCCGAAGGCAAGCTGCTGTGGGAGCGCCCGCCAATTTGGCCCGAGGCGATCCGCGAACTGAAAGCGAGCGGCGAAGTGTATGACAAAGTACGAAAGACCCTCGAAGGGATGCAGTCCGGCAGTTTGGCATTGAATCGAGCGTTGGCCGACCTTCCGGCGTATCTGCGCATTGTCGGAGACGGTCGGGACGCCGATCCGTATGCCGAACAGCTTTGGTTCAAAGCGATCGACGAGGCTATTTACTTGCAAAAATACCTCGCCGCTGCACCGGATGCCCAAACCCTTGTTGAGGCGAAGCTCGACACGCATGGCCGCGACCTGCAACAGCATCTCGACGAGCTTGCGAAATCGATCCGCGTGCGCATCCAGAGCATCGAAGATTTTGAGACGCCGACGGCTCAACGACGAATACGCGGCTTGCTGCAAAGCCCTCGAATTAAGGCCGTCGAACGCGCTGATTTGACCAGGAAGGTGCGGCAGGCGGCGGCGAAACTCCATGACGCCACGGAGACCAGCGACCAACTGGTGGCGAAAACGGGCGAGGGCAACGCAGGCACGGTGCGTGCCGAGATGTCGCTAGCGCTGCTACGCCTAACCGGAATCGAACCGGACGGTCCCGAGTTTCTTCTGCCGACCCGAAAAGAACTTCCAGGCCGCGGGTTGCGCGAAAAAATATTGCACCACCTCTGGGGCACTGAAGGGCTTGTTAAACGCCTGCGTGAGGCGACTCCCGATCGGCGGGGCCACGCTTTGAGCTGCTTTGCGTCTCCCTGGGATCCCGGCGCGAAAGACGACGACCCCACGCGGCGATGGCAGACGACACTAGTCGATGAGCACCTGCAATGGCTCCGGGGGCAATACGAATTGGAAGGCCGCGAAGCCGGTCCACGCAACCGAAAGGCGGATGACCCGCGCGACCAGGCAATCCGCGAATTCTACCGTGACGCCGCCCAATAACTGCAGATTCAACGCGGGTCGGACCAAGCGTCAATCCTGCTCGCGCGGAGTATAATTCGGGAGTCCTCTTGCATCCGGTGGCGAATCATGGTTTATTACGGTAATCGTTAACCATGACGCCACCGACAAAAGTCGCTTTACGAGCCGGAAGCGTAAGCGACGGACTGGAGAAATCCGTCGCTTACGCTTCCGGCTCGTGCTTTTGTCGGCGGCGTCAACCATGAAGCGATTTTGTAGCTGATGTCCTATCTGACCCCGATTTGTGAGGAATTTCGATGAACAGCAATCGACGGAGCGGTTTCTTTCTTTTCTCGATCGGCCTCATCACCTTGGCGTGGATGGTGCAATCGGTGTCGGGGCAACCCAAGATCCCACAAACGCCTCAGATCATTGTGATCAGCATCAACAATGCCGCGACGGACAAGGGTGCCGAGGTCAGGGAGGTTGATCTGCGTCCCCACACGCCGACTGAACTCGGTTTCGATCTCCGCAACAACGCCGGCGAAGTGCTTGGCGATGTGACGGTGAAGGTCGTGCAAGTCGGGAACGGCCAGCAGCGAGTCCTTGCGGAGACGACGATACCGAAGCTCGAACCGAGCCCGGAAAACGCCAAGGGATTGGTCTTGCAATTGTTCGACAAGGTCAAAGGCGCACCGGAGAAACTGGACTTGACCGGTACGCCGCCCTTTACGCTTCAAATTCACGTTCAAGCCAAGAACCTGGCCCTCATCAAGCGTGAACTGAAACTCGTTATTCGTGAGCCGAAAGACTATCTTTCGCCGACGGTCAAGTTCAATCCCAGCGAAAATGCGCTAAGTGTCGAAGTAGAGCCTAATGAAGGACGGACCTTTATCGGGCAGCATCTTCTGCCGGTGCAGTTGATTCTCGGCCCCGACGTTCGGCCGACGAAAAAGGGCATCTTCAAGCAAACCCTGACCAGGCCCAATCAGAGGCTGTCCCTGGCCGCCGATGAGATCGCTTTCGAGCGAATGCTCACGGAGGGTGATGTGTATTTGAAGGTCGATGGCTACGATCGTGCGTTTACCTACCCGATCAAGGAGAATGCCAGCGGGGCGATCGAGGCGCGTCCCGCCGGCGAGATCCGCGTGCGCGTCAGCGTCCCGCGCTACGCCAGGCCCAACGCCAAATTCGAGGTGCCTCTGGAAATCGACGGCCCGCTGAGCGCGGATTACAAAGTGCGCGTCGGCCTGGACCGGACCGGCGATACCGATGACCCCCAGGGTACGGACCTTTTGGAATTCGTTGGACTGCGCCAACAAAACGTAAGTCTGAGTATTTCCAAGGAAGGGAAATTGGTTTGCCAGGCTGACGTTCGCGATTGGCAGGCGCAGTTTGACACGGGTGATATCTTTAGCCGCACGGTCAAGATCCGCGTCAACGTCATCAAGGACAAAGAAAAAGTAAAGCTGGCGGTCGCCCAGGAATCACGCCCGCTTGTGGCGCGAATGGAAACTGACGACCGCGAAAAAGAGATCAAAAGCATTTTCGCTCAGGTGACGTTAGACGAATCGGCCCCGGAAGGTCTCAAACTTGACCTCCCCAAGGAAGCGAGCGCCGGTGAGCCTTTGGTGATTCGTGCTAGCATCAAGGATCGCAAATCATCGCAAGCGCCGATCGCACGGGTGACTGTTTTCCGCGGAAAAGCGCCGAAGGATGACAAGGAAGAGATCAAGGCCGATGATATCCTCGCTGTAGAGAACGTTATCGATCCAAAATTGAAAGCCTGGAAGTTCACGCTTCCGCCACAGGAGAAAGCCGAACCGATTAATTTGTCTGTGCAATTCATCACGCAGACCGGTGTGAAGGCGACGATCAGCGATACGCTGACTTTCAGGTCCGGTGGCGAGACGAAGAAGCTATTTACGATCAAAGGCACGGTATTACGCGGATCGCTTGGCCAACCCAGCCTGAAAGTCACCCTGTTGGACGATAAGAAGCACGTGAAAGGCACCGCGAAGACCAACGACAAAGGTGCGTTCGAATTCGAGAACGTCGAACCGGGGACGTACACCGTCGCGTGTGCCGTGAGTGTGCAGAACCTCGTCGGCGTGAGCCAGCCGATCAATGTTCCAGACCAGAAAAAGAAAGAACTCGATGTGACCGTTTCGCTTTTGACGAAATGAAAAAACGCTGTCCGGTTTCGCGGGAGATGGGCCATATCACTTATGTATGACGAGCGGGTCTGCTACTTCCGAGCCTGAGCGCCAGCGAAGGGCACCATTGGCCTTTCGCTGGCGCTCAGGCTCGGAAGTAGCAAGTCTTTCCGCGAAAGGACCAAACGATGACCGCGCACGATTCTTATCAGCAAGGCAGACTGCGCGAGGCGGTCACCGCGGCATTGGACGACGTAAAACGGAGTCCCGCCGATGTCGCCAAGCGTGGTTTCCTGGCGGAGTTGCTTTGTCTTTCGGGCGACCTGGAACGTGCAGACCGCCAACTCGACGCCGCCGGCGAACCCGATCCGGAAACGCTGGTCGAAATCACCCTGTTTCGGCAATTGATCCGCGCGGAGATAGCACGGCAGGAGTTCTTCACGCGGGGCCGGTTGCCGGAGTTTCTCAACAAAGACATCACGCCCGATTTGCGTTTGCACCTGGAGGCAGCGATTCTAGTGCGGGATGGAAGGTTCGCTGAAGCCACCAGTGTGCTCGCGCAGGCAAATGAGCAGCGGCCGAAATTCGCGGGCACCTGCAACGGCAAGCCGTTTGAAGATATTTGCGATCTCGACGATCTGACATCGTCATTTTTCGAAGTCTTGAGCAGTTCGGGCGCCTATTACTGGATTCCCTTTAGCCGAGTCGAATCGCTGGAATTTGGCGAGTGGACGCGCCCGCGCGACTTACTTTGGCGGCGAGCCCAGATGATCGTCCGCGACGGCCCCGATGCCGACGTGTATCTGCCGGTTGTATACGCTGGGTCTGCTGCTGATCCTGACAATCAGATTCGGCTCGGCCGGGCGACGGAATGGCGCGGCAGTGCAGGCGCTCCAATGCGCGGCGTTGGCCAGCGCGTCTTTCTGATCGACGAGGACGACTGCCCAATTCTCGATTTGAAAAAGCTAACGTTCGATTAGCCGGTTTCCGCTTGCGGCTTTGCGCTCAACTTGGGATCATCCGAGCGCTAAGCCGCAAGCGGAAATACAAAATCGGGAAGCGAATGTGAATCACCCAACAGGAGCGATGCATGCCTACCCAAACACAAGATGGCCGCTTCATGGCGATAACGACGCCGCTTGGCCAGGACGTGTTATTGCTCGACACGTTCTCCGGCAAAGAAGCGATTTCTCAGCTATTCCGTTTCAAGCTCGGGATGTATGCCGCGGACCCGACGCAAGTTAAGTTCGACAAGATTCTGGGCCAAAATGCGACGGTTACCTTCACCGCGGGCGATACGCCGCGTTACTTCAACGGCATCATCAGCCGATTCAGTCAGGGGCAGCGTGTGAAAGGGCTGGACCAGAGTTCGTCGATGATTCGCTTTGAAGCCGAACTTGTGCCTCAAATTTGGTTGCTGACCAAGAGCATCCGAAGTCGAATGTTTCAGCAAAAATCGATACCAGACATCCTCAAAGAAGTGTTCGATGGGATGGACTTCGTCAGTGAAATCCAGGGCACTTTTGCAAAACGGAATTTCTGTGTTCAGCACCGTGAGTCGGACTTTGATTTCGCGAGCCGGCTGATGGAAGAAGAGGGCATTTACTACTTCTTCAAACACACCGAGAGTAGTCATCAGATGGTCTTGGCCAATACGCCGGGAAGCCATCCCGCGGTGCCAGGACCGGCGTCGATCAAGTACGAAGAAGAAGTTGGCGCCGGCGCACGCGAAGACGAACGCATTGACAAATGGGTCAAGAGCCAGGAGATCCGCACCGGGAAGCATACGCTGCGCGATCATTCCTTTGAGCTGCCCGACGATAATCTCGAAGCCGACGATCCGATCACCGACGCGGTGCAGTCGGGCACGGTGAGCCACAAGTTCAACCTTGGCATCAATGCCAATCTGGAAAACTACGATTTCCCCGGCGGCTACGCTCGGCGTTTCGACGGCGTGGATTCGGGCGGATCGGCTCAGGCTGGCGAGTTGAGGAACCTCTATCAAGACAACATTCGAACCGTCCACATTCGCATGCAGGAGGAGGCGGCCGCGGGGTTGATCATCGAGGCGCAGAGCGACTGTCGCCTGTTGACCGCCGGCCACAAGTTTACGCTCATCGAACATTTCGATGCTAATGGAGACTACGTCCTGACCGAAGTGGAACATAAGGCCAGTATCGAAGGCACCTACGCTCCGGCGACATCGGAGGAACCCGTGCCTGTCTATGCCAACTCCTTTCGCTGCATCCCGTTCGCGCTTCCGTACCGTCCGCAACGAAAGACACAAAAAACTCGCGTGCAAGGCACGCAGACGGCGACCGTCGTCGGTCCTCCGGGCGAAGAGATATTCCCCGACAAATATGGCCGAGTGAAGGTGCAGTTTCGCTGGGACCGCGAAGACCAACAAAACGCCAGCAGCTCATGCTGGGTTCGAGTTGCCACGAGCGCGGCCGGCAAACAATTCGGCATGATCAACATTCCCCGCGTTGGCCAAGAAGTCATCGTCGCGTTCGTGGACGGAGACCCGGACCAACCGATCATCATCGGCAGCGTCTTCAACGCCAACACGATGCCGACCTATGGCCTGCCCGGCAGCAAGACCCAGAGCGGCTTCAAAAGCCGAAGCAGCCCAGGCGGCGGTGCTGACCAGTTCAACGAGCTTCGCTTTGAAGACAAGGCGGGATCGGAGGAGCTATTCATTCAGGCGCAGAAAGACTTCAATTTAGTCGTAAAAAACAATGAAACGCTTAAAGTCGGCGGCCCCAGCGCCGCTGAGGGCAGTCAGACCGTCGAAATCCACAAGGACCGCTCCGCGACCATAAAAACCGGCAACGACACCACCAAAATCAGCGCGGGCAAGAGCAGCACCGAGGCCGCCCAGTCCATCGAATTGACGGTCGGCGGAAACAGCATTACAATCAACCAGCAAGGTATCACCATCAAAGGAATCATGGTCAAGATCGAGGGGCAAGCCACCATCGATCTCAAATCAGCCATGACGACCGTAAACGGCGACGGCACGTTAACCCTCAAGGGCGGGATTACGATGATTAATTGATATGCAAGCCCAAGGGTGAGGTACTCCGAACCCTTGGGGTCAACCTGTGAGGTGGGTCCATCCCAGGGGTTCGGAGTACCTCACCCCTGGGCTTTGCGAATCACTAAGGACCACGGACGAATAACATGAGCACCGAAACAAAACCCAAAGAAGCGAAGACGGCAGCGGAGATTTGCCAAAAATGTCCGCTGACGCCGGCGGCGGCTCCGTTGCTTCGTGCCGACATGAAGCCGAAGCAATTCCTGGATTTGCTGATCGAGAAAAAGCACTTCGCGGATGCCGTGCGCTTTCAGGCTCATAGCATGCCGAAGCGCGAAACGATCTGGTGGGCGTGCCTTTGCAGTCGTCCCGAAAAGGGCGTGACACCCCCGGCCCCGGTCGCGGCAGCCCAGCAGGCGGCGGAGGCGTGGGTCGCCAGCCCGAGCGATGAAAAACGGCGAGCCGCGCACGCCGCCGCCCAAGTCGCCGGCGTAGGCACGCCGGTGGGATTGACGTGTGAAGCGATCTTCTTCAGCGAAGGCAGCATGGGCCCCGCGAAATATGCCGCCGTGCTCGCGCCCGAGGGCCTGTCTGCCACAACCGCTGGCAACGCGATCGTCCTCGCCGCCGTCGCCGATGCCGCCAAGATCGAGCCGAAATTCCGCCAATTCTTGACGCTAGGAAGCGACGTGGCGGCGGGGAAGAATAAGTGGAAGTAGTCCTTAGTTCTTAGTTATTAGTTCTTAGTCCGTAGTCCGTGGATCATTGCGAACGCGAGGTTACTGACCAAGGGCTACGGACTACGGACTAAGAACGCTCTGGAGAATTCCCATGGGTCAACCTGTAGCGCGTGTAGGCGATCTGCACCTGTGTCCGATGGTCACGGTTCTCGTGCCGCACGTCGGCGGGCCGATTCTGCCTCCAGGATGTCCGACGGTGTTGATCGGCGGCATGCCCGTGGCTCGCGCTACGGATATGGTGACGTGCGTCGGGCCGCCCGATGTCATCCTTCCAGGTGGGGCGACAACGATGTTCGGCGGCTTGCCCGCGGCACGCATGGGCGATCCAACCGTGCATGGCGGCGTGATTACCGTGGGATTCCCGGCTGTCCTCGTCGGTTGAAGTGGATATTGGCTAGCGTAGCCGTGTAAGCGGCAGGTTTGCGGATGCGTCTGTCTGGTCAGAGCCTGAGCGCCAGCGAAGGGCACAACGCGGCCCTTCGCTGACGCTCAGGCTCTGAAATGCGACAATCTCAACCGCTCGCAGGGTATCGCATGCGGAGTTGAAGCGATGGCCGAAAAAATTTCATTTGGAACATTGCAAATCCCCGGCGTGCCAATCGAGCCTGCCAAGCCCGACGCGCCGTTTCGCATTGTCGTCCTGGCTGACTATACCGGACGCCAGAATCGCGGCATGACGGGGCTTTCCAAGGATATTGCCGCGCGCCGGCTGATTCGTGTCACCCGCGAGAATCTCGACGAGTGGATGGCGAAATTGGGTGTGTGCCTGCATCTGCCAATTGGCGCGCGTGGCGAGCTTATCGCTCTGCCGTTTGCGTCGCTGGACGATTTTCACCCCGACCAGATTCATGACCGTGTAGCTCAAATAGCTAACGCCTTTGATGCCGACGAAAAATCCGCACTGCTGAATCCGCTGCTGCATCATGCAGACTTTCAGGCCCTCGAATCGGCCTGGCGCGGACTCGATTGGTTGATAGGCCGGGCAGCGAAGGGCAAGGTCGAAGTATTATTGGCGGATGTGTCGTTCGAGGAAATGTGGGGCGACATCAAGACGCATGAGAATGTAGCGAACAGCGCGCTCAATCACTTGCTGATCGAGAAGAGCATTCGCGGGCCACAGGGAAACCCCTTGGCGGCGATTGTGGGTAATTACACGTTCTACCTGTCCGCGCCGTATATCGAGATACTTGGCCGACTGGCAAAGATCGCCGGTCGCGCGAACGCCCCGTTCCTGACCACGGTCGGTCCGCAGGTGCTCGATGCGACCTATGCGTTAAGTCCAGACGACTCGGCTGCGTGGCAGGCGCTGCGTCAGCTTCCGGAGGCGTCGATGCTGGGCGTGCCGGTGCCGCGATTTTTGCTCCGCCAGCCGTATGGCGAGAACACGCGATCGATCGATCGCTTTGCGTTTGAGGAGCTGTCCTCGCCGCCGGATCGTAGCCAATATCTTTGGGGCAACCCCGCGTTTGCATGTGCCGCGTTGTTGGCCCACGGCTTTCAAAAAACGGGTTGGGCGAGCAAGCCAGGTGTGGTTCTTGACGTCGAAGATTTGCCGATTCACGTTACGATGCAAGACGGCGAAGAGGAAGTCACGCTGGCCGAGGCGTGGTTGGACCGGCCCATTACCGAGCAGCTCACCAAGCGTGGTCTGATGTCTTTCTTGAGTGTGCGCGGCAAGGGAGCGTTGCAATTGTTGCGCTTTGGGTCACTCGCTCAGCCGCCGCAGGGTCAACCGGCGAGCGAATTGCGAGGTCATTGGAGTCAGCCGGGTATCGCACCGGTGGCGCCGAGGCCAGCGGCACCATCGACACCGAAGGTGAGCCTGGTGACTTCGCCACCACCGCCGGCGAGGCCAACGCTTCAACCAAGTGTGCTTTTGCCGCAGCTGGCTGCCCCGCCGCCGCAATCGATACGGGCGCCCGTCGCTGCTGCTCCGCCGCCTGCCGCACCTGCCGCCCCGGCCGCGCCGGAGCCACTTCCAGTTGAGGAAGAGATGGACCCGGATCTGGCTGCGATGCTGAAGGCGTTGGAGTGATCGGTCAGTCCGTGCCGATTGTCGTTGCCGTCACACCCCGCGTGATGGCAACGAGAACACGAAAATTCACTCACTCGCGCGTGCCATTCCTGGCCGCGCGGAGTATAATTTGCGGAGCATCTCTGGCAGCGTGTTGGCAATGAGATCGTTTCCAAACGGGAGAGTGGTTTATGGTAGAGAGCTTGCAACATAAACTCGATCGGGTGCGACGCCCTCGGGTGCATATTACCTATGATGTGGAGACCGGCGGGGCGTTGAAGAAAACCGAGTTGCCGTTCGTGGTCGGCGTCCTCGCCGACTTGTCAGGGCAGCCGAAGCAACCGCTGGCGGGCCTCAAGGACCGCAAGGCTGTCTACATCGATCGCGACAATTTCAACGAGGTATTGGCTCGTTCCGGTGCTCGGCTCGCATTGCAGGTTCCCAACAAATTGACGGAACCCGGCAGCAAATTAGCCGTTGAATTGAACTTCAAGCATATCGACGACTTTGAACCCGCCCGCGTGGCCGAGCAGATTGAGCCGCTGAAGCAACTGCTGGAAATGCGTCAGGAGTTGACGCAACTTCTAAGCCGCATGGAAGGAAACGATAAGCTGGGCGAGTTGCTCGAAGGCATTCTGGGGAATCAGGAGAAGGCCGCCGCAGTGGGCCAGTTGATTGACAAACAGACGGGCAAATCGCCGGTCGCCGCTGTAACGAAACCACCTGTTCCGGCGCCTGTTCAGGCCGCGAAACCACCGGCGCCGATGCTTCCAGCACCACCGGGCGTCACCGCAGTACCGAGGCCGCCTGCGCCACCGGGCGCCACCGCAGTACCGAGGCCGCCTGCGCCACCGGGCGCCACCGCAGTACCGAGGCCGCCTGCGCCACCGGGCGCCACCGCAATACCGGCTCCGCCGGATGCTGCCCCCGTACCGAGGCCACCCGCACCTGCCGGCGCAGCGCCAGCACCAAGACCGCCCGCGCCTGCTGGTGGGCCACCGGCCCCGCCGAGCGCTGCCCCCCCCGCGCCGAAACCGCCAGCACCCACGGCTAGTGCACCACCCGTGCTGCCACCAGCTCCGCCACCGACGGGCGGTGGGCAGACGCCTGGATGATTCACGATAGCCGATGAGGACACTGCCATGAACAGCGATCCGCCTCGATCGATCGGTCTGAGCGATTTGGCTCAGTTAACATTGCGTGCGAACGTCGTGTTCGCCGTGCGTTGCGCTCAACGTATCCGTCCGTGTTTCGAACTTGCGGGCGACGCGCCTCGCCGAGACGAACAGCTGGCGGCCGTGGATGGCGCCATCACCGCCGCCGTGGCGTTTTGCCAAGACTTGGAACCCAGGCCAGGTCAGGCCGCGATAGCGGCGGCATCAGCGAGCGTCGTGGCAGACGAAACGTGCATGTTCACGCGTTTCGCCGGATACGCCGCGGTACGTGCCGCCGAGGCCGCCGGCTATGCGGAAGCCTACGTCAGCAATCCAAGCGAAGCCGCCATCGTCGACGTCGTGGCGGCGGCGTTCGGCGCAGGTCGTGTGCTCGCCGCCAATGCCGATGGCTTTACGCTTGGCCTCGTCGTGGCTGCCCTGATTTCGGACTTTGACAATCTGCAACGGCTCGCCCACGGCACCAGCCAGGACCTCGGCCCGCCGATCGATCCGTCCGAGACCGGGCCGCTCGGCTCCGTTTGGCCCCTGGGAAGGCCAGGCTGGATTGGCGAAATCGACGCCGCTCGCCCGACGATCTTCACGAATTCCACCGCATCGGCATGCCGCTGACGGCGAGGTTGGACGAACCACCCAGCCATCGCTTTGTTGGGTATTCACCGTTGCTTTTGTTGTCCGCCTGCTCTATCCTACATGTAGTTGTTCAGGTGAGTTGACGCTCCGGTTGCTCGATTGTTGGATTTGCGATTTGGCAACCCAGAAGCGTCGTATTCCGCACGTGAAACATGGCGTCACCTCCGATTCTCGATTTCGACACTCTCTTGGCTCCGATCGCGGGCGCCGACCCCGCGGGCCAACCTTTGCCATTTGACGTGCGAAAAAAATTGGACGACTCACGCAAGGAAGTCAACCCCAATCAATTCGCCCCCAATGATCCGCGGCGACCGGAACAGCCTCAGTCGGCGGATTGGTCCGGGATCGAACAACTCACGCAAGACACCCTGGCACGAAAAAGTAAAGATTCGCTTTTGAGCGCCCGCTTAACGGAAGCACTGGTCAAACGCCACGGCTTCGCCGGATTACGCGACGGATTGAAGCTCATGCGCCGCCTGGCGCAGGAATGTTGGGATCGGATGTATCCGATCATCGAAGACGGCGATGTCGAAGCGCGAGGCGCTTCGTTCGTTTGGCTCGATGACGAAATTCGCGGGGCGCGATTCCCGAACACGCTGCGCATGACGCCATTGACAAGGCCCGGCGGCAAGGGCGGCGATGACGACACCAAGAATCGTTACGGTTGGCAGCATTGGAAGGACATTCAAGAATCGAAAGGCGCCGTCACCGCAGCCGATTTCGATCAGGCCGTGACCGCTACCTCGCGTGAATATTGCCAAGCCGCTTTCAATGATATTGGCGAAAGCATCCAGGAGTTGACAGAACTGGTAGACGTGCTAGGTTCAAAAATGGGCGAGGCGGCACCGGGGTTGACCCAAGTTCGAAAGGCGCTGCTCGATTGCCAAGAACTGGCCCAGCATATCCTCAAACGGAAAGGTCCGGCACCCGTGTCCACGCAAGACACCAGTAGCCCAGCGCCTGAAACCGGAACGCCAGCGGCTCAACCCGCCGCCGTGCAAATGATGGCGCGTCCGGTGACCCGAGAAGATGTGCTATCCCGGCTGGCAGATGCCTCGGCCTTGCTGCTCCAGATGGAGCCGCACAGCCCCATTGCGTATCTCGTGCAGCGTGCCGTCAAGTTGGCCCGCCTGCCATTGCCTGACTTGATGCGTGTGCTGGTTCGCGATGCGGGCGTCCTGAACCAGCTCGATCGCGACCTAGACCTCGGACTCGAATCGCCCGATGCACCCAAACCAGGGAAGAAGTAGTATGCCTGTTAACGTTTAGCGCTCGCGGGAAATCGTGCCGTCGAAACATCCAACGTGCGCTAAACGTAAACAATCGAGTTTCCGTCCGGCGCGATAACGGCCAAGGCGATGCCGCCAATCTAACGAAAGGTACCATGTCCATGAGTCCAACACAGTCGCAACAAGCTGCCAAAACGGTCACCACTGAACAGGAGGCGGCCAGCCTGCT
>SIAQ01000169.1 GCA_009697105.1 Gemmataceae bacterium | reverse complement strand
GGCTCGGGCGCGATGGAGTCCGCCTGCAAGACCGTGGTAGGACAAAGACTAAAACTGAGCGGCATGCGCTGGGGAGAGGCAGGCACCGATGAGATGTGTCAACTGCGTGCCCTCTACCGCAGCGAACCGGCCCAATGGGAGCTTTTCTGGGCGCGAAAAACCAGATAGTGAACATGCGCTCCACCAACTAACAAGACGCCCACACTTCCTCGGGCCTCACGCTCGATTGAAGAGTTTTTTATTTTTACAAACCGAATGGTTGCAAGGCAACAATTAATTCCAATTGTAAATTAGATGACTTACCACCTACTCTTTTGGGTTGGCCGCCACAATTTGCCTTTCGGCTCCACACGCTTCACCATGGATTTGTAGGCATCTTCACATCAATAGCCAATCGTACGCTTCACGTATTGCCGAATCGCCTTGTGATTCATCTCCAGTAGCACGCTGACATTCGGCGTCGCGGCGTGCCACGTTCGTTTGTCGAACACCGTCATGCCACGGGTAAGATCGCCTTGGGTCTCGACATCTACCGACATCATCTTCGTCGTGGCCGCCTCCGGAAGTGCCACTGCCGCGATTCCCAGGATATCTTTCAAATGAAACCCTTCAATGCCATAGCGCGACGAAGTCGCCGCAATCCCGTACGGAGTGATTTGCCTGAGAAAATGAAACACAGGCGAAAGTGCCGTATCCGCCGCCAGGAGTTCCGAGGGTGAGTACAGCACCTGTCGCATCATATCGAGCGGCACCAGCATGACGGGCATTTCACAATGCAAAGCACGACGGGCAGCCACGGGATCGCAGAAGAAATGGAACTCGCTTACAGGTCCGGCGTTGCCCGGTTCGTTCATCGCCCCACCAACCAATACGATTCGTTTGAGCAAATGTGGCAAATCGGCGCAAATATCCAAGGCTCGGGCCAGCACTGTTGCCGGCCCCATGCAGATCACCGTCAACTCATTAGGGTGTTGGCGAGCGAGTTCGACGAGCAGCTTTTCGCTCGGCGGGAGATGATGCAACGACACGCAGGGGAAATCGGTGTTGCCCAATCCTCCCGGGCTGTGCAGGCTTCGTCCATCGACTTCGTATTGTACGTTCGGGCCCGCGCCGAGGCGAGGCCAGCGCGGCGGGTCGATTTGGTCGAGCACGATCCGCACGTTTTTGGTCGCGCGGTCGGCATCGACGTTGCCTGGCGTGGCGAGTATGCCTACGACATCTAGTTGCGGATCGCACAGCGCGATGGCGATGGCGAAGGCACCATCGATACCGGGATCACAGATGAGGACCACCTTCTGTGCCATGATCGTGTCCTCCGGTTGTCTTTATTATGTCTGAGCCTGCGCGCCAGCGAGGGGCCGTTTGCTGCCCTTCGCTGGCGCGCAGGCTCGGACGATCGGGCCATGCTCACGCAAACTTGGCCCATTTTTCTTTCATGAACGTGAAGCCTTTTGTGTAAACCTCATCTGAGGTCGGGAACAGATCGCGCCAAACCTTCGTCGCCGCCGCCAACGCGGGTAGCGCCCGACCGAACGCTTCGATGACCAGCCAGCCATCGTATTTTACCTCGCGCAAGGCCTTGAACGTCTCATCCCAGTGGACCATGCCCGTGCCCGGCGTGCCACGATCGCTTTCGCTGATATGCACGTGGCCAAAATGCGGATTCAACGCTTTGATCGTCTGGGCGGCGTTCTTTTCCTCGATATTCGCGTGGAACGTATCGTACATCGTTCTAAAACTTGGATGGTTCACTCGCTGAACCAAATCTTTCGCCTGAGCCGCAGTCGTGAGGAAATAACACTCGAACCTGTTAAGGTATTCTATACACAGATTAACCTTGTGTTGCTTCGCAATTTCTGCCGATTGTTGCATGACTTCGACACAGCGTTGGCGTTCATCTTCGGTGGGCGGCTCGCCGGAGAACTCAGCCAGCGGCGAATGGTACGGGCCGCACAGGTTCTCGCCGCCAAGTATTGCTGTCATTTCGATTGCCCAGCGATGCCGTTCAACCGCTGCCTTGCGAATCGCCGCATCGGGGCTGATCGGGTTGGCGTCCGGCCCGACGACGGTGACAGTGGTGCAGCCGAGCCCCTGTTTCTTTAACTCCGCGGCTATCGTTTTGTAATGAGCCGCATCGCCCTCGAAGAGAGGGATTTCAACGCCATCATACCCTGTTGCCTTGAGTTTGCCAAGCAAAGGAAAAAGCGAATCGGTGACGTGCGTGGTCCAGAGCAATAGATTCATGCCGGTCTTCATGCGTGATCCTCCAATATTCCGCTTGCGGCTTAGCGCTCGCAAAGGACATTCTGAGCGCTAAACCGTAAGCGGAATATAACAATCGGAAATTACTATTACTTCGCATGGTTGGGAATGTCGCATTTTCGGACGAATAATTTTTTTTTCCGAGCTGCGACCGTAAGGGAGCGGCCGACAACGAACGCACGGCATGCTATCGGCCGCTCCCTTACGGTCGTGGCTCGGAAAAACGACAAACCCACCCATCGACGGTATCATCGTATTGTCGATGCGAACGTGTGAAACGGCAAGCGGATAACGCGCCAATAATCACGACAGCCGTTTGCGGAATTTGGCCGCCGCCAGCGCAAACGATGCGATGCCCATGCCCCACAGCACGACAGCGTGGAGCCACAGTTCCGACCAACCCGCGCCTCGCAGGATCACGCCGCGAGCCGCATCGATGAGCCAGGTCGTCGGGAAGATGAACGCGACGTACCAGAAAAACGTCGGCATCGAATCGAGCGGGAATATGTAGCCCGACAGAAAGATCGACGGCATCATCGTGCCCATCGCCATCTGCCCCGCCGCCTCGCGTGTGTCCACCCGCGTCGAGATGTACAGCCCCATGCCCAAGAACGCCAACGTAAACGGAAACGTCAAGCCCACCAGTGTCGAAACGTAGCCATGAATCGGCACCTGAAACACGGACCACATCAAGAACAAGATCGTGCCAAATTCAACCAGCGTCAGCACCAGGTACGGAATCAGCTTGCCGAGAATCAATTCGCTCGCTCGCACCGGCGTCATGAAAAGCTGCTCCAGCGTACCCTTCTCTTTCTCGCGCACGATGGCGTTGGCCGACAACATGATCGCCATCATTTGGCACATGACGACCATCAGCCCTGGGATGAAGAAATTCGCTGAGCGCGTGTCGGGATTGAACAGGATGCGTGGCCGCGATTCGATCAGCATCGTGCGTTCGGAAAAGTACTGCTTCAACGACTCCTGCAGGGCGATGGCGTTGGAGACGTTGAGCGCGACGCCGGCGACACTCGAATGCGAGCCATCGACGAGCACAAGGATTTGCGCCGAGCGTTTGGCCTCGATCTGCCGCGAAAAATCCTCGGGAATCTTGATCGCCACTTGAGCCTTGCCCGACACGATCATGCTGTTCATCTCCGCGTCCGAGTAGACTTCCTTGATAACGCGAAAGTCTTTCGAGTTCTCAAACATGCGGATCATACGCTTGCTTTCCTCGGTTCGGCACTGATTAAACACGACCGTGGCGACAAAGCGTACATTGGTGTCGATTGCATAGCCGAGCATGAACAGTTCAAGCACCGGAATGAACAGCGCAAAGAACAGCGTCGCCGGATCGCGAATGATGTGCAGAAATTCCTTCCGCGCGACCGCGACCATCCGTTGATGTGAAAATTCACCTAGCATCGATCACCCCGATTTTTTGACACTACTCGCTGATCACCACCAGGAAATTCACCACAGAGGCACAGAGAAAAGCAACAGAAAAATGTATAACTTCTCTCTATGAAAAGTCGATTGTGATCAACAATTACGAGTAATACCGCGACTCCCAATTCTTCGCATTCTCTCTGTGCCTCTGTGAGTCTCTGTGCCTCTGTGGTGAATGCTGGAGTGGCGATGGGCGAGAACTGTCATTTTTTTTCGGTCTGCATACGTGAAATTGTCACGAACACGTCTTCGAGTGACGGTTCCGTTTCAACCACTCTTGCCTGGCTTAACCCAAGGTCCGCATTCCTGCAACCCTCACGCACCAGTGCATGAATCGACTGTCCGAAGATTGTCGCTTGCAACACGCCTGGAAGGGAACGCAGCCGCAAGAGGAGATTCGCGGAATCGGCGTTGTATATCTCCAACCAGCGCGCACCAGGCGGCGTCACGCCCGGCATTTGTTTAAGTTCATGGGGAGTGCCCAGCACCAGTAGATTGGAGAGATAGATGTATCCGACTCGGGCGCAACGCTCCGCTTCGTCCATGTAATGCGTTGTGATTACGAGCGAAATGCCCTCAGCCGCCAAGCGAAATAGTAAGTCCCACAAATCTCGCCGCGCGACGGGATCGATACCTGCGGTCGGTTCGTCCAGAAAGATCAACCGCGGACGATGCAGCAATGCACAGACGAGCGCAAGGCGTTGCTTCCAGCCGCCCGACAGCCGGCCTGCGTACTGATCGAGATACGGCGCGACACCGGTAAGCTCCATCAATTCTTCCGAGCGTGCCTTGGCCTCGGCGGGCGATAGGCCGTAGATGCCCGAATAAAATTCGATATTCTCTCGTGTAGTCAAATCTTCGTATAAGGAAAACTTCTGAGACATGTAGCCGATCTGCGCCCGCACCCGTTCGGACTCCGTGGCGACATCGCGGCCGAGCACTATCGCCTTGCCTTCCGCGAGCGGGACCAGGCCGCAGAGGCCGCGAATCAGAGTCGTCTTGCCCGACCCGTTCGGTCCCAGCAAGCCGAACACTTCGCCAGGCGCAACCGTGAGACTGACGCGATTGACGGCCGTGAGGCTGCCGAATCGAATGGTCACGTCTCGAGCGTCAATGGTGGGTGGCAGCATGCGGTGTTGCAGTCATTATTCAATACTGGCGCGATCGACAGAAATCGCTGCCATTACCGTAGCCATCACGCGGAGCGTGATGGCTACGGTAATGGTCCTCGAAATTCGAGTCGTTTTCTGCCGATCCAATGAAACTCCATCACGCGGAGCGTGATGGCTACGGTAATCGCGGCCTCTTGAATCATCAATCCAACGGCACCGTCACCTCGGCGGCCATGCCGGCGTTGAGAACGCCTTTTCGGTCGGTTACGCGAATCTTGACGGCGAAGACCTGGTGCCTGCGTTCGTCGATGCTCTGCACGTTTCGCGACGTGAACTCGCTGATGTTGGCACGCTGTTGTACTTCACCTTCAAGCACAGTTCCGGGGTGCGAGTCGATGGTGACCATTACCTTCTTGTTCAACATGAGCTGCCCGTACACAGTTTCCGGGACGAATATCTTGACCCACAGATCGTCCGCTTGCAAGACGCGAACCACGGGTTGGTTGGGAGCCACCAGATCGCCCGGACGAACCGCCACCACTTCGACGACGGCTTTGCCGAGATTCGTGGGCACGACGACGGTCGCTTCCTTGATGTTGATATCGATCTCGGCGATCTTCGCATGAATTTCATCGACGCGTGCCTGGGCAAGCTGGATGTCTTCCCAGCGAGAGCCGTTGAGCAGTTCAGTCTCCTTGGCCTTGACGCGATTCCATTCGGCCTCGGCTTCGCTTTTGTCCTCTTCGCGCGATCCCTGGCGCACCATATCGAGCTTGGCCCGCGCGGAATCGACACGGCCCTTGGCGCGATCCCGAAATGCCAGGGCCGATTCGTATTCGGTGGGCGAGACCGACTTCATGCGGTATAACGGTGCGACACGCTCCCATTCTTTCAATGCCTGGTTGTGGTCGGCCTCGGCAGACTTGTGGTCATATTCGATCTGAGCGATCTCTTCCTTCCGCCAGCCAAATTTGACGCGCTCCCAGCGTGCCTTGGCGGCGGCGGCGGTTGCAATCGCCGCGTCCTTCTCCTCTTGACGAGCGCCCGCCAAAATGCGCAACCACTCCGCCTCGGCGGCGAGCAGTTTGGCCTGCATTTGCACGCGCTGATTCCGTAGCTCCGGGACTTCGAAAACAACCAAACGCTCACCAGCGGAGACGGAGGCGCCCTCCTGTACCAGAATCTCGCATACGCGCCCGCCGAGCTTTGAACCAAGCCGAACTTCTTGAATTTCGACGATGCCGAACAATTTCAGCGTGCGGTTTTCGTTTGACAAAAAATACCACGCCCCGCCCGCCGCACAGATAACGGACACGATGGTGAGACCAATAACGACAATTCGCTTCATGGGAGATGCTCAGATTTGCTATTTCGCCAGTTCCTACGTCATTATACGTGTTTAAGACAACCGGCGAAATAACTTCCCGATCTCGTTTCAGCCTCCCGGAGACCGCTGAAAAAGTCAGCGCAGTACGTCGGGGAGCACCATTGCCATGTCGATGCGCAGGTTCCTTCGTCGCCTGCGGGCTTGGGGATTACTTCACTTCTCGCCATTGTCGCGCCTTCGCCGAATCCAACACCGCGTCGAGCACGAGTTGCGTCTGGTAGGCGTTACGGAAGTCGGGCTGGGCGGGTTTGCCGGTCGACAGGGATTCGATGAAGTCTGCCACCTGATGCGTGAAACTCGTGTCGTAGCCGACGGCCAGGCCGGGGACCCACCATTTGCCCATGTAGGGATGATCGCCGTCGGTGACGTGGATACTGTGCCAACCGCGCACTCGGCTCGCATCGCCGTGGTCGAAGTATTCGAGGCGTTGCAGGTCGTGCAGGTCCCACTTGATCGATGCTTTTTCGCCGTTGATCTCGAAGGTGTAGAGGGCCTTGTGACCACGGGCGTAGCGGGTTGATTCGAAGAGGCCGAGGCTGCCGTTTTGGAAATGGCAGAGGAAAGCGCAGGCATCGTCGATGGTGACTTTCTCGACCTTGCCGGTAAGGGTGTGAGTGCGTTCTTTGATGAACGTCTCGGTCATGGCGGAGACGTCGCTGATGCCGCCGTTGAGCCACATCGCGGTGTCGATGCAATGTGCGAGCAAGTCGCCCGTCACGCCCGAGCCGGCGGCGGCGGCGTCGAGTCGCCACAGACCGGCGCCGCCTTGAGGCAACTCCGCAGAGATCGTCCAGTCTTGCAGGAAGTTCGCGCGGTAGTGGAAGATTTTGCCAAGCCGGCCTTCGTCGATGAGCTGTTTCGCCAAGCTGCACGCAGGCACGCGGCGATAGTTGTACCAGACCATGTTCGGCACTTTCGCTTTTTCCACGGCCTCGACCATCTTGAGGCCTTCGGGGCCATTCATCGCGAGCGGCTTTTCGCACAGGATCATCTTGCCCGCTTGCGCCGCCGCGATGGCGATCTCGGCGTGCGAATTGTTCGGCGTGCAGATATCGATGCAGTCGATGTCCTTGCGGTCGAGCAGCTTTCGCCAATCGGTCTCGGTCGATTCGTAGCCCCAGTTGTCGGCGAACGCCTTGACCTTGTCGGCGTCGCGCGCGCATGCGGCCTTGAGCACGGGCGTCCGCTGCAGATCGAAGAATTGGCTGACTTGCTTATAAGCATTGGTATGCGCCCGGCCCATGAAGCCATAGCCGACCATGCCGATGTTGAGAGGTTGTTTTGCCATTGGGGAGGGGTCCTTGTCGTTGGAGGAGGATCGATAAAAGTCATTAATTGTGTAAAACGACTTGCGTTATTGCAGCACGAACATGATATTAGGAAAGAATATGGTAGAGGACAAGAAACAATCGAACGATGCCGTTGAACCGTGTGGGCGTCTTGTTAGTTGGTGGAGCGCATGTTCACTATCTGGTTTTTCGCGCTCAGAAAAGCTCCCATTGGGCCGGTTCGCTGCGGTAGAGGGCACGCAGTTGACACATCTCATCGGTGCCTGCCTCTCCCCAGCGCATGCCGCT
>SIAQ01000168.1 GCA_009697105.1 Gemmataceae bacterium | reverse complement strand
CACCCGTTTGACTGGACCTACACTGGCAAGCCTCTGGCCCCAACCCGCTCCATCCGGTTCTGTCCGCACCACCGCCATCCAAACCCGGGAAATGTCAAACTGGGCAAAATCATCGTCCCATGATACATCAACTGTGACGTGTAGCAGTAGAAAGCCTGCCCCACGGACCAAGGACGAATCGAAGGTGGTCAAGATGGCCATACTTTTTGGGATAACCACCTTGGCCATGTTACATCACGTTCCTATGGCCCCCGGCACATCGTTCAAACGCTCCGCGATCCAAGCCTCGCCATCCCACGTCAGCTCGTTGATGGCGATATTGCGGATCGGTCCCAGCTTCTCCCAATCCGCGACAGTCCATCCCGGCAAGATGCTCAACAGCAACACCCGGCACACAATGCCATGGGCGACGATGACGACCGTGCGGCCTACATGCTGCTCTGCCAATCGCTGCCAGGCGGGAACGATTCGATCACGAATGGCATCGAACGATTCCGCGCCCTCGTGCGTGAAGCTCGTCTCGCCGACTGTCCAGCGTTTGACCGTCTCAGCCCAGATGTTGTCCATCGCGTCATGAGGCATGCCGCTCAGGCCCGCGACTTTGCGTTCATGCAACGCCGGCTCGATCTGTAACGTCATGCCAAGGCGAGCGGCCAACGGCGTTGCCGTGTCGATCGCGCGACGCATCCCGGAACTTACGACGGCATCCGGCTGCAGCGGCGCCAACGTGTCCGCGACTAGCTCGGCCTGCCTACGGCCCTTGGCGCTGAGTTCCACATCCGATTCGGCACCGTGGAAAACGTTAGGCGTTGCCGACTCGGCGTGGCGAAGCAGGTAGATTCGCATCATTGAATTTCGTCCGTGGTCCGTGAGGCAGGCTTTCTAGCCTGCCGAGGCTTGTCTATGATGGGCAAAATACGGCAGGCTGGAATGCCTGCCCCACGGACGTTTCCGCTACCATATAATATGAAGTGACACGCCCACCTTGCATTACGGAGACGAAACATGGCTCGGCCAATCCTCGACCTAGCAATCTGCATGTCGCTCATGCTTATGCCAACTGCGATCGTTCACGCACAGCCTGCCAAGGACGCCGATTGGCCTCTCTTCCGCGGCGATGCGTTGCAGACCGGCGTCGCCCGAGGCACGTTGCCCCTTAAGCTCGAAGTTCGCTGGAAGGTCGATCTCAAGAAAGGCATCGAGTCCACCGCGGCCATCGTGGACGGCGTCGTCTACGTTGGCTGCTTCGACGACCATCTGCATGCCTTCGATCTCGATACCGGCAAGCTCAAATGGAAGTCCAAGCTCGGCCCGATCAAAGCCCCGCCGAGCTACTACAAGGGCCGCATTTACGTCGGCGATGAAGAAGGCATGTTTTACTGCGTCGATGCCGCCACGGGCAAGAAACTGTGGAACTTCGAGACCACCGGCGAGATTACCGGCGGGGCCAACTTCGCCGATGGCAAGGTCCTATTCGGCTCACACGATGCCACGCTCTATTGCATTGACATCGAAACGAAGAAGCTGGCGTGGAAAGTCAAAACCGAAGGCCCGGTCAATGGCTCTGCCGTCGTCGCCAATGGCCGAACGTTTGTCGCGGGCTGCGATAGCCATCTGCACATCATTGAGCTGAAATCGGGCAAGACGGAAGCGAAGATCGAGCTATCCGGCCAGGCAGCCGCCACTGCTGCGGTGTTCGGTGATAAGCTGTACGTTGGCAATATGAACAACGAAATGCAAAGCATCGACTTGGCCAAAAAGACCGTACAATGGTCGTACCTGGCGAAGCGTGCTCAGCCGTTTTACAGTTCGGCCGCCGTGACGGAGAAACTCGTCATCGCCGGCAGCCGGGATCGCAATGTACACGCGGTCAATCGCCTGTCCGGCGAGGTGGCCTGGACCTTCGCCGCCAATGGCCGAGTCGATAGCTCGCCGGTAATCGTCGGCGAACGCGTCTACTTCGGCGCGACGGGCGGCTCGCTTCATGTGCTCGATCTCAAGACCGGCAAGGAAGTGCAAAGCCTCGACCTCGGCCAGGGCATCGTCGCCTCGGCTGCGGTTTCACGCAACTGCCTCGTGATCGGCACGACGGACGGGTTGCTATATTGTTTGGGGAAGAAATAGCCGCTTGCGGCTTAGCGCTCAAGTGGCGCCTCCCTCGTGTAATCGCTATACGCTTGCCAGCGCCACTTGAGCGCTAAGCCGCAAGCGGCAAATGCAAAGAGACGGCTAACAAGGAGAATTTGAATGGCACCGGTAGCAATCGTTTTCGGCGTCGCGCTCAGCGCGTTGGGCGGCTGGCTGTATTACATCACCGACATGGTTAGTCCCACCGCGCTTATCCCCGCGTTCTTTGGCTTGCCGTTGATCGTGTGCGGCTTGATCGCATTCAGCGATGGCCTGCGCAAACACGCGATGCACGTGGCTGTGCTGATCGGTTTGTTCGGGTTTGCGGTACCACTCTGGCGGGTCATCAAATCAGCCCTGGGCGAAAACTTTGCATTCAACAACGCGATTCTTGGCCAAATCACGATGTCGGCACTGTGCTTCGTGTTCGTCGCCTTGTGCGTGAAGTCGTTCATCGACGCCCGCATCGCCAGCAAAGCCAAGGAAGCCGCGGCGCGTTCGTAGGCCATGGTGAGGCCGAAAGCGACGGATGACGCCGTGAGCCATTGGTACGCCGCACACATTCTGATGTACGTGAAGCGAAAGAAACCGGCAGCCGGACCGATCTCGGTTTGGGAGAACATCGTCCTGATCAAAGCGGATTCCGAAGAAGAGGCCTTCGCCAAAGCAGAGCGGCAAACAAGACGAAGGAGACGAGGACGGCACATTCCGATGGGCTGGTCAACATGCCGAATGGGTTTTCGCCGGCGTCCGCAAACTTACGCTGTGCGAGGACTCGGATAAGCGGCCAGGCGATGGCACCGAACTCACCTACACGAAAATGGAAGTTCGCTCCATGCAGGGGATCGCCGACCTGCTCGCCGGCAAGCCCGCCGTCGTTGAGTTGACCGACCTAACTACGGAACCGCAAGAGCGCCTGGCGAAGCAACCGGCGTGATGAAAGTGAGACCTACTATGAACGAATCATGGCGATCCCGCATCACGATTGAGGCGGGAAAACGCGGCGGTCGTCCGTGCATTCGAGGCATGCGCATTACCGTTTACGATGTGCTTTCCTATCTTGCGGCCGGGATGACGGTTGCCGAGATACTTGATGACTTCCCCTACCTGACGAAGGAAGATATCCAAGCCTGTTTTGCATTCGCTGCTGAACGCGAGCGGAGTATGTTGGTGGCAGTAGCATGAAGCTTCTATTCGAACAGAACCTGTCGCCCAAGTTGGTCACTCGTTTGGCGGACCTGTTTCCCGGGTCCAGTCATGTGCTGACGGAAGGTCTGGATTGCGCGGACGACGATCTGGTTTGGGAACACGCCAAAGTGAATGGATTTGCCATCGTGACGAAGGACGAAGACTACAACAACCTGAGTGTTGTCCGAGGCAGTCCACCGAAGGTTCTCTGGATACAATTGGGAAATTGCACGACGATTCAAGTGGAGGCTTTGCTGCGCGTCCATTTCAGCGACATCGAGGCATTTGAGCAAGATACTTCCACGGGCACGCTCGTTTTGGGTTAATGGGAACCGTCATTCGTCAGTATTCCGTGGCAAGTTTCGGTTCGACGGGATTCCACAATTCGCGAACCGCTTCAAAGCGGCCAAGATGGCCATGCTTTTGGGATGACCACCTTGGTCATGTTGAAAGGCAAGCCCAAGGGTGAGGTACTCCGAACCCTTGGGATCGCGGCTGCCTTCAGCCCAAGGGTTCGGAGTACCTCACCCTTGGGCTTGTTCACACAATCCCATGCAACACCCGCCCCGGTGCACCGAGCACATCGACGCGCCGTGACACGTCCGCATCCTCGATCAACGGCGGCGCGTGATGCGGCTTGATCCTTGCGTCGATGACCAGCGAGCCTTCGCAGCCCCAGTGTTTGCTGCGGGTGAACGGGCCGATGCCATCAATGTCGGCGGCGGGGTTTGAGCGCGTGAACGTCACCCACAGGAAATTGTTGAGCGTCCGGGCCGTGAACTCGGCATCGTCCACCAGCACGATCAACGGAAACGCGTTGATCGCATCGCGCGGCGACAACGCCTCGCAGAATCGCCGTGCCTCGCCCGACCCTTTCACCGCCAGCACGCCGGGGAGACAAACTCGCGGCTCGCTGAAACCGCTAGGCAAACGCAGATCGCTCGGCAGTCCCTTCGCCAACTCGCGTCGCGCCGGACCGACGGCGGCCAGCACGACCTTCGATCCTTCGTTCAACCCGTGGCCCGTATAATCGAGCGTGTCGATCGTTGTGCGCGTTTGGAAGTGTACGTCGTTGGTCCAATCGATCCGGGCGAGCAGATGCTGCAAGAACCTCGCGATGTCGTGGATGTCGAGGGCTGGATCGTCCTCCTTGGCGACGATCAACAGATACTTCGCGAGCGAAAGCTGGCCCTGGCCGAGGATCGCGTTGGCGCAGGTCAGCAGTTCCTGCGGCCTTTCGCGCTTCGCAAATGGCGTGTAGCGTTCGCTGCCGATCGCCAGCAGCAACGGATGTACCCCGGACGCATCGACGGCGTTGACCGCATGCACGCCATGCACGACGGTCGGGATGATCGGCCCGGTGATCGCGTGGATGATCGCACCGAAGCTCGTGTCCTCCTGTGGCGGGCGGCCGACGACGGTGAACGGCCAAATCGCCCCGCGGCGATGCAGCACCTTCTCAACACGCAACACCGGAAACGGATGCGCGAGGCTGTAGTAGCCGAGATGATCGCCGAACGGACCCTCCGGCAGCTGCAATTCGGGTTCGACGGTGCCAACGATGCAAAAATCGGCATCGGCATGAATCGGCAGGTGGCCCGGTTGCTCGATGAGCCGAATGCGTCGGCCACCGAGTGCACCGGCGAAGGCGAGTTCGGGCAGCGTTTCGGGCAGCGGCATGACGGCGGCGAGGTTCATTACCGGCGGGCCGCCGACGAAAATGTTGACGCGGAACGGCACGCCTTTGCGCATCGCTTTCGCCTGATGCACGCCGATGCCGCGATGCAGCTGATAGTGCAGCCCGATCTGTTTGTCGAGCGGGTATTCGTTGCCCGCGAGCTGGATGCGATACATGCCGAGGTTGGAATAACGCCAGCCCGGGCGATCGACATCTTCCGTGTAGACCTGGGGCAAGGTGACGAACGGCCCGCCGTCGCGCGGCCAGCACACAAGCTGTGGCAGGTCGCGGATGGCTGCCGTCGCATCGAGGATCGGGCCGCTGGATACATATTTCGGTCGCAGGAACCACGCAGCACGAGGTACATCGCGATAGCGCCAGGGATCACGGAAGAAATTCGCGGGATCGATCTTGAGTTCGACGAGGTGGCGCACGGCATCGAGCATATCGCGGAAGAGAAAACGTGTCCGTTCGAGCGTGCCAAAGAGGTTCGACACCATCGGAAACCTGCAACCTTTGACGCGCGTAAAGAGCAGGGCAGGGCCTGCCGCCTGATAGACACGTCGATGAATCTCGGCGGCTTCGAGGTACGGATCGATCTCGTCGTCGATGCGCACGAGTTGGTGCGAACGTTCGAGATCAGCGACACATGCTTGCAGACTTGCGTAACCCATATATCTTTAATATCGCGCCAAGCCGTCCCGATTTGGTTTTGCCGCTTGCGGTGGAATCGGGAAGTGGCTGTTTCGGTTAATCTGACATCGGTATCAAGGAACCGCAATGATCCACGTCATCGCAACAATCAAGGTCAAGCCAGGCAAGCGCGACGCGCTGCTGGCGGAGTTTCATCGCATCGTGCCGATGGTCCACGCGGAGGCCGGCTGTATCGAGTATGGGCCAACGGTCGATGTCGCCAGCGGCTTGATGGTGCAACCGCCGTTGCGTGAGGACGTCGTCGTCATCGTGGAAAAATGGTCGAGCCTGGAAACGCTGAAGGCTCACACGCAGGCGCCGCACATGGCCGAATACCGCGTGCGCATCCAGGATATCGTGGAGAACGTGCAACTGCAGGTGCTGGCGCCGGCGTGAGGGACATTCACTTTGCGGTCGAGAATGCTTTGGCCTCGAACCGGGCGATTTCTTCTTTCATCTGAATAATGGCCTTGCGTAGCGACTGAACTGTGCGCTCTTGAGCAAGCGTCGGAATCGCTGCCTTGGCTTGCGTGCCTTGGAGCAGCTTTTCGAGACCAGCCAGTTTTTCACGGGTAACAGTAAGTTCGCGTTTGGATTTAATGCTCATAATTCGATCTCCACCATGCCTTTTGATACGCCACGACGGTCGGTTGCGTAAATCGTACTTACATAATAGTCGAATTCTTCCTGCAAGAGCAACAGGGCTTGAACAAATGGGAATCCCGCCTGCAATTCTTTATCCGCAGCGGGGTCCTTCGGGTAGTCCGGAGGCAACAATAAGGCACAATCAACATCATTTGGTTCATAGACATCGGCAAAAAAACTCCCGTTGACAATGATGCGTGATACGCCCGCCAGCTTGGCGCATTCCACCAGCCATCCGAGCGATTGAATCTGGGCCCGACGAATTTCAGATTCTTTTCCGAATCGATGCCCGACCTCATCGATTGTCGCCAAATGAATGCCAGGAGGCAGGTAGTCGTTGTCGTCGAATTTTGGAATCATGGCTGTGGACTCCACAATTGAAAAAAATAGGGTTCGATGGCGTCGAACGACCGTCACCGCCCCTGGATCGCCTTCATCAGCGCCACCACGAACGCGGGCAGGTCGTCGGGTTTGCGGCTCGTGATGATGTTCGCGTCGTGGATCACCTCGGCATCGACGTAGTTCGCACCGGCATTAATCACGTCATCTTTGATCGCGAAGAAGCAGGTCGCTTTTCGTCCTTTCAACGCAGGCGTCGAACAGAGCACCCAGGGGCCATGGCAGATGGCGGCGAGCGGTTTGCCTTGCTCGTTCATTGTGCGGACCAGATGAATCACCGCTTCATGTCGGCGGAGAAAATCGGGGGCGAAGCCGCCGGGGATGACCATTGCGTCGAAGTCGTTGGCGTTGACATCCTTGGCCGCCTTGTCGCTTTTGGCTGGATAGCCCAGCTTGCTCGGATAGCTCGTGCCGGCTTCGGGGCCGACGAGTGTTACGGTGCAACCGGCTTCGCGCAGCCGGTACACGGGATACCAGACTTCCATCTCCTGATACTGCTGTTCGATCAACACTGCGATTCGTGCTTGTTTGAGGTCCATGTAATGCTCCAGTTGTCAGTCGGCAATCGTAGGGTGTGTCAAGCGACGCACCACGCCCTCCCCAAGCAATGGTGCGTCGGCGATGGCGCTTGACACACCCTACGATTGCACAAGCTGTATTTGCAAAGCCCAAGTCTTAAGCGGTTCTCTCCACTACTGCTACACGTCACAGTTGATGTATCATGGGACGATGATTTTGCCCAGTTTGACATTTCCCGGGTTTGGATGGCGGTGGTGCGGACAGAATCGGATGGAGCGGGTTGGGGCCAGGGGCTTGCCAGTGTAGGTCCAGTCAAACGGGTGCGCCATCGTTCGGTTATAGTAGTCGATGAACATTCGCAGTTGGGCTTCCAGGTCGGCGATTGAGAGAAAATTTCCACGGCGCATCATTTTACGGTTGATGATCCCGAACGCGATCTCGATCTGGTTAAGCCACGAGCTGTGTTTCGGCGTGTACACAAATCGGATCCGATGGCCCGGCAATGACAAAAACTCGCGACGGCTGACCTGCGACTTCAGGAT
>SIAQ01000167.1 GCA_009697105.1 Gemmataceae bacterium | reverse complement strand
GCTGGCTCCGCCGGAACCCGCGAACAGAGAAGAGGAACCCGTAGCCAGCGGTTCGGAAACGTGTACAATCCCTCGAGCGTTTCAAGGGACGCCATTCTTACCCGCTAACTCGAACCTTGCGATTTTCCATTTCAGGCTGGACCAACACATGGCGAGGGATGACCTATGAACTCCGGCCGAACCGTCTTTGCGCAGAAACTTGACTATTTGCCCAAGCACGAATTCAACAAGTGCATCGAGCGTTATCAAGCTTAGCCATGGCTGCTTTTGGTCAGCACGTCGTCGGATGCCATAAGCTCGCGGATGAAACCTATGCATCGGATGGCAGGTTTATGATAAGCCAGATGCGTAAGGCGAAAGACTTGCTGGGGCGTATTTGGGATTCAACGTATGGGGCCCCTAAGGCTTGACATGTACATGCATTCTTCTTGAACGCATTCGGCGAACGAGGAGAGAAAACGCCTACCCATAACCAGTTGACGTTATTCGACATATAACCGGACAGTAGTGACCGCACGACACTAAGGTCGCGCTCGCCGAAAGCGAGCGGGTAAACCAGGATCAAACGCAACCAAGGAGGCTCCAAGATGAATCGAATCCACGGTCGTTTTGTCATAGGGGTGATTATTTGCGCCCTGGGAATCGTCGGCTCTCCGTCGTCGATTGAAGCACAGGTTCCGTCGATCAAGGTTTTGAAGGACGATTGGGGCGACGCGCCACTAGGCAACATCGAGGCGGTGTGCCGATCGGTCGCCAGCGAGTTGGTGCCGTATTTCCCGAAGCGGAAATTCGAGCCGATCACCGTGAGCCGATCCAAGGGATCGCCCATTGTGTTGTATGGCGCGGGCGCAAAAGGCGAACGTCGGGTAAGCCTGAACGTAAAGGGCACGTTCTGGTCGCAGTTCGCCTATCAGTTTGGTCATGAAATGGGGCATATTCTCTGCAACTATCGGGCGGCCAAGAACACCAATCTATGGTTCGAGGAATCGCTCTGCGAGACGGCGTCTATCTTTGCCATGCGCCGCATGGCAAAGACGTGGAAGGAGAAACCGCCGTACGCTAACTGGAAGCCATATGCCGGTTCGTTTGAGACCTATGCAGACGACACCATGCGAGGCGTGACGAAACTCGACAAAGAGACTCTCCCCAAATGGCTTCAGGAAAATGAGGCATCGCTACGGAAGATCGATCGCCCGAAGATCCATGCAATCGGCGTACACGTTCTATTGCCGTTGCTTGAGAAGAATCCCGCTCGTTGGGAGGCGTTGAATTGGCTAAATCAGTTCGAGGCGCAAAAGGAACTAAGTTTCGCGGAGTATTTGGCAGATTGGCATAGCCGCGTGCCGGTTGCCCACAAGCCCTTCGTCGCCGATGTGGCGTCGGCGTTCGGGCTATCGCTCAAGAACAGCAAGTGAAACATTTTGACGCGCCCGACAAAAGTACGAGTTAGAGGCTATAGCGACGGATTTCTTCAGTCCGTCGCCTACGCTTCCGACTCGAAAAGATGCTCGCGAATCGCGCAGCCGTTGCCTTTACGGAGGAACCTTGCGAATAGCGGACGATGGCATCGTAATCTCATTTCCCCGCAATATCCCATCGCCACTACCAAGTCCATAAACTAAAATTGGCGTAGTTGGCTGGCTGCCATTTCAGAGCCACGCACAAAGTAAGCGGATTGCTGTTCGTTCCGATCACATACTTCGTGCGTGGCTCTGAGGCGATTGCAAATAACAGGTGATGTTTGGAATTCAAAGTCGAAAACCTGTGTGGCTTTCTGATTCGCAGCAAGCTCATGAATCCCGACGAAATGCTGGCGATGAAACAGCGCTGGCTGGCAGAGGCGAAGGATCAGGCCCAGAGCACGCCGGCTTTCCTCCGGTGGTTGGTCGCGAGCAATTACACAACCGAATATCAGGCCAGCCTGTTATCGCGCGGACATGTCGATGATTTCTTCTTTGGCGAATACAGATTGCTTGAGCGTATTGGTCGTGGGCGCATGGCTGGGGTATACAAGGCGATCCATCCGTCGGGCCAGATCGTGGCGATCAAGGTGCTGTCGCCGTCGAAGGCGAAGAATAGTCTGATGCTGGCGAGGTTCCATCGCGAAGGTCGGTTGGCGATAAAATTACAACACCCCAATGTCCTTCGGGCGTTTCAAATCGCCGAGACGAATCGCGTCCATTATTTGGTTATGGAGTACCTCGAAGGAGAGCCGCTCGACGAACTCATCGCGAGGCGAAAACGACTTCCGCCCGCGGAGGCGGTTCGCATCATCCATCAGGCGCTCTTGGGTTTGCAGCATCTGCATGAGCACAACATGGTGCATCGCGATCTCAAGCCGGCGAATCTCATGATCATTCCCGCGCCGCAGCGAGGCGACTCCGAGACGACGTTGAAATCGAACGTCAAGGTTCTCGACATCGGGTTGGCACGCGAATTTTTCGACGAGAACACTCCCGCCGATGCAGCCGAGAGGGACGAATTGACAGGCGAAGGCGTGCTCCTGGGAACGCCGGACTATCTCGCGCCGGAGCAAGCCCGCGATCCACGTGCGATCGATATCCGAGCGGACATTTACAGTCTGGGTTGCACGTTGTATCACTTCCTGACAGGTCAGCCGCCGTTTCCGGACAAAAACATTTTGACGCTGATGGTCCGCCATGCGTCGGAAGTGCCGAAGCCGTTACAGGAATTCAACCAGGCGATTCCTGAAGGGCTGTCGCAGATCGTCAGTTGGATGATGGCGAAGAAGCCGGATCAGCGTTACCCGACGCCGGCGCGGGCAGCGCAGGCGTTGGAAACGTTTTTGATGGTTACGAAGGACTCGCTGAAACCGACGGACGAAACGCCGCAGATGAGGAAGTATCTGACTTGGCTAGAAATGTCGAATCGCGACAAGGATGTGGCGATGACGCCGAAGCCAAAGTCGAATGCAAATGTGCCGGCCTTGAAACCCGTGTCAAATCCAATTAGTCCCGTGGTGAAGCCGGCGATGGAAACGATCGTGCCCGCGTCGAAGAAACCGAAACCGACGAGACCAGCAGCTCAACAACAACCGGAAAAGCAACGCAAACGCCGCACCGGCGTGCAAATGGAGCCTGCTGTGGTACCGGCGGTGCCAGTGGCGATAACGTGGCCGGCGAATCCCGTTGCGGCGCCGGCCCCCATCGCCGTCGCGCTGCCGCCGCCAGCGGCCGCGGCGGCGCCCATAGCACCGGCCCCAACAGCGCTGCCGATGGATCAATTCGATGTGGAACTCGTCGAATCGCCCGAGCCGGCGTTCAATACCAAGTTCCGCCTGACGAAGCGTGAGTTCCTGATCGCCGGCATAGGCGCCGGTGTGATGCTGGTGCTCTTTGGTTTCCTGCAACTGTTCCTCTGGATCATCCGCTGGTTTCGCTAGTGAGCCACGCTCCGCTGGCGCGTCGCGGCTAAACGGCCGACTGTCGCCTAGAAGGTGTTGCAATGTTGCATTGTTCTTTCGCCAGCGTCGATACGAGCGCGAAAATCAGGTTCGCGCCAAGTTCCGCGCGATAGCTGGGCGCATCCGGTCGTCGCCAATGGCCGACTTTTATTGGTGGATCAGGATATTCTCTTGTGTTACGATGTAAAAAAGCGATAATGGCGGAAGTTCTCAATCCCGCTTGCGGCTTAGCGTTCACGTGATATGTTCCGAACGCCAAGCCGCAAGCGGCAGACTCCGGATGGGAGATTCGACAATGCTCAACCGTCGTGATGCTATGATCCGCCTGGGCCAAGCTGGCGTAGGCTCACTCGCTCTGCCCGGTTTCTTGCAGGCCGCCGCTGCGAACCCGAGTTCGGGTCGGCGGAAATCGTGCATCCTGCTCTATCTCTGGGGCGGACCGCCTCAGCAAGACATGTGGGACATGAAGCCCGATGCGCCGGAGGGTATCCGCAGCGCGTTTGCGCCGATCCAGACGAACGTGACTGGCATGCACGTTTGCGACCATATGCCGATGCTCGCTCAGCAAGCCGACAAGCTGGCATTCGTGCGTTCCGTTACCCATCCGAGCAATTCGCATGAGCCATCGGTGTATCGCACGTTGACTGGGAAGATCGACAACACGCTGGTGGTGCCGCGCAATCAACGCAATCGGCGAGACTTCCCAAACGTCGCCGCCATGGTTAGCGCCTTGACGCCGCCGGGCGGGATGCCTTCGACGGTGACGATCCCGCGTCCGATTGGCCACGGCGGCGTAACCTACACCGGAACCTACGCGGGCTGGCTGGGACCACGCCACGATCCGATGGAGATTCGCGAGGCTCCGAATGCGCCGGATCGCTACGCTACGCCCGTCGAGTTGCCAGCTGACATGCCGACGACCCGTTTGCAAATGCGCCGCGGCTTGCTAAACGTCATCGATCAGACTGACCGCAACTTCCAAAACAGCAGGGTGACGGAAGGCCTGAACAGCTATCACGAACAAGCCTTTCGCATGTTGACGTCGTCTCAAGCGCGGCGGGCATTCCATATCGACCAGGAGCCAAGCTGGGTGCGCGATCGCTATGGCCGCAATGAGTATGGCGAAAGCTTCCTTCTCGCTCGCCGTCTGATTGAGGCCGATGTGCGAATGGTATCGGTCATCTGGATGTACATTTCGCCGACCGGAGTCGTGTCGAACGTATGGGACGCGCACGGCGGCGTGGGCATCCCCGAAGGCGCGACCGGGTGGGGCATGCTCCGTGCTCAATATTGCTTGCCGTCGCTTGATCGTGCGTACTCCGCCCTTCTTGAAGATCTACACGTTCGTGGCTTATTGGATGACACACTCGTCGTCGCCATGGGCGAGTTCGGCCGCACGCCAAGGCTCAATCCGAATCAAGGCCGCGAGCATTGGGGGCCATGCTACACCGTCGCGTTCTCCGGTGGTGGCGTGCGCGGTGGGCAGACGTATGGCCGCAGCGACCGCATCGCCGCCTACCCGACTGACAATCCGGTCACCCCGGAAGACATCCTGGCGACGATGTACCACGGCATGGGCATCCGCCACGACGGTGTGGTCCACGACCGCGAAAACCGCCCCGTCCACATCTGCGATGGTCGGCCGGTGACGGCGATATTCTAACCATTTCCCTTCTTGGAGTGCCACTATGCAGCATCGTCTCTCGAACGCTTTGGCCATTGCCGTTATTCTTCTCGGTATCGCCAGCTGGATGAACGCCGGTGAAGCCGCCAAGGAAAAGGGCCTCGTCGGCTCATGGAGCGCGACACGCGGCACGGGCACGGTCAAGCTCGAGTTCACCAAAGACAACAAATTCGCCCTCACCAAGGCTCGTGACGAAAAAAGCGAGAGTTTTTCCGGAACCTACAAAACCGACGCCAAGGCCAAGCCGAACACGATCGACATGACAATCACGGGCGGAACGTCTGCGGAAGCAAAGACATTCAAGGGCAAGGTTTCGCTGGGCATCGTCAAAGTTGAAGGCGACAAACTGGAATGGTGCGAGAACGAACCCGGCAAGGACGTCCGCCCCACGATTTTCGCAGGGAAAGACGGCGACAATTCGTTTCTGCTCCTCATGCTCGACCGCGTGAAGAAGTAACCGCATCGTTTAGCGACGGTTCACAGAAGCGTTGGAGCCACCCGCGATCGGCTGTTCCAACGCTTCTGTGAACCGTCGCTCAAAAAATTCCGATACAGAGGCACAGCGATGTCGGCCGATTCCGATCTACAGAAACCATTGCCCTACAGTCCCAACCTGCCGCCGCCGGATTTCTTCGATCCAGTCGTCGAGGCGTACAAGAAGGACGTGGACATGACGTTGATCCGCGAGAATTTGAAACTGACGGTCACCGAGCGATTCGAGAAACACCAGAAACTTTGGGAGTTTGCCCAAGCGTTGCGTGCTGCGGGCCAACGGATGCGAGAAGGAAGGTAAGCGTGGGGCCGAATTTTCACGAAATATTGCCGCTGCTTGTCAGCCATGACGTTCAATTTATCGTGATTGGCGGCGGCGCTGCGATCGTGCACGGCGCGGCACGAATGACCTACGATGTTGACGTAGTCTATGCTCGAAACGCAGAGAACCTTGGTCGGCTTGTTGCCGCGTTGAAACCGTATAAACCATACCTTCGGGGCGTTCCGCTGGGACTGCCATTTATCTGGGATCAGCGAACCCTTCAAGGTGGGCTGAACTTCACGTTGACGACAACGCTCGGGGACCTTGACCTGCTGGCCGATGTTCCGGGCGGCGGGATGTATGAGCAGATAGTTCCATTTACCGTCGAACTCGACGCGTTCGGCGTTCGTTGCCTTGTGGTGACGCTCGATATGCTGATCCAGATGAAGCGAGCCGCGGGCCGCCCCAAAGATATGGAGACGATCGCGGAATTGCAGAACATCCTCGAAAATCGGCGAGCCCCGGAGCCGGACTTCTGACCCAATAGGAGGCCTGAAACGGCAGTGCAAATTTCCCGAACGAAACCGCATCCATTCTACTCCTCAATATCCTCGCCCATCAGCCTTGCCACTTCAAAGCAGTCCTTGTCGCCGCGGCCAGAGAAGCAGACAACCACGACATCCTCGTGGCTGCGTTTGGCGGCGACTCGCATTGCTTCGACGATGGCGTGCGACGTTTCCAATGCAGGCAAGATGCCTTCGAGTCGGCTGCACAGGGAAAACGCCTTGAGCGCTTCATCGTCGTTGACGCTGGTGTAGTGGACTCGCTTGGCGTCTTTCCAGTAGCTGTGCTCCGGCCCGACGCCAGGGTAATCGAGACCGGCGGAGACGGAGTGCACGTTGGCAGTTTGTCCGTCGCCGGACTGGAGCACGTAGCTCATAGAGCCGTGGAGCACACCGGGTTTGCCATGACTTAAGGTCGAAGCGTGTTCGCCTTCTTTGGCCCCGCGGCCGCCGGCTTCGACGCCGATGAGTTCGACCGAGGTGTCGCCGACGAACGGATAAAACATGCCCGCCGCGTTGCTCCCGCCGCCAACGCAGGCAATGACGACATCGGGCAGCCGGCCGATCTGCTCGTGGCATTGGCGCTTGGTCTCGGCGCCGATGACCGATTGGAAGTCGCGCACCATCATCGGAAACGGATGAGGTCCGACAACGCTGCCGATGATGTAATGCGTGTTCTCGACACTCGCCATCCAATCGCGCATCGCTTCGTTGATGGCGTCGCGCAATGTTCGACTGCCGGAGGTGACGGAGACGACCTCCGCACCCATAGCGCGCATCTTGAAGACGTTGAGCTTCTGCCGACGCACATCCTCTTCGCCCATGTAAACTTGACACTGGAATCCGAACAGCGCCGCGGCCGTGGCAGTGGCGACGCCATGCTGGCCGGCCCCAGTCTCGGCGATGATGCGCGGCTTACCCATGCGTTTGCACAACAGAGCCTGGCCAAGGCAGTTGTTGATCTTGTGCGCGCCGGTGTGGTTGAGGTCTTCGCGTTTGAGGTAGATGCGTGCCCCGCCGGCTTCCTTCGTTAATCGCTCGGCAAAGTAGAGTTGCGACGGACGACCGACGTAGTAGCGCAGGTAGTAATCGAGTTGCTTTTGGAACTCGGGATCCTGCTGGGCCGCCTCGTAGTGCTCGGTCAGTTGCCGAAGCGCAAACATGAGCGTTTCGGGGACATAGCGTCCGCCATAAGGCCCGAATCGGCCGTGAATGTCAGGAACGGATGCGGAGGTTTGCATGTGAATATTCTATCGAAAAAGCTATCAGCTATCAGCCGTCAGCTTTCAGCCAAACGAGCTTGTATACTGCACGCGGTTGGCAGTGTCGCATTACCGAGCCGCGACCGTCAGGGAGCGGCCGACAAGATGCCGTGCGGATTATGTCGGCCGCTCCCT
>SIAQ01000166.1 GCA_009697105.1 Gemmataceae bacterium | reverse complement strand
TTTGCCAAAATAAGCTGCACGCAGTTAACTCCCCTTTCTCCCTGCGATTCGTGGCCAACACCCCCAAAACCTGGGGGGAAAGTGCCAAACTGACCACTAGCCAAGCACCCCCTCCAGCCGGCGTGGACGATCCGCGGAAATACCCTAATTCCCGCACGCAAGCTCTTGCGGACTTCGAGCCGATATGATAGAAATAAACATCAGCGCAATTGTTGCGCTCATCCCGAAAAAACCCTCCTGCCGGATTGGCTGCCTGACTAACCAGGTTTATCCATCTTCGGAGACCCAATGCTAACGATTTTTTCCAAACCACACAAGCGAGGCGGCTTCTGCGACGGCCTCAATCGCCGTGACTTCCTTACCATCGGCGGTTCCATCGCCGGCGGGCTGATGCTACCCGATGTCCTCCGCGCGGAAGCGCAGCAGGGCCGGGGCACGCAGCATAAAGCGATCATCAACATCTACCTGCCCGGCGGGCCGCCCCACCAGGACATGTGGGACATCAAGACCGAAGCCCCACCGGAAATCAAAGGCGAATTCAACCCGATCCGCACGAACGTCACCGGCATCGAAATCTGCGAACTGTTCCCGCGTATCGCCGCCAACGCCGACAAGTTCGTCTTCATCCGCTCGATCGTCGATGCCGACGGCCGACACGACGGCTACCAGTGTATGACGGGCCGCAAGAAGAACCCGCAGCTGGAAAGCTTTTGGCCCATGATGGGCTCGTGGGTCTCGCGATTCCAAGGCAACGCCAACCCGTCGATCCCGGCCAACATGGCCTTGATGTACGCCACCGGCGAATCGCGCTGGGGCGATCCGTATCACGGCGGCTTCCTTGGCATGGGCCATAACCCGTTCAATGTCATCGGCGGGCGTGGTAACACAGCCAGCGCGAACATGACCCTCAACGGCGTCACCCTCGATCGTCTCACTGATCGCGTCGGCCTAATGCGTTCCTTCGACTCCATCAGCCGCACTCTCGACCGCAACGGCACGATGGACGGCATCGACTCGTTCCAACAGCAAGCCCTCGGCATCCTCACGTCGTCGCGCCTCGTCGAAGCCCTCGATCTGTCCCGTGAAGACCCGCGCGTCCTTCAGCGCTACGGCTTCAACGACCCAACGCTCGAACGTGATGGCGCCCCGCGCATGGTTCGCAACTTCTGCATCGCCCGTCGGCTCGTCGAAGCCGGCGCTCGCGTTGTGACGTTGAATTTCAGCCGTTGGGATTGGCACGGCCCGGATGGCCGCAACTTCGACGAAAGCCGTCGCAATATGCCGTTGCTCGACGCCGGCGTCTCCGCGCTGGTGGAAGACCTGAGCGTTCGCGGGATGCTCAACGACGTGTCGATCGTCGTCTGGGGCGAGTTCGGCCGTACGCCGCGCATCAACAACACCGCCGGTCGCGACCATTGGCCACAACTTTCGTGTGCCTTGATGGCCGGCGGCGGCATGAAGACGGGCCAGGTCATCGGCGCTTCCGATCGCATCGGCGGCACGGCGTCGCGACGCCCGGTCAAGTTCCAGGAGGTCTTCGCCACTCTCTATCGCAACATCGGCCTCGACCCGCTCTCGACCCGCATGTTCGACCCGAACGGCCGGCCGCAATACCTCGTCGATCAAGGTAATGACCCGATCCACGAAACGGCTTAACCTACTGTCATCAGCACGTGCGAACTACACGACACGCGGGCGATTTGAATCGCTCGCGTGTTTTTTTTTCAGGTTTGGCGTTATGGCGGGCATCGAACAGAGGATGCCGCTCGCATCGGATCCAAGGAAAGCCAGGCCTCGCGAATGACAACTCCGCTCCGGTCGGCATCCCAAGGTGATCGCACGGACGCTCCTCAGAAAGTAACGAGCCGATTCACATCTAAACGGCAAGCGCCAAATCCACCAGCATCGCAGCGGACATGGCCAGCATCAGCACGTCCTCGATCAACGTGACCGATGACATCGGCAAGCTGACCAGCGAGCCGAGACAGACGCAGCGAATCTTGCGTTTTTCAAGCAACGCCTGTGCCACGCCGACTGTGCTGGCCGCCATCACGATGAACGTGACGATATTGGTGGCGACCGGAACCGCGTTCGTCACATAGGCGATGCCCAGGGCCAATTCGATAAACGGATATGCCCACGCATAGGCAGGCCAACGGCGAGCGACCACGTCATAGCCGCGATAGGTGTCGGCGAAACCCGGCAGATTCATGAGCTTGAAGAAGGAGAAGACCAGGAAGAACCCGCCCATGAATCGGCCCATTGCCCGCATCGCATCGAACGAGCCGGCACTGAGTTCGAGCACGCCAACCACGCCAACGAGGTAGCCAAAGATGAGCAGCAGCGGATAGTAGGTGGCAAGAAACAAGCGTGCTTCTTCGCCCGGTTCGACGACGCCGATGACACGAAAGCCGGCCTCAGCGACGTGCCGTTCGATCGCTTCGCGCGTGACGCCGTCGCCTTCGACCGTCAGCACCTTGTCGGGATTGGCGGTATCGACCGACCAGCGCATGATCGCCTTGTTGGCGCTGAGAAACGGCGTCACCGCGGCGACGCAATTCGCGCAGTTGAGATTCGTTTTATACTGTTGGGTTGCCATCGAACCGGTCCCTGTTGTCGAGAAATCGATGAGCGTTTGTTACATTATACGCCGTGCCGGTTGCAAAGGGCGTCAGCGAAACTTCGGAGTGCAGCGGCTCGACGGCGTTCTCTTTTTTGGGAAGACGTGAATAGCCCGACACCTTACAAGTGGATGTTGATCATGCTGCTCATGCAAAACGGATGAGCGAGATGATCAACATCCAACTTTGGTTACGAGCCGGCAGCGTAAGCGACGGGCTGGCATATCCATCCGTCGCTCACGCTTCCGGCTCGTAACGGACCACCGGTCAGAGCCACGCACGAACGCAATTGAACTGAAACGCTCTCGCGACTAGAATCCGCATTTTCACAATGATGCAACCTGGTAATGCTTACCCCACTTGACGAAAGTCGAACGCCACTGTGGGTAACGTCGTCGAATGTAGCCGACTGGACAGACAACACAATATCGAGAAGCTCGGCCTCGACCCGTGGGGCCAGCGCTTTGACGGGCATCAACCGATCCTGATCCGCCGTCGGCCCGTGTTATTTCCAATCGGCGTCTCTGTCAATCTCGGAGCGTGGCGTCTATATTAACTATCGACCTTCTCTCCTGCCCAACTACTTCGGCGCGATTGCGCTTTGGCCGCCACAGGCAACGAGGAATCCAACCAATGGTTCTACATCGACGCGAGTTATTCCAGTTCGGCGGCGTCTCGTTGCTCTCGAGCGGGCTTTTGCGCACGCTTGCGGCGCAGACGGTGCCGCGCTTGGCGACTACCCGACCGCGTGCCAAGGCTTGCATTCTTCTTTACCAGGTCGGCGGGCCGTATCAAGCGGAGACGTTCGATCCCAAGCCCGACGCCCCCGCTGAGATTCGCGGCATCTTCTCGACAATCGCCACGCCCGTCACCGGTATCCGCATGACCGATGCGTTGCCGTGCGTTGCCATGCATGCGGATAAAATCGCGATCCTGCGTGGCGTGCATCACACGATTCGTTGCCACAACCCGGCGATCTATTGCAGTCTCGTCGGGCGCGAGGCGACCGATCCGATGGCGATCTCCAGTCGCACGGCTGCTCGGCGAACGGATCATCCGCACTACGCCTCGGTCGTCGCGCGGCTGCGGCCTCCGGAAACGTCGATGCCATTTCATGTCATCATGCCGAACACGACGAACAATGGACCGTCGAAATCGCCTGGGCTTCTGGGCGGCTATCTCGGGGCGGCGTACGATCCGTTCGTCCTCGGCGCCGATCCGGGCGAACCGGACTTCCGCGTAGACAGCCTGGCGGCGCCGGTGGAGGTCGATGCGAATCGGCTCGAATCCCGGCAATCGCTGCTCGATCGCTTCGACAGCGCTCGCCGTTCGGTAGATCGCGCCAGCGTCGAATCGATGCACACGCACTATCAGCGTGCGTTTAACATGCTGACGGCGCCGCAGACACGCACCGCCTTCGATCTGAGCCGTGAGTCGGATCGATTGCGCGATCGCTACGGCCGACATTCGCAGGGGCAGTCCGCGCTATTAGCTCGGCGGTTGGTCGAGGCGGGGGTTCCGTTTGTGTCGGTCTTTTCGCATGTCGATGTCGATCGCGGCAGCTGGGACACACATCAAAACCACAACGTCCGCGTGCGCGAAACCCTCTGCCCGCCCGCCGATCAATCGTTCAGCGCGTTGCTCGACGATCTGCACACTCGCGGCATGCTCGACGACACGCTCGTCATCTGGATGGGCGAGTTCGGCCGCACGCCACGGGGTGGCGTGCAGTTCTCGAATAACACGAACAACTCGACGGGCCGCGATCACTGGTGCAACTGCTATTCGGTCGTGCTGGCCGGCGGCGGCGTGCGCGGCGGGCAGGTGGTCGGCTCATCCGACGGGCACTCCGCCTATCCGCGCGAACGGCCGGTGCACGTCAGCGAACTTTCCGCGACGCTCTTCCATCTTTTCGGCATCGACCCGCGGGCGCAACTCTACGACATCCAGGGCCAGTTTCGCACGATCTGCGACGGCAACCCGGTGATGGAATTGTTTTAGATTTGTTTGGCGAGCCTAACCGCGTAAGCGGTAGGTTGAATTAGCAATCGAGCATTCAACCTACCGCTTACGCGGTTAGGCTCGCCATTTTGATTATGAGGCGCATCAGCGCCAAATATCGGACGTTGAATCGCCATTGGGAAAGCGCATCTCGTGTGCACGCACGGGGCCGTCGGGCTCGGTGCCGAAATCGACCATGAAGCGTTCGTTCAAGCGTAGGCCGCCCTTCTCCGTGTCGCAATCGATTTGCACCATGTAGGACCCTTGCTTGCCGATCTGGGGATAGAACTGGTTGTCCCAGCTTGAGAAGAGCGAGTTGGTGACGTACAGGCGTTTGCCGTCAAGGCTGATCTGGAGCATCTGTGGGCCGCCTTCGAGCTTTTTGCCGCGGTGCATCGGCGCTTTGCCGAGCACGCCGCCGAGCCAGACTTGGCCGACGAGTTTCGGTTTTGAGGGATCGCTGACGTCATACTGACGGATGTCGCCGTGCAGCCAGTTGGAGAAGTAGAGGTACTTGTCGTCCATCGACAGGACCAGATCGGTGATGAGGCCCGGCACGGGGATGTCCCATCCTTTGACGTTCTTGACGGCCGGCACTTCGATGATTTTCCCGATCTTCCATTCGTCGCCAGATTTGTGCCAGTGCCACATGACGCTGGAGAGGGCGGCGCCGACGAAGCCGTGGGTGCTGGCCGGGTTGTGATGGAAGCGGACTTCGAGCGGGATCAGGCCATCGGCGCCGAGATCGAACGACTTGGCGATCTTGCGTTTCTTCCAGTCCCAGAAGTGCAGGTGTTGGCCATATTTTCCCGCCTTGACGTCGTCAAGCTTGAAGCCGGGGACGACGGTTTTCGGGGCGGCCCATTCGCTCGACACCATGACGTTGTGTCGGGGTTGATACCAGAAGTCGTAGTTGTACTTCATGCCCGTCTTGTCCTTCTCCCACGGGCCGACGACCTCGAACTTGTCGTTGAGCAGGAGGAATCCGCCGGGGCCTTCGCCTTTGTCGTTACCGAGCATCGAGATCATGATGTTGCCGTCGGCAAGGCAATGGACTGTGTGCGGGGTCGTCAGCTTCGATTTACCGATGACCTCGGCCGGCTCGATGACCTTGTGCATTTTCGGTTCGCGCGGGTTCATGGTATCGACAATGTGGATTCGGCTCGACAGCACGCCGGGGACCACGAGGTAGCGCCGATCGCAGTGTCCCTCGCAACTCGCGCAGGCGTTCCAGCCGAAGTGGTGCAGCTCATCGCCGACGTTGGGCATCTTGAGGCGATGAATGACTTGCGCGTAGGTTTTCGATGCCGGATCGAGATCGACGGTGGCGAGATAATCGGGCTTCTTGAGGCCGGTGCCTGCGTAGGTGGCGACGACATACGCCAGTTTCTCCCGCGGCGATTTGATGGCATCGGCGGGCGTGGCGAAGATGCGCGCGTGGTTAGCGTCATGCTGATGGCCAGTCGTGGGAAGCGCCGTCGTCCGCGTAAACAGCAGCAAACAAATCGAAAGCCCGGCGAGTGAGGTGAGGATCAAATTCTTCACGTTGGTGGTCTCCTTGAATAACGAGGCTCATTTGTCCGCGGGGTAATAATATTGACCGGTTTGCGCTCGTGCCGCTCAATGCTATTTATTCTTGCTTCGGAGCGACGGTCGAGTTATTTCTTCAGGGGAAGTGTCACGGCTAACGTTGTTTCCGTGGGCTGGAAGTCTACACCATCCGAGGGCATTGAAAAAACGACTCGGACCGTCGCCGTGGTGGCGCCTTCAGGAACTTGAATCGCTTCGACCGAAGCGACAAATGGGCTCTTACCGCTCGTTCAACACTCGGGAGTAACGGGCACGTCTATGAAGGTCGTCAGAACGGCATGGCCCTTTTTGAAGGTAAGCGTCGCGCGCAATGCAGGTTCGATGGGAACGTCCTCGTGCTTGAGCCAGATCGGCTTGCCCTCGGTAGCATTCTGAACGCGCAGTTTCACACCGAGAATTACTGGGCTGCCGGCTTGCCAGGACTTGGGGCAAATTACGACCGGAACCACGATGTCGCCGGCCACCGGCCTGGTGACATCGGATGGCTTCGCGCAACCACCAATCGCAAGTGAAATCAAAAACAACGAGCAGGCCGTCTGCGGCAGATGTGCGCGGTTCATGCGACAATTCTCTTGAGCTTTTGTCACGTTATACTTCTCGCGGTTGGAAATGTCACTTTTTCGAACCGATGAAAACATTTCCGAACCGCGACCGTAAGGGAACGGCCGACGTAACCCGCACGGTATCCTGTCGGCCGCTCCCTTACGGTCGCGGCTCGGAAAATCGTCAAACTCACCCGTCAAAGGTATAAAACGCTATGGACCGACGTAAAACGCGTCACGACCGATCTTGGCCTTATCGGCAAGGATTACTTCGTAGGCAACTTCCGTGTCCACGTTTTTGCCGGTTTTGTCTTGCATGGTCAGCACAACGAACACGCGCGGGCCTTGTTGCGGCTGAGACGAAGCGTTTTTGACCGCGAACTCGAGAAGCCGATGCCCTGCCTGCCAATCGGGATCGATAATTTCGATGCCCTGGCCCACCAGTTCCTGCGGATTGCCCGCATTTTTCCAGATGCCTAAAGCGGTTTCCACGACGGCCTTGGCCTTGTGCAGGTTGTCTTTTTTCCCGCATCCAGAAATAATAGTCAACGCCAAGCAAGCGAACGCAGTAAACCAGCAGGCATGACTTCGAGAATCATGGCTCATGGATCAGACAACTCCGAGATTGCAAATAGTATTCTGCCGCTGAAATTCATCCCAAGATAAGGAGAAGTTTCGTGGCCACAAGCTGCCAGCTTGTGACCACGATAGGTTGCGGGTGATGCCCGCGTTAAGACAAGAAAAAAAACAATCCAGTTCGCTCAGTCGGCGGGCAGACATGGACGCACGCCTGCCGATCCCGGCCAACTGGAAAGGTGTTAAATCATGGGATCTCGAAGGTTTCTCCATCGCTGGGGCCTTCCAACGCACAGAAATTCTGGTCGTTGGTGCCAGCGGGGACGGTTCGGACGGTGCCATCTCCGAAGCAAGCGAGCATGCCCCCAGGCGTGATACTCTGGAACTTGTAGGCGTTTGATGAGCGACAATTATTTTTGTGTCTAACGACAATTATCGGAATGACGCAAGTCGTCGCAGCGTGGCAATGCTTTTCTCGTCCAATACGCCATCAGCTAGCGGCGCAGGGCGTATTGGACGAGAAAAGCATGCTGGGAGTTAAGGCGA
>SIAQ01000041.1 GCA_009697105.1 Gemmataceae bacterium | reverse complement strand
GCTTCAATTCGGCCACGGCGGTGAAGCCGTGGAGATCGCTCGCGTCCTATCTTGCGGCGGAGACTAGGTTTGCGAGCACGTTTGCGAACGCCCCTTCATTTTCTTAAAAAACGGGCGCCCCTTTTCAATACCCTCTCCTTAACTCAAGTTTTCAAAGAGCTTTACGTCCGCGAGCGAGGGCGGACATTTCGACAGCACCGGGCCGCTCGCCAACTAAATCCCAAGCCTAAACAATCAGAATCCCGTTGTGGGTTGCCGGATCCTCCAGCGCTTTTCCCCACGATTCCAACGCGGTTCGGCCACGTCCGTCATCCGGACCCAGGTCGATCAGCAGCACGCGGTCGGTTTTGTGGTTGATCAATCCCCACAATTCCGAGCGTAGCCGCGCCCGTTCGCTTGGCGTCAGGGCGCAGCGGAACAGGGAGTATTGTAAGGCTTCGCCGTAGCCTTTCAATTTATGAAAGACTTTGGTCCGGCTCTTGTCCTCGGTAATGTCATAGGCGACCAGAAAGATCGAACGCATCGGTTCACCGTGTTTTGAAGGCGGGATACGCCGGCAGCTCGCCCAAGAGCACGCGGCCTAGCAGCCTCGCTTGCACCATTACCACGCGGCGATACGAGATCGTGTATCCGAAGATGGGATGGGTTACCTCCGAAAGAAGTCGTCGTTCCCAGGCGGCGATGATCGCCTTCTTGCCCGGCGGCTTCAGCGCGACAGCCCCGGCACGGCAAACGAAGTCATCGGGTTTCAACTCGCCGGTATTGAAGAGCGATAATGCCGTGGAATCCGCCAACAGTGGCCGAAACTCCTCGGCAAGGTCCAGCGCGAGGGCGGGCCGACCGTAGCGAGGCTGATGCAGGAAGCCGAGATACGGATCCAGCCCGCAAGCGAGCGCTGCGACGGTGACTTCGCGCGCCAGCATCGCATACAAGAACGACAATGTTGCGTTCACGGGATCGGTCGGCGGTCGGCGGTTGCGGCCTTCAAAGCGGAAGCCGCGTTCTTCCTTGAGCAGCGTCGCAAAGCCCGCGAAGTAGCGTTTGGCAGCCATGCCTTCGATGCCCATCAGCGACGGGATATTGTCCGCTCGCTCGGCTTCCTTCGCGGATTGGTTGAGCGCATCGAGCAGGCCGTCGCTGTCGCCTTCCGCGTTGCGCCTTAGCAGCGTGCGGCAATTTCGAATCTTGCCCGCGACAAATTGCTGAGCGAGTGCGAGCGCCTTCGCGGGATCATCCGCGATGCGATGCTGGCGAATGCGCAGTTCGATATTCTTGTGCGGCAAACTATGGGCGATGCCGCGAAACCAGCCGCCGGTGGAGAAGTAGCAAACGGGAATCTCGCGATCGAACAACTCGCTCATCATTTGCGTGCTGACTTGCACGGGCCCGTAGAGGCAGACTTGCGAGATGTCCTTGAGCCTGGCCTCGGCAATCTTTTCGGTCTTCAGTTCGACGATGATGCGATCGTTCCGCTTGCCGAGCCGAGCGCCGGGTTCGACGATGTGAAACGGAATCGTTTCCGTCCGAGGTGCGAGCAATTGGCGTGGCTCCCGGACGGCCTTGGCCAACTCCGGATCGGCGGCGAGCGTATCTTGCAACAACAGGTGCGTCTCGTCCGGCAAGCAGATGCCGACCAGCGAACAACGCGGGCACTTCGGACTATCCACCAAAGGCAAAGGCATGCGCCCGCTCGACGCCATCGCCCGGCAGCCGGCGATCAGGTCCTGCGTGCGCATGACGAGCGCTTCGTCGAACTCTACGCGCACTCGGCGGCGCGAAGCTGCGTACCAGATGACGCCTTCGTTGCACGTGAACCCAGCCTCGCGAAGAAGCAACGCCTGGGCACACACCTGCACACGCTCCGGTTCCCAGGCGCCTTCGGGAATATCCGGTGCGTGGCCCTTCTTGTAATCGACGGGCGTGGCGACATCGCCTTCGACTTCGAGAATATCGACGACGGCGACCAGGCCCAGTGTCGCGCTTTCGAGCCGAACCGAGCGAGCGTGCAGCTTCTCCTCGGCGGGCTCCTCCGCATCGGGCGTGTCGATCGGCTGATGATCAGGCCGATCGGCATTGCGATGGACAAAGTCGCCATCGAGCGTATCAGGATTGTCGGCCCATTCGCCCTGCACCCATTCGAGATAGGCCAGACGCGGGCAATAGGTAAATTCATTAAGCATCCGAGCCGGCACTGGCTCGAACGTTTCCTCCGTTTCAAACATGGCGATACTCCGAAGTAGTGTTCAGTGCAAATCAATCCTCCGCCGCAAACAGCCCGAACCCGCGATAGCGTCCCGCCCCCACCGCCAATGGCCCGGGCACCGGATGCGGAAAGCGAACGCGCACGTGATACATCCGCCCGTTCATATGATCCGGCTTCGCATACCGATGCGCGAGATCGACGCCGGCGCGGAAGCCGACGGTGCGCCAGTCGAGCTCCTCGATCGCCGCCACCAACTCCGGCGCGAGGCCCGCTTGAACGAATGCCTTACGCAAGATCGTCTCGGCTTTGCGTGCATCGCGATCATCGTGCCCAGGCCAAACGACTGGCGTCACCGTGGACCACGTCCGTGCGGGTTGGGTGTATCGATTGAGCACCCAGTCTTTCGTTGGCAACAGGTTTAGCATTCCCACAATCTCGCCATCCAAACTAACGAGATCCTGTCCTGGCAATCGACGCCGAATCCAATCGATGCGATTCTGGAACCCAGGCGGTGCGGCAATGAGCACTCGCCGAATCGCGCCGACGTGATTGCCAAGATCGCCGCGCCGTTCAATGCTTGGAATCGGCAGGTACATGAAACGATCGTTCGCGCGGTCGCCCTTCAATTGCTTGCTTGGCCCATCATGCCCATGCACGAATCCTTCGGTGCTGCCGAATGGCCAGCCATCGCATACGGTGCCGGTTGCATGCCGACTCCATGCGGCAACGTCACGGCAGCGGCGAGCCGTGTCGAAGGCGCGATTGCCGCTGGCGTCCGGTTTGAGGATGCTGAAGGCGGCAAACGGCTTCGCCGCCGGTTCGGTTGCGCGGCGATAATGCACGACATCAAACACCGCGAGCGGCGGCACGGGTTTGAAACCATCGCTAGAAAGTCGATTGAGAAACGCCTGATGCTTCGTCATCAGCGCATCAAGCGTCCCCACCTTCGGCACGCGCAACGCCGTGCCGCCGCCATCAAGAGTAGGCCGCCAAACCTCACCATCGAGTTTGGCAACCTCGTCCGCGGAGTGAAGTGAAGCATCCCCAGCGACCATGTCGATGCCCCACCCGAGGTGCGTGATGGAGCGAGCCGCCTGCTGCAAAACACCAAAGTACGGACACGGGCCATCGAGGGCGTAGACGTAGTGAACCGCGTCGCCTGATAGGTGGGTGGGGCGGACATCTTTTTCCACGCGGAACTTCGCCATGCTCGTTTCGGTGTCGCCGCGAGCCCACGCAGCGGTCATCAAGTCGCCCGAGTTATTCGGCACGTACATGCGAAATCCGAAGGATTCGGATGGAACGTGCGGAGCCGTTACTACCGGTGCGAGTTTCTCCAGCCATTGCAGTGCCGGTGATGCAATTTCGCGGAACTGGCCATCGCGCCAGGTATTTGCCGACGCGGAAACCAAAGCCTGGAACAAGCGAAGCGGCGATGGGGGCCATTCGGGATCGCCATCGGCCCCCCGCCCATGAAAGTGGGGCAGAGGATCGAGGAATCGAATCGTAAGACAGAGGGCAGCGTTCATGAATTGCCCTCCCCAGCTGGAGGTGTCGATTTCACCGCGGCAGCGGCGCCACGTTTCGCACGAGCGGTTCGAGTCGTTTGGGCTGTGCCTTCGCCCTTGATATCCTTCATTGCGCTTGCCGGATCGAATACAACCTCTTTTCCGGCCGCGACTCCGAATGCCTTAGCAGTCGCGGTGGCATATTGCAATGCGTCAGCTTGTGTCAGCTTCTGCGGTTCACGTTTGCCGTCAGAATGCACCAGATTAAATTCGCGAGGCTTCTCGCCAGGAACGAGATTGCAACCCTGTCGAAGATAGGTCGAAGAATTGGCCACAAACGCCACGAGCGAAAGACCGAGGATGTATCGCCGAAGCACAAGTGTCTTTTCCTTGTCGCTTCCGGCGTTGAGCAATCGCAACGCGGCAAAGGTGAGAGTTGCATCGCGGCGAACGCCGCTCGTCGCAATGACGCCGCCATGCGAGCCTGTTGCGGGAACGTGAACGAATCCGCGTTCAGCGTAGGCGTCTTTCAAAGCCTTGTCGGTTGTCTCAGCCAGCAAACCACCGCCAACGTAGTCTGTAGCGGGGTTGAATTGCGCAGACCGCTTGAGTCGCTTGACATCAAAGGCGCGGATTGTTGACGCGACCAATCGCGGCAATTTTGCTTGCGTATCGCGTGAATCCCAAACACCGAAAACGAGTGAGGTCGGTGCGATCCGAGCCAATCCTTCGGCATTGCCTTTGAGGACGGCCTTGAACGCATCTTGCAGTTCCTTCTGCAATGCTGTGCAACGGACGAGTGCATCGCCAGCCCGATGACCAGCTTCAAGTATGCTCACCGATTTCTCGCCGGCCTTGACCGTAACTTGCGGAACGAGGTGAGCATATTCCGATTTGAGGAACATCGGTTCGATGCGATTCGCCTGCGACCCGACACTATCAACGAGACAGATGTTTTTCTCGCCTTCGGGCGGATCGATGTTATACCCGCCGGGAAACACTTTCTTGTCTTCCGCAGCGGCATAAGTAGCCGGGAAGAGCACGCCATCCGGGCCTTCGACGGGTTCGAGATACTCACGGATGACCAGAGCAGCAAAGCCGTCCGTTATCAACCAAGAATCGAATTGAGCCAAATCACTCATTGGAGCCTCCAGAAAAGGGAACTGCGGGAAGGAAACTTTTGAGATACTTCGTTCGATACAACAGGCGAAATTCAAACACATTCGCGCCGGCGATTGGAATCGCGCCGCAAGCGGCTGGCATGGCGGCTTGAATGGGTAACGGCCGATTCCACGCGGTGTACAAGAATCGATTTGCACGCGGGATTTCGAGCGAGCGGAAACGTTGCAAGCCGACAAAAGCAAGCAATTCGAGCGCCGGCCGGGCCATTGATTCGATGCGGGTGAGAGCACTGCTCGCTAACGGATCAAAGCTAAAACCAACATCGATTGCGCCGCCTTGCCCACCGAGGTCGGAATCGAAATTGAACGGCAAGCCGCACTTTGTGACGGAGTACGCCAAGCAAGATTCATTTCGCCATGCGTCACTTTGCAAAGCGGCTTTCATGGCCCGTGCAATCTCCAGGACCGATTGCCGCCCAGCCCACGTTTTGAATCGGCTTCCACCAGATTCACCATCTGCGAACCAGTCGAGCGTCACTCGAAATGGACTGTGCAATACGATCGGTGACTCGCGGAGCAACTTGTCCAATTCCTTGGATTCGTCTTCTACGCCAGGAGTGCTTTTTCGCTCGTTCACCCTCATCGTTGATATCGCCTGAAAACGAGCATGTTGAGCTTCTGACATAGTGTTCGTTAACGTGCATTCGGCGAGCGCATTGAAGAGCGAATTCCGCGTACCCGCAATCGCAGCCACGAGAAACTCGCGCCCGTCGAACCAGCCCTCAGTTCCCGGCCAGAGGCGGTCAGCCAGTTCCAGCAAGCCGCAACAAGCGAAGAATTGGCCGGGGTTGGTTACGTCCACGTTGATGCGGATTGTTGGTTCTGGATTGTTCATTGGTTGTCTCCTTTTTCTGCTTTCTGCGAAGCGAGGATGTCGGCGGCACGCACCAGCGATTCCAAATAAGCCAGGCCCCATCGGCCATACTTGCGTTGCAGTTTCGCGAATCGGCGCGGGATTTCCGATGCGAGCGCATCGACGTTGCGTCCCTTCGGTTCGGGATCGAACGCTTCGTCCGCTGGAAAATGCGGCCTCGCTCTCCCGTGATGTGCGGCAATGAGATGCAGTACGAGTTCATTCATGTCATCCGGCAGATCGCGGAACCGTTGGTGAGCGGTGACGTCGAGTAGCGAACCGAACTCATGCCGGTAGCCATTCAGGTCGCGTGGCCGCATCGATCCGCCCGACTTTGCATAAAGCGTTTTCGGATCGAAATTGCCGATTGAACGTTGCCAAGTCGTTCGCGCCTTGCCGAGATCGTGATACATGGCCGCGACGATGACGGCAGTGCGAAGCGGTTCGGCGAGGCTCAGGCCATCTAAGAAATCGGTGGCTGCCTTCTCGGCATCATTGAGATGCTTTTGAAGGTCATACGGTTTATTCGCCGTGGCCATGCCCTCGCCGGCGCTGCCGATGCGCTCGAACCAGTGCCAGTATCGTTTCTGCGATGGTTCGTCCGCGTCACCTTCTTCCGGATTCGTATCGATGACGGGCCGGCTGCGTCTCATTCCCTTTGGAATCTCAACGTCATCGCCCCATATTCGCACGCGATGTTTCAGAGTATGTTCCTTGTCGGCGTACCATTCCGCGGAGACATCCGCTACACGCTCCTTTGCAGTCGAATCGAGCATGCCTTGCTTGGAAAGCCCTCCCGCCTCCGGCGGGAGGAGTACCGTCACGTAATACAGATATTCCTTGTCGCCTGCTTGAATTTTGCCGAGCGTCGTGACGTTGACCGAGCCGCCGTCCGCAAGAATCCACGCTGGCGTTTCAGGATTTGCTGGCAGCTTCTTCAAAAGATCAAACACGCGAGCGGAGCTATCGCGCAGCAATTCGTGAGGTTTGAACGGAAAGTCTTCAAGCAAGTCCGCAGGTCGATAATCGTCCAGTAACTCGCCCTTGATCACGTCAACTTCCTCCCGCCATGCCACGTGAGTTTCAGGCGGTTGCCAATCGGTCGGCAAGCCATGTAGATACGGTTCCACCGGCGGGCGGCCGGGGAGTTTGTCCTTGATCGTCGTCAGCGCCCAGGCGTCGAACAGGATGTCGGATGTCGGCAGGATCGTCGGCGCGGGGGCGAAGGCAGCGGCACGCTCGGCGGCGTCCAATCGACCAAGAGCGGCTGGGCTACCGTCGCCGTTCAATTTCTTGAGCAGGTCGAGCGTTTTGCACCTGGCCATGTCATAGGCGTCGTCCTCGAACGTCGTTGAATGCACGATGTCGATGCGAGTGTCAGTCCGTTCGCCAAACCGATTAACGCGGCCAAAACGCTGTGCCATGCTCTCGAATGTGGAGAGATCGCAAACTAAATGATCCGCGGAGATGTTGACGCCCACCTCTCCCGCAGATGTGCAAATGAGGTAAACGGTTTGGTTGGTGTCGTTGGCTCCTGGCAAGTAACGCTTGAACGTGTCATTGTTCACGAGTTCATCGCGTTCCTTTCCTCGCATCGTGCCAGTTAGCGTGATCGTTTGGCATTTCTGCTTGCCGAGGCGATCGCGCACCTTCATCACGTCATCGACGGTGCGAACGAAAACGAGAATCGCGCGCTTTGAATCCTTATGTGCGAGAGCGAGGTCGGCAATCTGGTCGGCAAGTTTCTTCGGATCCTTTTGTGGATGAAAGACGATCGCTTTTTTCGCTCCGATGCGTTTTTTGACTGTATCGTCCTCGAAATCCAGTGGTGTCAGAGAGAACGGTTCGCCATCGCCGCGTGAGGTCGCTGAGAGTTCCATGACGCGGAATTTACCGAACTCGTTGCAGCGGGTTTGCTCCTTTTCGATTGCGGTGAGCAAATTTTGAAACGCCGGTTCGAGGTGGGCTTCGTCGTGGACCAGTAAGACATCCTGGCCGAGGAAGCCGGCGTGGAGGGGTTTGCCTTTGAAACCGACGCCGTAGCCGCTGAAGAGCAGGCGGCTGCCGATCATGTCTACAGTGCCGCAGATGATGGCCGGCCGCGATGGATCGGCGGACCATTCGCGGTTGTCGACGAATTGGCCACGCAGGGTGCTGATGGCGAGATTGGGTATGCCGAGGTGCGGAGCGTTCTTGCGTAAATTCTCGGCTTCTGTGGTAGTTTGGTCCACGACCGTCCTGCGATTGACCACATACACGAGCCGTCGCGGTAACAGCGCTGGCATCGCCTTCCACGCGAGCAGCCAAATCGCCAGCACGCTGGTTTTGCCCAGGCCCGTCGGCAGGTTGCACGATTTGGGAATGTCGCCGGTGATTAACCGTTTGTACAACGCCGTCTGCCAGGGGAACGGTGCCTTGCTGGTGAGGGCGTGGAATGCGGCCTCAAAGGTCATGGTACTATCGGGCATTTTGGGTCTTCCTTTTCATTGTTCGGTGAAGTACGTTCGTAAACTGCGAGCATTGCCCGAATTTCCGATTCCACCTCCGCACGCAAATCGGGCGGTTCCAGCACTTCGCAGGCGGGGCCGAAGCTCAGGGCGAGGCGTTTGACTTCCAGCGTGTGGTTGATGCGGAAGCTGATGAAGAGTGAGCCGTCGGGCTGCGGTTCGGTTTGTTGGCTGGGGTGCCAGGTGCGGTTTTGCACGAAGCGGGCGATGGCGGGCGAGAAACGCAGCGTGACTTGTTGCGTCGGGCCGGTGCCGCGCATGTGGCGGAAGCCGTCGTCGAGGTAGCTGGTCAGGTCGAAGTCGGCGGGGCGAGTGAAGGTGTCCGGCGTGCGGGTCAATTCATGGATGCGTGCGGGGTGGAACTTGCGGATGTCTTCGCGGAGATGGCAGTAGGCGACGACATAGGTTTCGCCGTCCACGAAGTACAGGCCGTAGGGATCGATGCGTCGCCGTTGGGTGAGGTCACGTGAAGCGGTGTAGTAAAGCACGTCGAGCGTGGCGCAATCGCGCACGCTATCGAGCAGAGTCTGCATGATGGTCGCGTCGATCGGTTCCGCGGGCGCTGGACGTGCTGCGTAGCTGTGCGGGAGGTCGTTGAGATCGATGGCGACGGTGCTGGGCAGGAATTCCGCGAGCCTGGTGCAGAGCCGAGCGAGATGCTCGCCGAGCTTTGTGCCGTGATATTGGCGTAAGAGTTGGCTGCCGAGGAACAGCCCGAGCAGTTCGCCTTCGCTGATGGCGATGGACGGAAACTGGTAGTCCGCGCGGGTGTAATAGAAGCCCCGGCGATGGGAGTCATAGGCAAGCGGAGCGCCGAGTGAATCGCGCAGGTAGGTGACATCGCGGCGGATGGTCTTCTCGCACCAGCCAAGCGATTCCGCGAGAGAGGGAACGTTGGGGTAACGGTTCGCCTTCACCTCGAGATGAATGTCCAGCAAACGGGGAAACAGCGAACCTCGTTGGGCAGGCATGGCGAAACCACCACGGGATTGTGGGCAACGATCCGGCAATACTGGTGTCAACATACCAGGAGCGGGTGGACAACTTCTGTGACTGTGTGTTTGTTTAGTATCTCAAGAGCATGTTCCAGGTGATTTGAATTGCTGTGATAGCAATGTTTTGTGGCAAATGGGTTTTTCTGGGTAATAAAAAACGAGACGTGTGTATTCAATGAAAGATATCATCAGATGTCAATTTGAATGGCTCCCAAATTGCTCAAAAACTGGTGCCAATTGATTAGCAAAACGTCTGCAATCTGCCGGACACACCCTGGCGGCGGCGCAATGGGCGGTGCATCGATCCGTCATAGCTGGTTGGCTGCGGGTGGCGTTTATTGAGACCGAATTGCTGAGCGTTGGCAGTCCGAACCCAGGTCGAAGTGGTCCCGCCCTAAGTTGGCACGGAGGCGGACGTGGAACCATCGCTATTCCAGCGGACAAACCCACGCCTTACGAATGCTTTAAGTCGTACCTACGGACTCGCTTTGGGAGTGGTGGCGGACGATTGAAGGGAAGAAATCGACCGCGAATCAGGGGAACGCATCGAAAACCGACGACGGGGCACCTGTGCAGTCGGAGGTTGGCACGCCCCCGGAGGTGTCGAATCGCAAACGAAGCACGGAAAAAGGCGAAGCGAGGGCGAAACTTATCGCGGCTTTGACGGCGCATCACAAATACGCGGACAGCGTTGTCTGAATCTTGATGATCGCGATCAAGGTCATCAACCACCACAGCGACGAGGCGCTGAAGGTGTTTCCGGTGGAGGCAAAAAAGCGAAAATGACGTTCCGAGGGTGACGCCGGCCCCGGCTGGATGGTATGATGGGGAAGGGAAAAGATGTTTTTCTTCGGCGAGGTGCTCGCGCGTGCCAACCGAAAGTGCTGAAACGTTACCCAAGACGCTGCCCGGCGTTGTTTGCGCTCAGTGGCGGAAGTGCGGCAAGGCCGGTTGCCGATGCGCCCGTGGCGACTTGCACGGCCCCTATTTCGCGCGTTTCTGGCGGCAGGGCGGCCGGTTGCGGAAAGCCTACGTGCGCAAAGCCGACGTTAAGGACGTACGTGGACGCTGCCAGGCTCGCCGTCAAGCACAGGCGGAATGCGTTGCAGCCATGAATCAAGTTCGCGAAATGTCATCGTTCCTAAAAGTCATGGAGTCATCATGAACGCAGTTGCGACGGAAGAACGGCTGGAGCAAAAGACCATTGCCCGTGAAAGTGCAGTTACGACAGTAGATCGGCTGGAGCAAAAGAACATTGCCCGCGAATGTGCCGCGGATTTCGCGGGCATGGTGGAGTGGTATCGTAAACACTGCCGGACGAACGCCGAGGATGCCTTTTCAAAGGCGACTGGGAACCCCCAAGAGGACCTCGAGCGCGTCCTCCGCAGTCCCCTCGACCAGATTCACTGGCATGAAATCGACAATATCGCGACGATCGACGCAGAAAAGGCGCTGGAGCTATGGGCCTCGATCAAACGCGAGGCGCTCGAAGAGCTTCAAAGCGGACACCGCGCAGCCAAGACGATGGAAGCCACACAGAGTCATCCGTGGCAGCGGGCGCAGTTTCTGGCCATCCGGCAGGAGTTGGGGGAAGAGTGGCGGCCCCGCAACGGCATGGAACGGCAACTCATCGACACGATGGCGCTAGCACAAGCCAACTACCTGCTTTGGTTGACGAAGCTGAATTGCTGGACAAGCCTCGAAAGCTACTCGGAAAAGAAACTCGCAGACGAAGGACAATGGACTCCGCCACGAGTCAGTGATTCCGAGGCGATAGAGCGAGCGGCGGCCATGATGGATCGATTCAACAAGATTTTTCTACGTTCCTTGCGGGCGCTGCGTGACTTACGCCGATACAGCCGGCCCGTAATCGTCCAACACGCGGGGCAGGTCAATGTCGGCGGGCAGCATCTCAACGTGGCTGGAGCTTCCATCGAGAAAGAAGCGGCCAGTGGAACAATACATAACGTGTTGGTCGGCTGATTGGACAAACATGTGAGATACCTGCAAATGGTTTGCAGACTTGTGGAGGCCAAGATTCTGAAGATTCGGGTAGAATAGTGGTATCGGGAAGGTTGATAGGGTTGCAAACCTGTCAGCCAAGCGGGTGGGGTCGGCGCAGGAGTTATTGCCTTTCCCCTGCCTAACCCCAGCCGACCCGGACTCGAAAGGCAAACCGATGGCGGACAATTCCCCGACGGCCGGTCAACCGGCCCGCGCCCGCAATGTAGTCGCACCGAAGATCGATACCACGCCAACGCTGCCGGAACCCTCAGCGGACAGCATTGACTTGGCATCGCGCGAGATTCCTTGCATTTTGGCAAACGTAAAACCCCGTCGCGACAATAGCATTGAAATGATCGCATCCCGTCTCGCTAAGCGATTGCAAGATGCGGGACACATTCTGGCGGCGGCTTACTGGGCCATTCATCAATCTGTCAAAGCTGGGCGCCTGCGAGCGGCGTTGATAGAAACTGAATTACCAAGCGTTGCCAGTCGGAACCCAGGCCAAGGCGGTTCAGGCCGAATCTGGCACGGCGGCGAGAAGGGTATAGTGGCCATTCCAAACGGCCAGCCGACACCTTTCGATTGCTTCAAAGTGGTAGCAACGGAATCGCTGTGGGAATGGTGGCGGTCGAATAAGCAGGGATCGACCAATCCCCAGACTCCTGGCGGAATGAGTGGCGAGAAAGGAAAACCAGAAACAGAAACAGGCGATACCCCGCCCGCAAAATCAAAAAAACGCAAGCGGAGTACAAAAAAAGGCGAAGCCCGGGATAAACTTATCGCGGCACTGCTACTTCACCACAAATATGAAGATGACGGATGTTTGAATTGGCAACCCATCGGCAACAATGACCTAGCACGCTCTGCCGGGAATGTCTCGCCAACAAGCGCCAAATTGTTCTTTGATAAATACTTCGGAATTGATTCTGGAGCTCCTGGAAAGAAGGCCAAGAAAACCGACGGACATAGTCAATATCGAGTTCTTTGTATGCGCAATCCCAACAAGGTGCTGAAGGTGCTCAAATTCCTGAATGGTGATTTCGCTGTCGATGACACTTACGGCGACTCGCCACCAACCAATTAAGAACATACGGACATTTTGGGCCTGTCTGATTGATCGTTCAATCGTTCACCATCGGATGATGAACACCTCAAAATTTTCTTGGCCCTGCATTTCCTCGCTTTTCTGAACGTTCCCGTGCTATTTTCGTGGTGTTCATCATTTTATGATGAACACTGCGCCAACGGGTATGCGAGCCGCGCATTGCGGCAAGCGACCTGTTGGAGCAAGACCCATGAATGAACAAGCCTCGGTCAAGCTGCTCTTGACCCCTCGGCAAGCAGCAGCAGCCTTACAACTCTCCGAGCGTACGCTCTGGGAGTTGGCGAGACGCGGCGAAATAAAACGATTGAAGATCAATTCGTCTGTCAGATACGATCTGAAAGACTTGAACGCTTTCATCGAAACGAAAAAGATAGGCGGTGCGGTATGAACGCAACGCCTATCGACAAAGTGTTGTCTGCCATCGGTGATTATAAGCGATCGGGGAAATCGTACCAGGCACGTTGCCCGGCACATGAGGACACCAGCGCAGGCCTCTCCATCAGCGCGGGCGAGGACGGCACGGTGCTGGTGAAGTGTCATTCCGGTTGCAATGCCGAAGCCGTGGTCACGGCCCTCGGCCTGACCATGCGCGACTTGTTCCCACGCGTCGACGCTGACACAACCCCGCGAAACTCTCAGAAAAATGGGGTTCTGTCGACGGCCAAGAGGAATAGCAAGACCTTTGCGACAGCAGCAGAGGCAGTTGCGGACCTCGAAAAGCGGTATGGTAAGAGGTCGGGTCTCTGGACCTATCACGACGCCGTCGGGCATCCGGTTGGCGTTGTCGTTCGTTGGCCGAAGCCTGGGGGCAAGAAGGACATTCGCCCTGTTGCCAAGTCCGGCGCCGGATGGATGCATGCTGGAATGACAGCGCCTCGGCCCCTCTATCGCCTCCCAGAACTGTTGCAATCAACTAGACCAGTCTATGTGACCGAAGGCGAGAAGAAGGCCGACGCCCTGCGTGATCTGGGCTTCACGGTGACGACCTCGGCACATGGTGCACAATCCGCCAATGGAACCGACTGGAAAGCTCTTGCCGGGCGTGAAGTTGTCATCCTGCCCGACAACGACATCCCTGGTGCGAAGTATGCCAATGATGTTATCGACCTCTTGTACGCATTGACGCCGAGGCCAAGCATCAAGGTGGTGAATCTGCCTAACTTGTCAGGTCATGGCGATGTTGTTGACTACATCGCCCATCGGCGAGCGACTGGCATGGATAATTCGGCGATCCGCTCCGAAATCCAAACTCTTGCGGACAAAGCTGAAGTCGTGCAGAAGGAGGTGCCGGAACCCGAGTTGGCCTATCAACCCTTCCCGGTCCATTTGTTACCGGACCCGATCAGAGGATACATCACGGCAAGCGCGGCGGCGATCGGCTGCGATCCGGCCTTCATCGCGCTACCCATGTTGGCGGCCGTTGCTTTGGCCATCGGCAGCCGGCGCAGGATTCGCCTCAAGAGGCGGTGGACCGAGCCTGCAATCATATGGGCACTGACGATCGCTTTGTCCGGCAGCCATAAGAGCCCAGGATTTGATGCCGCGATGCTTCCTGTCAAAAAGCGACAAGACAAAGCGAAACGCCGACTCGCCGAGGACATGCGGCGGTATGCTCTGGAGATGGAGGAATACAACTCCGCCTATGAGGAATGGAAGGCTGCCGGCTGCGAAGAATCGGAACCACGAGAACCACGCGAACCAACCTTGGAGCGCACTTGGACCGACAACACGACGATGGAGGCGCTGGCCTGCCCGATCCTCAAGGAAAACCCACGCGGTGTGCTGTTGGCGTGTGATGAATTGTCGGCATGGTTCGGATCATTCGACCGCTACGCCAAAGGCGGTGCGAAGTCCGGAGCGGACGCGGCGAGGTGGATGCACCTGCACGGTGGTCGCTCGTTTGTCATCGACCGCAAGACCGGTATACCGCCGACGGTATTTGTTAAAGACGGGACCGTTGGCGTCGCAGGCTCAATCCAGCCCGGTGTCCTGCGGCGGATGATGACGACCGAGCATCACGAGAGCGGCATGGCGGCCCGATTTCTCCTTTCAATGCCACCGAAAAAACAGAAACGGTGGACCGAGGCCGAGATTGACGAGCAACTGGAGCAAGATGTACTCGTACTTTTCGATCGGCTCTATGATTTGCAGCCCGATCATGATGAAGACGGCGAACCCACCGCGCGTTTGTTGAAGTTGTCACAATCGGCCAAGCATGATGTCTGGATTCCGTTCTACAATGAGCACGCCAAGGAACAAATCGAGTTAGACGAAGACCTATCGGCGGCGTGGTCGAAATTGGAAGGATACGCGGCCCGGTTGGCGCTCGTACATCATCTCATTCGTGTTGCGGCAGATGATGGATCGGTAAACGATCCCGATATTGTCGACGACGTCAGTATGACGGCAGGTATTGCCCTTTCACGGTGGTTCGGGCAAGAGGCCAAGCGCGTCTATACGATGCTCGCCACAACTGACGAAGACCAAGCCGAGCGGGAGTTGATCGAACTCATCGAGCGCCTTGGCGGAACTGTCACGGCACGCGAACTGCAACGGCGATCGCGAAAGTACCCGACCGCCAAAGATGCCGAGAAGGCCCTTTGCATGCTCGTGGACCGCAAAAAAGGTGCCTGGCAAACCAAGCCGGGCACTGCACAAGGCGGGCGCCCGACCTCGGTATTTGTCTTACATCCTGTCGACACAACCCCCGCGAAACCCAACGAAAATGGGGGTTCTGTCAACGTCGACGGTAAAGATCAAGCCGGCGAATGGGGGGCCGTATGATCCCTACACCCTTGGTGGCCCAGCTGCTCGCCGAACTTAACGCCCGTGGGATCGAGGTGGAGCACATTAGCGACACGATTCGGTATCGACCTTTGCTCGCGATTACGCCTAACCTCATACAGCGATTGCGGGCGCATAAGGCCGAGTTGCGGGCCATTTTAGTCATCCAGAAAGCCCGTGACCTCGGAAACGCCCCTCTTGCTGAAGCCTTGACCGAGGCATGGGGCGAACGCATCGCTATCTGTATCGAGGACGGCAAAGAATCGCGACAGACTGCGGAAGCTATCGCTTTGCAGCAACTGCGGATAATGTCGGCAAGAATTATACTTGACAAAAAGACAAGCACCGAATAGGATGAATCATCATGACCAAACCTCGCATGAAACTCAGCGATCAACTACGACAAGCAATAGATACGTGCGGCGAAACTCGATACGCGATCGCCAAAGCAACGAGTATCGCCGAGGCGACGCTAAGCCGATTCATGAGCGGCGAACGCGGCTTGCCGATGAAAACGCTCGACACGTTGGCGGATTATCTCGAACTCGACATCCAAGCGCCGAAGCGAAAAGGAAAGTGAACTATGGCAAGCATTAGCAACGACCCGAACGGCATGCGGCGAATTCTCTTCGTGGCTCGCGATGGCAGCCGCAAGACGGTTCGAGTTGGCAAAGTTCCCGTGAAGACGGCGGAATCGATCTGCACGAAGATCGAAGCCCTGAACGCGGCAGCTTGCAGCAACACGCCGATCGACCGCGAAACGGCGGCATGGCTCGCGGGCATCGGCGACGATCTGCACGCGAAGCTGGCGGCGGTTGGGTTGGTGACGCCTCGGCAGGCGGCTCGGTTGGGAGAGTTTCTTGACGCCTTCATCGACAATCGCCGATCTTCGGCGGCCCCCAGCACGATCACGAACATGCTCGCGGCAGCGCGACGATTGACGAAACACTTTGGCTCAGATCGGGATATGCGGAGTATTACCCCCGCAGATGCGGATGTCTGGTCTGCAGCGTTGGCGGAAGATTACGCCCCAGCGACGGCCGGACGCACGGTAAAGCGGGCGCGGCAATTCTTCAAGCTTGCGATGCGAGATAAAATCGTTACAGAAAACCCGTTCGCAGACGTGAAAGCATGTGGACAAACCAACAAAGATCGGCAATTTCACGTGGACGGCGAAACGATTGCCCGGGTCATCGATGCGGCCCCAGATGCGGAATGGCGCCTAATCATTGCTTTGTCTAGGTTCGGTGGTTTACGCTGTCCTTCGGAGCATCTTGTGCTGCGTTGGCAAGACGTTGACTGGGCGCGTGATCGGTTCGCGGTTCAATCGCCCAAGACTGGTGAACGATGGGTTCCAATTTTCCCTGAACTACGCCCGTACCTCGAAGAGTGCTTCGCAATGGCCGAGGACGGTGCGGTTCATGTCATCGGTCGATATCGGGACAGTGACACGAACCTGCGTACCACGTTCACCAAGATAATCCGGCGAGCTGGCGTGAAGGTGTGGCCCAAGCTGTTCCACAACCTGCGGGCAAGCCGTGAAACGGAATTGGCCGCCACGCATCCAATTCACGTGGTTTGTGAGTGGATCGGGAATTCAGCCGCGGTTGCGGCGAAGCATTATCTGACGGTTCGCGAAGAGGATTTCCAGCGAGCTGCCCAAGGCGGCGCAAAATCCGGCGCACTTGGGGCGCAAAATCAAGCGCAGCAACCGTCCGCACTTGCTCGCACGAATTCGCAAGATTCGCCGCAAGTCGTTGTGGATTACGAGGCTTCGCGAGAAGGTGCGACGAGGTGCGAAACTAGCGAAAGGAATGAAGCTCCCCGAGTAGGACTCGAACCTACAACAAACCGGTTAACAGCCGGTTGCTCTACCAATTGAGCTATCGGGGAATGGAATTCAGCGACTTGCTTCACTTTCTTCATAGCGAAGAACCTGTTTTTCTGCAAGATTGATAGGCCGAAAAACGGGAAAAAACTTCGCGGCACGTCAAGAACGGCTGCACAAGTGACAATGTTGCCGACGGATAGGTTCACTGTTACTTGGACCCACGATGCAACTCATACTGCGGCTATTCGATTTTTTCCGTGGGACGGGTCTCCAGGCCCGTCCGTGTGCGAGAGACGACGGGCCTGGAGGCCCGTTCTACAAAAAAAGTCGCGTAGCTTCTTTATATCAAGTAGCGCAAGCGGCGTGTGCCGGCTGCGTTTGTGAGGTAGAATGAAGGTAGGCACCGGAGGTTCCCCACGACCTTTTGCGTGCCTTCTTAACGCTGGAGGTGCCGAGTGTCCGAGCACCAGAACGATCTTGCCGAGAAACTTCGTCGTTCCGCCTTTGCCTTTCGCGGCTACAATGTTGCCAATCTGGGCCGAACGCCGGAGTTGCTCGTTCACCCGGTTTATGGGGCGATCGTCGAATCGTATCTGCGGCAAGCGTCGATTATCTGTAGCGAAGGCACGCATCGCGATGTCGATCTTGTCGAACGTGTGCGCGCCGGGCGCGAAACGACTGGCATCCATGAATTTGCCGAGGATGTCGCGCTGATCGTCGGCGTCGAAATGGCACAGCTTGAACTATTGCAAGAATTTCACGGCATCTCTTTTGCGAAAGCTCAGCTTGCGTTTGGCTATAGTCTCGGTGAATGCTCGGCGTTGATCGCGGCGGGTGTCTACAAGATGGCGGACTTGCTGCGCGTCCCCGTCGCGATGGCCGACGATTGCGCGAAACTCACCGAAGGGGTCAAACTCGGCGTGCTCCTGTCGCGTGCTCCCGTGCTCGATTTCGACCTCGTTCGCCGTTTGTGCATGACGATCAGCCAAGAGGGGAAGGGCGTTGTCGATGTTTCGGCCAATCTCGCGCCTAATAGTTTGCTGCTCATGGGCCAAAATCGCTCGTTAGCGGAGTTTGAAACGCGGTTGAGAGAGATATATCCGCTGAACGTTGCGCTACGGCCGCACTCGAACCGGTTTCCGCCGTTGCATACGCCGATCATGTGGCAACGTAACATTCCGGACCGCACGGCTCTGCTATTACAGACAACGCCCGGTGGATTTACGGCGCCGTCGCTGCCGGTGCTGTCGATGGTCACGGGCCAAGCGAACTATGGCGCGCTCAATAGCCGAGAGTTGTTGCACCGCTGGGTCTATCAACCGCAACGGCTATGGGAGAATGTTTACACGGTATTGGCGCAGGGTGTCGAAACGGTGATTCACGTCGGCCCGGCTCCGAACCTGGTGCCGGCGACGTTTCGGCGACTTAGCAGCAACATCAGCAATCGCCTCGCCGAGCGAGGTCTGAGCGGAATCGGGCAACGGGCGATTTCGCAATTGGTGCGTCGCCCCTGGTTGACGCGGTTGCTGCCATCGTCGGCGGTGCTCTTTCGAGCGCCGTTCGTGCGCCAGGTGATTCTCGAGGATTGGCTGCTGGAGAATGAGCCGCGGCGCTGAACTACACGGGAGGCGAAATGGTGCTTGCGCTCGTTTAGCCGCTCGCCTTGGGCGAGCGCGAACGCGACGCGATGCGAACATGTCGCGCCCGCGCTCGCCCAAGGCGAGCGGCCAAACGGAGTTAGTTCGTCGGCATCCTCACTCCAAATCCTCCACCGGCTTGATGAGGTCTGGTTTGGCCATGAACTCACTCAAATCGAGGTTGCCGCGAAGTTCGCCTTCGACCAATTTCAGGCGTGTTTCGAGGATTTGGATTTTCGCTTTCAATTCGAGCAGCGTCACGGAGAGGTCATCCTTCGACTTGATCCGCGGAACTTCGGGATAGTTCAGCTGGCGTTGTAGGGCGGCGAACAAGAACAGCGGGTCGCGGCCGTGATTCGCTTTGGCGATTTTGCCTTCCTTCTCGGCGAACAACGGCGGGACGGGTGGTTCATAATTCGCATTGCCACGGCGCTGGTCCCTCACGTACATCTCCGAGCGGACGTAGATCAGGTCGGCGAATTCCAGCGAGCCGATCTGACGTTGCACAAACTCGATGTACTGCCGCCAAGCCGCGTCGTAATACGGATCACGCTGTAAGCATTGAAGCCCCAATTCGTAACCGAGGCGATTGCGGCTCAGGGTCTCGAATTGGTAAACGAACAAACCCTGCGGCGTCGGCGTGCCGCTGCGATATTGGGCCTCTCGCTCCAAGACGAGAAGAGCTATGTCGATGCTGAAGCGGTTCTTTTCATCCTCGGATTTCTCGATGACGAAGGCCTGAAACGGCGTGAAGTAGTGCGGCAGCTTCGCGAATCCCGACGAGAGGTTGCCGGAATGCAGAAGCTCCGTGGTTACGAATTGGATCGCCATCGGCAAGCGCGTGATCGACAGAATCTCCTCGTGGATGCGTGCGAGCACGATTTGCGTCGGAATCTGCTCGTCGACCATCCGTTCACGCAGGGTGCGGAAAAAATAGGTCTGCTCGATGTACTCTTCGCGATCCAGTGCGGACATGGAGAGCCTCACGATTATTTGGATTCTGCTTACGGCCATTCGCTCGCAAGGCGCCATGCGAACGCTAAGCCGCAAGCGGCAAGAAAGCTAATCGCCGAAGTTGGTGCCCACGCGCCGGGCGGAGCGGATGAGCGGATGGTCGAGCGGAACGAGCTTGGTGCGGCCCGCGACTTTGTCCAATGGCACGCTCGAAACCTGCGAGCCGGTCATGCAGACCATTTGATTGTACTTGCCTTCGGCGACCATCTCGGCGGCGTAGGTGCCAAATCGAGTCGCTAAGACGCGGTCAAACGGTGTCGGAATGCCGCCGCGCTGGAGATGGCCGAGTACGGTAACGCGTGTTTCGATGCCGAGCCGTTCGCTGATTTCCTGGGCCACGCGAGTGCTGACGGGGCCGATGAACTCCGATTTGCCCTTGCCTTCGCCTTTGTCTTTCTTCTTGTGCTTCTTTTTCTTTTGGTCTTTTTCGAGATCGCTTGTACCGGCCTGAGATTCCTTTGATTTAGCGCCCTCGGCGACGGCGACGATGCTGAACCATTTGCCGCGCCGTCGGCGTTCGGTGAGGTGTTGGCAGACGCTGTCGATGTCGTAGGGAATTTCCGGTAACAGAATGATGTCCGCGCCACCGGCGACGCCTGCATGCAGCGCCAACCAGCCGGCGTTGTGGCCCATGAGTTCGATGACCATGACGCGCAGATGTGCCTCCGCCGTGGAGTAAAGCCGATCGATCGCTTGAGCCGCGTAGCTCGCCGCCGAGTCGAAGCCGAAAGTGATGTCGGTCTCGGCAAGGTCGTTGTCGATGGTCTTGGGTAGTCCGATGATGTTGAGGCCGTGCTTGGTGAGGCTATGAGCGATATTGTGCGTGCCGTTGCCTCCGAGACAGACGAGACAATCGAGTCCGAGGCGGTTGTACGTTTCGACCGCTCGGCTGGTAAGGTCGATCGATTCGCCGTTGGGCAGAGGCATTTTGTGCGGCTTCTCGCGGCTTGTGCCGAGGATCGTGCCGCCCAGCGACAGGATGCCGGAGACATCTTGAAGGTGCAGCACACGAGCGTGATTTTCGACGAGGCCGCGAAAGCCTTTTTCGATGCCGATGACTTCGATGTGAAAATCGCTGATGGCAGGCTTGGCAACGCCACGGATGGCAGCGTTAAGCCCCGGGCAGTCGCCGCCGCTGGTCAGGATGCCGATGCATTTCGCGTGAGGAGATGGCATTATTCGTGTTCCATTTCCCAATTTGTTTTGCCGCTTGCGGCTTAGCGCTCGCCTGGCGCCTTGCTAACGCTAAGCCGCAAGCGGCAGAGTCGATTCAACAAGCGACGCTACTTCTTCGGGATCAACTCCACGCACACGAGGCGTTCTTCGCCGCGGAGGTACATCAGACCGTTCGAGACGATCGGGGCCGCCCAGCAGGGGTAATCGAGCAACGGCTGTTTGGTTTGCGGGTTCTTCAGTTCGATCGAGGATACTTCGTCGAATTTCTGGGCATTGACTTTGAGCAGCCGCAGTGTGCCGTCTTCGCCGAGGCAAACGAAATGGCCGTCCACCATCAACAGCGAAGTGCGTGTCAGGCCGCGCTCGGACCACATGATTTTGCCGGTCTCAAAGTCGATGCAGCGCAGGTCGGCGTTCTGCGTATGGCGGCCGCTACTGCCGTAGAGGTAGCCATCGTGAAAGATCGGTGTCATCCAGTGGATTTGCATGGTTTTCTTGAATTTCTTCGATTCCTCGCGCAGCACTTCGTAGCCGCCTTCTTTCTTGACGCGAATCAGCGCGCTACCAGGGCCATACGTCTCGCTGATGAAGACCTTATCGCCGACGATAACGGGGTTGCTGGCGTTGACGCTTTCGACGTCGTCGCTCTGCCAGGAGAAATGGAAGTCTTGCTTGCCGGTCGCGGGATTGAAGGCGAGCAGGCCGGCCCGGGCGAAGACGAAGCAATACCGCCGATTGTGGATCGTAGCAAGCACCGGGCTGGCGTAGCTGGCGAGGTCGTCGCCGAACTTGTACGCGATCTTTCCGGTGCGCTTGTCGAAGGCGACGACATCTGAGTTATTCGACTTGAGCGTGCGGTCGAAGAGATTGCGTGGAAGGCTGCCGTCGGGACTGCCGCCGACTTGAACGATGAGCAGGTCGCCTTCGATGACGGGCGTGCTGCCGACGCCGAAGAAGTTCTGGAGGACGCTGAATTCTTTGTTGGCGTTGTAGGCCCAGACTGGTTTGCCTGTGTCGGCCTTGAGGCAGTGAAGCATGCCTTCGACGCCATAGGTGTAGACGTGTTCGCCATCGAGAATCGGCGAACAGCGCGGCCCGGAGTTGTAGCCGAACTGGTCTTTGTAAACGGAAGGGTAATCGAACTGCCAGTGTTGCACGCCGGTCGTGGCGTCGAGGCACGAGAGGCGAAGGGTTTTGCCGACGCGCTCGAAGTGATACAGTTTGCCCTTGGCGATGACCGGCATGGCATAGCCGGGACCAACCTCTTTATGCCAAACGATCTTCGGGCCGTCTTTGGGCCAAGGCGTGCGAATGCCTTTCTCGGTGGAAACGCTCGTGCCCAGTGGGCCGAGAAATTTCGGCCAATCGCTGCCTTGCGCGACGGCTAACGATGGCGCCATCAATAACGCGAACAAAACAAAGCCTCGACGCATGGGAGCAATCCTTCAAAGAAAACTTGCGAACCGTCTCTGAAGGTGATTATAGGAGGGCGCGGATGGATATAAAGCCAGAGCCGCGCATGCAGTAAGCGGTTTGCACTTTCCGCTAACTGTGTGCGCGGCTCTGACACGATTGCAGATCAACCACGATCGTGACACGATTCCGCGCTCTGTTCGTATTCCCAGAGCGAGAGTTCGCCGGTCGTCAGGCGATTCGGGAAGGCGCATTCGTGCAGCCAGCCGTTGTCCTCGGTAGCTGCCGACATTACCCGAACGAGCAATGTTTTCGCGCCGCATTCGTGCAAAGGCTCGACGGCGATCAGCGTATTCGCGGACAATTCGCGTTCCAGGTGCAGACACAAGCCGCTGGCGAAAATGTCCCGCACGCGCGCGAATTCGTCGGCCTCAGCGGGTGCATCCTCAAAGCGGATGCGGGCGGGCCGATCGCACAGCACGCGCGCCGTCGCCCGGCGTTCGATGAATTTCGGTGCCGTCGCATCCAGCCGAAGCTTTTGGTCATCCATCATTTCATGAACGATCTGGTCCTTGCCCGCCTTCTTGGCACGGTACATCAGCCCGTCCACCAGGCGTACCATCCTATCGACATCGCGCATCGGTTGCGGGAACGTCATCGCGCCGATGCTCAGCGTTACCGGCCAGCGTTTGCGAGCCATAAGCGTGGCAAAACGCTGCTGAATGCGTATCAAGATGGCGTTCCCATCCGATTCGCCGCAATTCGTGAAAAGCAACGCGAATTCATCGCCGCCTAATCGTGCGAAATGATCGGTGCTCCGAATGTTACCGTCGATCGTACCCACCAGGTCGCACAATGCCTCATCGCCGGCAGCGTGGCCCAGCGTGTCGTTGAGCCATTTGAAGTTGTCCATATCAAGATAGACCAAAGTCAGCGGCCCGTCACCCCGAAGAGAACGTTCGACGGCCTGACTAACGCTCTCGTAAAATGTGCGTCCATTGGCGGCCCCAGTCAGAGGGTCCGAGCGTGCCAATTTCTTCTCAAGGTACAAACTTACACGTAATCGCGCCAGCAGGCTGGACGTAAGGACGAAGACGCCGAACCGCGTGGTGCCGTTCCAAAGTTGAATCACCGAGGACATCTGTGCTCCTTCGGCGACTTCGACCATCTGCCAGCTGATGGCGCAAACCATGGAGGTCAGCAAACCCTGCGACAAACCGCCCCACCATGCCGTTAGTGCAATCGGGAACAGGTAGATGATCGAGAACGAGAGTTCAGGGCCCGTGCTGTAGTCAAACAGGCCGATCAAGATGACCAATACAACGCCGGCAAACGCGAGAAAGGCGCCACGCCAGCCCTCGATAAACACGCGATGCGACAGCTCGGCGAATTCCTTGCCCAGCACCAGCTGCGAGTCGCCGCGCGGCTGCGTTTTCTTTGTTTGCGTGGATTGAAATTGCTTCGCCATGCGTAGTCCTTCGACGGAGACGCGAACAATGAACGGTGCTCGCCTGCACAAACATAGCTTCTTTGTGAACGCTTTGCTGGGAAAAGATGAAAAAATGTGATTCTTGACGGTACCGACAGGTTTCCGCGTTTGCCGTAGATATCACGCTACGCGTGATGCGTCTGCATCGAACACGCGAAAACTACTGCGAACAATCGGCCGCTCCCTGACAGTCGCGGCCCAGAAAAGCGACAAACCGAACCGCGTGAAGTATATGTTCACGGGCATCTTCTTTCGGGCACGTGAATTTTCGTTCACTTCGGGATCGGCATGATCGCCGGGCGCGCCATTATGTCAATTCGGCGGAAAGCGTCTTCCTGAAACCGCGTCGTGAGGTAATTTTGCATCCCCATCAGCTGCGGGTCCTCAACGCGATCGTAGCCGCCGACAGTTACATAGCTGCAATGTCGGCAGTGTAGGACATAAGTCTCCGGCAACCCCGCCTTGCGAAGTCCTTCAGCGAGATTATGGGCGTTGTGAGCCGCGTAGTCCTGCCATTCGCCTTTCTTCCAGAAGTTCAACCCTGAGAAATGCTTCAAAAAGGCCGTCTGTTGCTCCTTTGGATCGACCGTCGAGTTATCAATGACCTTGAGCTGCGAGGAAAATTGCTTGATGACGAGCGTAAAGGCCTTTGGACATTTGAAGAGGCTCAACGGCTCACTCTCGTTGATTCGCCGCATGAACTTGACTTCCTCGGCATTGCGTTCGTTGGCGGGATCCTCGGCCTTGATGGTCGGATTTCGCGCGGGGAATGCCTTCAGAAACGGATTGTCATAGGCGTGTTTCCTTTCCGACGCGCCGACGACCCGGCCAAATTTGTCCTTCACCGGCGTTTCTTGATAGACGAGGTCGAAGGCGAATTCGATGGCGTCCTTGCTATCCCAGGCCTTTTCGTTTTTACGGAGTCGCTCCTTGGCAGCGAGCGCATCGTCGCGGGTTTTGAAGCCGCCGACGAGTACGCCGACTTGCTGCTCGAAGCGTGTGGCGTGGATGCGGATAGGCATTTCCGCGACGACACCGACATCCTTCAAAGCTTCCCGCAGTTCCCGCTTCTGCTTTTCGCGTTCAGCATTGACGCGCTCGTATTCCTTACGTTTTTCTTCCGCCCCGAAGTTGAACACAAAAGCGTTCAGCTTGAAGCGATTTCGCAGGACGAAGGTAAATTTTCGTGCGTATTCGGGGGCCTTCTCGCCAGTGTAGGCCATCATCATGAGGACCCACGGGCCGGCCTCGGGCGTAACTTCGACATCGCGATTGACGTTGTCGAAATTGATCGGCGGCAGCGCCACTCGTGTTGCGGGACGGACAACTTCCGCGCCGCCCGGAGGCAACACAGCGGGATTATAGTTGTTGCGTATCGACTCCGGCAGACCGTTCAACGCTGGGTTTGGCGAGATTCGCGGCTCCACCGGCGCGGGTTGCCTGACGGGCTGATTCTGCGGCGTCGGCTCCGGTTCCGGCGGTGTCATCGGCGCGCCGGGCAAACGTAACACCGCACCTTGCTCGCCGGGGCCGATCTCAACGGCGCTGCCGGGCGTGCCCTGCACCTTCGGCGTCGAGAATGGCGATTGCGCCTCGCGTGTTTTCACGGGCAACTGCGCGCGAATGCCTTGGTGCAACACGACGCCTAGTGCCAGGGTGAGTCCGGGGAGTAGCCATTTCCAGCGTTTCATATGCGAGGCTCCGTAAATAATATCGCCCGAATTCTTAACCACAGAGACACAGAGGCACAGAGAAATCCAATTGGGGGCGGAGTGCGACTTGGCGAGCCTAGCCGCGTAAGCGGCAGGTTTGCGGGTGCGTCAACCTGCCGCTTACGCGGCTAGGCTCGCCAATAGCTCTTTTCGTTTCTCGCCAAGAATAGTCCATTTTACCTATTAACTTCTCTGTGTCTCTGTGGTGAATGATCGGGGCTAGCGCGGAATCGGGTCCAGGGTGCCGAGCAGAATCTGCTCTTCTTCTTCGATTGAGATAATGCGGGCCGTCACGAGGAAGATCAGCGTGCCGCCGTCGCGCGACCAACCGACGTTGCGGAAGAGTCGGCTCAGGTACGGGATTTTGCTGAGGATCGGCGGGCCATACTCGGTGCGTTCCTCGGCAAGGAAGCGGAAGCCGCCGAGCACGACGGTGCCACCGTCGGGCACATTGACCGTGGTATTCGAGGTAAACAGATTGACCGAGGTCGGCTGAATCTGCACCTGCAGCGAACCGCTGGGCAGAGGTGGTTGCGCGCCGCTGTCAAAGGTTCCTGTCTGGGCACCGCTTTGCACGAGCACCGTTGCCGCCGCCGGGTCGATCAGCGGACTGCCGAACTGCGGTTGCACGTTCAAGCGAATGAAGCGGCGATCGGGCGAGACGACCGGCTGTACCTGCATGCCCATGCCGAACGGGAACGGCGTGTTGATCGCGGACATCACCACCAAACCCGTCGGCAGCGTGATCGGCACGAAACCGGAGAAGATCGGGCGCTGCACCTGCCCGTTGATGAAACCCTGCTGGCCGTTGAACAACGTGATACGCGGCGCCTGCATGATATGCGCCCGGCGATCGCCCTGCACCGCCTCCAAAAACATGAACACCTGAATGTCGCTCAAGAACGCCAAACCTAGCGACAAGCCCGCTTCAGGTTGATACCCGCCGAACTGCGGCGTCGTGAAGTTGAACGTGCTGTTACGCACCGGGATGTTCAAGTCCGGCGTCAATACGCCACCTGAGGTCAGACCCGATATCAATCCACCGAGTCGATCGAGGTTGCGATTGTTAAACGGTGCCGGCACGAACGGGCCACCCGCAATCAGCGTGGGCTCCGCACGCGACGTCGGCGTGCGGATGTTCATGTCGAAATCCAGGCCGATACGCTCGAAGAACGTTTCGGACACGACCACGGCTCGCATCTCGACGGTCACCTGCAGATCCTGCAATTTGCGAAGTGCCGCCAGCAGTTGGCCGATCTCCTCCTGGACTTCCTGTTGCTGGTTGATGACGAGGGCCATGCCTTGCGGGAAGTATTGGACCGCACCCGTACCGCCCATGCCTTCCCAGCTATTCTTGGCGACGATCTCTTGGATCAGCGTCTTGAGCATCTCCGCCATCGCTTCTTTGGTTTTCTCTTTGGTCTGCTGCGTCGGCGGCGAGCCTGGCGTCTGCGAGCCGAACATCGAGCCGTTGCCCTGATTGTGCGAACTGACGGGCATGCCGGCGTTCATGGGAAAGGCCATTTGCGCGTTTTGGCCGTAGTAGGGCTGCGAGACTCGCAACTGGTGCTCGATCATTTTTTGCACATTGAACACATCGGGCAGCGGATGATCTTCGACTGCGACGATGAGGTCGCCGACGGGATAGGTCACTCGCCGCATGCGGATGCGGTTGTCCTCCGTCGTGATCTTCAGCACCTGATCTTCGATGACAAAGGTCAAACGCAACGGCTTCAACAGGATGTTCAAGGCAGAGCGCATCTCGATATCGGGAATCGATTCGGTGAGCGGCGCATCGAGGCTGATGCGTGCCTCCTGCAGCGCCCGGCGATCCGGAAGCACTGGAACGCCGCTCTGCAAGCCGATCTGCGCGATCGCGTCTTGCAACGGCATATCCTTGAAGTTCAGCGAGATCGGCTGACGCAACCGATACTCGATCGCGCGTTCCTTCGGATGCTTCAGCTCGTACTGAATCGATCCATTGTCACCTTTTGAGCGGCGGCTGGAAACCTCTTTGTCGAGGGCAATGGCCGATCCGTCTTTGGGGATGACGCCAAGGCCGGGACGGTTCAGATCCAGGCGGATCTCGTTGTTCGCGTGGATATCCCTGTCGTAACTTTCTTGTTTGAGCCGAGTGTGGATGATGGTGTCGGCGGCGAGGGCAGCGGGATTGTCGGGGTCCAGGGCACGGACCATCTTGATTTCGACCTGGGCCTCCTTCAGTTTATTCTGTTTGATTAGCTCCTGCACGACCTTCATCTTCTCGAACACCTCCTGGTGGTGCGTATGCTTCTTGCGCTGAGCGCCTTGCTCATCGTAATACCGAGCGAATTTGTTTTTTGAATCGCTTTCGATGGCGTCGAATTTCTCGCGAGCCATCACCGTGCGATATTGTTGGATGCGCGCCTCGGCAGGGCGTTTCAGCTCGTTGGCACGCAGCGGATCGAAGCCGGTCATGCCGATCTGCTCGATGTAACCTTCGAGCGTCTTGATCGCCTGCTCCTTTTGGCCGCTGCGGAACTGGTCGTGAGCGGAGCGTATCGAATCCTGGCCACGCTGCCGGACCATCTGGTAGTGCACCTGCTGCTTGGCCTGGACTTCCTCCATCAGGTTTGTTTGGCGCGGTTCCTGCTCCGGCTTCATGTTCGGCTCGCCCTTGGGAACGATCGTCCCGCCTTTCATGAATTCCTGTCCACCGACCTGCGCGATTTGCTGCGGCTGCATCTCGCGCGTCGAGCTGATGTCACGCAGGCGGATCTTGTGCTGTTCGGGCAACATGTTGGGATCAAGGGCCTGGAACATCGCCAGCGCTTTGCGATAATCTTTCTGCGCGAACGCCTTGAGGCCGACATCGAAGTTATTCTTCGCGGACAAGACTTGCTGGTTGTATTCCTCGGCGCTGATCGTCGCAATCAATCCGATGATTTCGGCTTGCAGGCCGGGATCGGCGCGATAGAGCTCCTCGCACATTCGGCGAGCCTGGGTCAGGTTGCCGTGCGCGACTTCCAATTGTGCGTGATGCAGCTGCTCGCGGGCCAGGCGTCGCAGTTCGTCCTTCTGCGGATCGCCGGTCGGCTGATCGATTTTCTGCACCTTAACCGTGAGCAGCGGATCGACCGTCGGTTGCACGATCGGTTGGGCGTTCGTTACCGGCTTCGAACTGGTGACAATCTGGTGAAACTGCATCGCCGTCTGGTCAATGCGACTGGTATCGAATTGAAACGCTTGCGCGATCTCGCGAGCAACCGCAAGCTCGGCCTGCGCCTTTTCAAACCTCTGCGGATCGCCTGGGTTAACGATCGCTTCGGTGGCTTTCTGCAGGTGGAACTGAATCTGCTGCTCGCATTTGGCGTTTAGCCGAACGACAACGGCGTCGGGCGAGGGCTCATCGGGACCGAACGTCGCCTTCACCATTTTCGCTTCCAACGCTTTTTGGCGCGACTCATAGAATCGGCCCTGGCGTTCAAGTTCCATCGCCTCGCGCACAATGACGATTGCGCGATTCTTGTTAGCCTGTTGTTCGGCGGCGGAGATCGTCGGCAGCGGATCGGCTTTCATCGGTACGTCGGCAGCCACCAACGGGATGCTTTTTTCCAGCTCATCCTTCGGCGTAGGGGTGATGCCTTTCGCCAGCTTCACTTTGCCTATCTCTTCGAGTAATTTCTGTGGCCGATCGCCGAAATCGAAGACGCCGTACGGCCCGTGCATCTTCTGGGCGATGAACGCTTTCTTCTGGGCATCGGCGTAGTTGCCTTGCGTGAAGAGCTTGCGCGCGTCGGCCAGCACCTTGAACGATTCCTCGCGTTCGGAGGTTTGGCGTAGGCGTTGAATATCGCGGCGAAGCTTTTCGGGCGTATCCTCGAACAGCCCCCAACGAGTGCCGGAGGAGAGCAATACGCCGCAGAGCTTGTCAGACTCCTCGGTTTTTTTCTGTGCCAAGAGTGAGCGAGCCTCACGAAGCTGCGCACGCGGCTCGGCGGGCGCTGCCGGCGGATCGCCAAGGACTTTGGGCACGGGGAAAATGTCGGCTTGTTTCGGCGTTGGCGTTGGCGTCGGGGTCGGGGTCGGGGTCGGCGGAAACACGCTACCACCGCCACGGCGACGTTGAATCTCGTGCAACAACGTATCCGGCGTCTGCGGGTCATTGGGATCGAACGCGAGATTCAGCTTCTTCGCCTCGGTCGCGCACATATAGGCTTTATCGAGATCATTGGCCTGAAGGAAAAGGAATCCATCCTTGACCATGTGCCGCCCGATCTTGTCGTTGATACGTTGCTCGGCGGGATCGTTCTTCGGGCCACTGCCGAAGGGCCAAAGACCGGCTAGCTTGGAGGGAGCGGACTTCTTTGGCTCGGGCGGCGGTTGTGGTTCGAGCTTTTTGGCAATGTCCACGGTCGGCACGGGGAGCGGCGCTTGCGCTTTTTCACGTGCGGTCTGGATGTCGCGCCGCAGTTTCGCCGGCGTATCGCTCCACGGTTGCAGCCACGCTGCCATGCTCGAACTGGATTTCTCCGCTTGCTGCATATAGCTTTCTGCGCTGGCCAAATCACCCGATAGCAAGGCGGCGCGGCCCGAGGCGAGCAACGCTTTCGCGTCGATCTTGGGCACGGTGCCGCCCTTTGCGACGAGGCGTTTGTTCAAATCCGCAACCTGATCCGTTTGGAATTTCGTGAGATACTGGTTGGCCTGGAGGGATTTCATTTGCAAGCCGGCGTCCTGGAGACGACCTTGTTTCAAAGCGTCCTCTGCCAGGCCCAGATGCCCGACCGCGTCTTGGCGCGATTTCAGCGCGTTCGTGTTTTGGGAGCCAAAGGCGTTGAGGTCCTTTTGTTCCGCCGTCGTGAGCGCCAAGCGATTCACCTCAGCGGCTTTGAAGAAGCCGGCGGCGGTTTCATAGTCGCCTTGCTTGAATTTATCCGTCCCGACCTTGAGAGACTGGCGAGCCTGGGCGCCATTGGCAGCGTCCTCTTGCGATCGGATGGCGTGCGCCGAGAAGAGAACGATGCCGATCAGCAGGGCGCAAGCGCCGATGCGGGCATTCCGCGTGGTCATAGGTTTCATGTTGTTGGCCATCGCAAACCTCCTTGTCGGCACTCGCTCGCCGAGGTTCCCCAAAACCTCGCACTCCGCCACTTTCGGGTCCGGAAAAAATCGATTTTCGCTAAAGTTTTCACCCGGAAGCGGCGGGACAATAACGAGGGGTTGGAGAGAAGTCAAGGGCAAGGTAATTCCGTGTCGCAAGGTAATTCCGCTAGCAGCCTGGGGGCCACGACAGCACTTGTATATCAAATGCATTAACCACGAAACACATGGCGCGGCCAAGCCGAAATCCAATACGAATCACGAAAGAACGAAAGTACGAAATCACGAAAAAAATCTTTAGTATTCCTCTTTCGTACTTTCGTTCTTTCGTGATTCGCATTCTGAAATTACGCAAAGTTAAATCGACGCGGCTCGGAAAGATTTTGGAGGTAGGTGGCACGAATAACACGAAAAACACCTGTAGACAAATGAAAGCCCATCCTCCCCTTCTTTTCGTGTATTTCGTGTGTTTCGTGGTTAAATGCCTACAAGTGATGTCGTGCGCCCTGCGGCTTGGCGCTTGCATGGGATTTAGCGAGCGTTAAGCCGCAAGCGGAAACTCAAAAAACATATTGGCGGGTTCCCCTTGTGGGTCTCGCTCTATGTAATACGACAGCGCTACATCGTATCCTGTAGCTGAATTCGTGAGAATTCGGCCTTCCCTCGTTTGCCCAAGTCGTCCGAATTCTCACGAATTCGGCTACAATGCGGGCCAAATTCTCGATCTAGCGCTGTCGTAGTAATAAGGGAAAACTCCTTGCGCTCGCGGTGTCGCGCCGCGTCTCTTCTTCACGAAAGGGCCGAAAAGTGTTCAAACGATTTTCGCCGTGGTTGGCCGTCTCCGGTGTGCCGACCGTTCTCGTGCTGCTTGCGCTTTATGTGAGTGGCGATTGGCGTTGCGCCGATCTGGCGGCGCAGGAACCGAAGGACAAAAATCTCGTAGGCCTCCCCGACGCCGGAGTGAACGTCACGCCAAGCCGAGTTACGGCCGTCACGGTCTATCCGATGAACGCCATGGTCACGCGCGAGGCCGACGTGCCCGCGGGCAAAGGACTTGTCGAAGTGACGATCAGCCCGTTGCCGTCGGCGGCCATTCTCAGCTCACTCAATGCGGAAGGAACCGACGGCCTCCGCGTTCTGACCACGCGATTCCGTTCCAGGCAAGTCGTCAAGGACACCCGCGAGGAAGCACGCAAGCTGCAGGACGAACTTGTGGTTCTCGGCACGGCCCGCGAGAAGACCGAGGCCGACGTAAAAGCCATTCAGGAAAACCTGAAAACGCTCAGCAAGATGGAAGGCTTTATGGGCGTGACGATGATCCAGGCCGCCGAGAAAGGCGCACTCAACGCCGAATCCGCTATTACCCTCGCCAAGTACATTAAGGAATCACGCCTCGAAACGACGCGCGAACTCGTCCAACTCGAACAGCAAGTAAAAACGAATCAGACCCAGGCAGCAGCCGTGCAGGCCAAACTCAGTGACCTCGGCGCCGGCACCAGCCGCATCGAACGCGATGCCGTCATCGTCGTTGATCGCGGCGACGCCGCCGGCGCGGGCAAGGTTCGATTGCATTACCTCGTCGATCAGGCATCGTGGCGGCCGCAGTACAAACTACGCGCTGGCAAGACCGCCAAGGACGCCGTGCAAATCGAATTCCTCGCCGCCCTGGCACAGAACTCCGGTGAAGATTGGGCCAACGTCAAGCTCGTCTTATCAACAGCTCAGCCGATGCTGAACGCGTCACCGCCGGACCTGCAATCGTTGCGTGTCGCCGCCGTGCACAAGAGCAGCGTGCCCGCACGTTCATCGGACCTAGCGGAGTTGGAAGAGCAAATCCGCAGCCTGCGCACCAAAGCACAGAAAGATTTCAACGAAAAGAAGCCGACCACCGGCATCGGGCTGTTCAACACGGCGGCGGCCCTGGATCAGTCGTTCGAGTTGCTCAATTCCGATACGGCGATTCAGCGCGGCTGCGCTTTGGCGATTCGCGAAGGGCCGACCGTCACATATCGCGTCGCCACCGCGCTGGCCGTGCCTTCTCGTATGGAAGAACAGGTCATCGAAGTTGCTCGCGCCGAATTGGTGCCGGACTTTTATTACAAATCGGTCCCGCTCATTACGACCCACGTTTATCGTCTGGCCGACTTCATTAACAAAAGCGCTCACGTCATCTTGCCGGGCGATGCGACGATGTACATCGGCAGTGATTTCGTCGGCCAAATGACGCTGCCTTTAGTCGCCATTGGCGAATCGTTCACGACTGGCTTCGGCGTCGATCCACAGATGCAGGTGACTCGACAGATCATCAACCGATCGCATACGACACAAGGCGGCAACCAGATGCTCCGCTATGAGTACCGCACCATGATTAACAACTTCAAGAACGAAAAGGTCAAGCTGCAAGTGTGGGACCGCCTACCGCGCCCCGAAACGGACGCCGTCACTGTCAGCATCTTGAAAAGCACGCCGGAGATCAGCAAGGATCCGGCCTACCTGCGCGGGCCGCGCACGCAAAATCTATTGCGCTGGGACCTCGCCATCGAGCCGAACACGGCGGGCGAAAAAGCGTCGATGATCAACTACGAATTCAAAATCGAGCTTGACCGCCAAATGACGATCAGCGATCTGCAAAGTGCCGGTGCCTTCGGCACGCCAGGCGGCACGAATCTCGCACAGGCCGTAGCCGCGGCAACTCCTGCCGAACTGGCGCGAATCAAGGTGGCATTAGCCAAGCTGAATCCTGTCGATCAGGGCCTGGCACTACGGCAGGAGTTCTGCGCCATCGACCAGGACAGCCGACTGGGTTCGATGGGGCCGATCCACAAGGTCATGCTCAAGAACCAGCCCGTGTTCATCTGCTGCAAAGGCTGCGAAGCCGAGGCCCAGGCCCACCCGGACGAAACGCTGCTCAAAGTCCAGAACCTGATGAGCCGAATCAGCAAGAAGAACTGATCTCATGTTTTCCACTTGCGGCTTCGCGCTCGGAATATCCCATGCGAGCGCGAAGCCGCAAGCGGTAGAAAATCGAAATCTTCACGAATTGTTTATCACCTTGGCTTTTACTCTGATAGCATGATGAATTCAAACAATCCATTTCATACGTCAGGCACCAGGTAACGTTTTCATGAATCTCGATGTTCTCAGTCTCATCCTCGGCGGCGGGCGTGGGACGCGACTCTATCCGCTCACAATGTTACGCAGCAAGCCGGCGGTGCCGATCGGCGGGAAGTATCGCCTCATCGACATTCCGATCAGCAACTGCATCAACAGCGACTGCAAGCGCATCTATGTGTTGACGCAATTTTTGAGCGTTAGCTTGCACCGCCATATCGCCAACACGTACAAGTTCGATCCGTTTTCGCGGAGCTTCGTGGAAATCCTTGCCGCGCAGCAGACGAATGAGGCATCTGATTGGTATCAGGGCACAGCCGACGCGGTGCGGCAGAACATTCGCTACGTGCACGAAGACCCGTGTCAGGATGTATTGATTCTCTCCGGCGATCAGCTGTACCGTATGGATTACCGCCATCTTTTGGAAACGCATCGCAAGTCCAACGCCGAGGTGACGATGGCAGTGATGCCGGTGCGCGAGGATCAGACATCGCAGCTCGGCCTGGTGCGCGTCGATGATGCGGGGCGGATCCACGGGTTCGTGGAAAAACCGAAATCGCGTAACACCCTGGAATCGATGCGCGTGACCGACGAATGGACGAATCGCCGCGGCGTGGAATGCCACGGTCGGCCGTTCCTGGCGAACATGGGTATCTACATTTTCAAACGTGACGCGTTGATTCAAATGCTCAATGCGCCACCCTTGGCGACCGATTTTGGCAAGGAGATTTTCCCACGTTCCGTGAATACGCACCACGTGCAGGCACACCTCTTCGATGGCTATTGGGAGGATGTCGGCACAATCAAATCGTACCACGAGGCGAATCTGGCCTTGACCTCGGATAATCCGCCGTTCGTATTTCACAAGTCCGATGGCGTGATTTACACCCACATGCGCTATCTGCCCGCCTCGCGTGTCAGCGGCGCGACCTTGGAACACGCGCTCGTCAGCGATGGCTGCGTCATCGGCACTGGCACAAAGATCACCCGAAGCGTCATCGGCGTACGCATGCAAATCGGCAGAAATGTGACCATCAGGGACACCGTGCTCATCGGCGCGGATCAGTTTGAAAACGCTCAAGAGAAGACGGATAACCAGCGCCGCGGACTACCGAATGTTGGCATCGGCGACGGTTCGATCATCGAAAACGCGATCGTCGATAAGGACGCCCGCATCGGCGCAAATGTTCGCTTGTGCAATCGCGAGAAAAAGAAAGATGTGGAAGGCCCGAATTACGTCATTCGCGATGGCATCATCGTCATCCCGCGCGACGCAATCTTACTTGACGATACCGTGATTTAGACAGGCTAGTGGCGTGAAAAGACAGAGTTGACATGTCCGTGGGGCCAGGCTTTCCACAGCCTGGCCTCACCTATCAAATCAAGCTGGTCGGACCACTAGTTGGGCCGCTCACATTTGATTTCCATTGGCAGCACGGAAAGCTCATGGTCTTCATCCGGCCCATGACAGCCGTGTGCGAACAAGAGCGCTGTCGCAACCCAAACGGCAAAAAGCCACCGCGGCCCAGCGAATGTTTTCGCGGCGCTTGGCGTAGCAACAATTGGCGTTATCGCGCAGTTCATTTTTCAGCCTGCCCTCACGAACATTTCCGATCCGCGACCTTCAAGACGCGGTTCGGACATGCGTCAAACATACCTGCCGAGCATTATTATCCAGTATGCGCCGTCGTCGGCAATAGGCAATGGGACGTCTACAACTGCCGCCCGCGTCGCACGACCACAGGCGAACCGGCAGCGACAAGCACTGAGGCCGGCTCGCGCAGGAACGGTACGAACGCGTCGCCATAAATGGAGGCCACATCGCAGTCGAACCTCGGTTCCGACGCCTGCCAAACCTGCCACGGCGGATGTTCGACGGCGTACTCCATCGTCGTCCCGTCTCGCTGCATTGTGTAGCCCCAATAATGCTCGGCGATGAACTCCTCCTCGGAACCCGGGACCAGCGGCGCGGGCGAGCCATGAATGTGAGCCGACAGCGCGTTCCATCGGCCACCATGCCACCATTCGTACTTCACGGTACCGCAATCAGCGTTCGTCGGCACCTCGACGCGATGTCGCATCGGCATGGTGACATACTTTTCGTTGTATACCCAGCGGGCGATTGTCGAGACTATCCACTTCGGGGCGATCTCCCGTACAAACACGACGCCGCGACGGATGCCTTCGGGAGCATGGCGCATCACGTAGAATCGCAAATTCACTTCCTCGAACGCGCGATGAAATGGGATCGGTATGCCAAGCAGAGCAGCGTCAAGGAACTGAAAACCGACGATGCTCACAAAGGTTCGGCCATGAAAATAATCGAGTTCCGTGCCGACGGGAACCAGGGGCTTGAGCACGTCCGGGTCCACGGCGAAATTCAGCATTACCAAATTGCGCCAGGCCGCGGCAAGGAAGACGCTCGGCGGCGATTCCTGACAGTTGACAGAAGTGACTGGCATACGCAGGTCTCCGCCTTCCCGCTTTCGGCTGAGCGTTCACGTGGAATTTTCCGAGCGCCAAGCCGCAAGCGAAAAATGCGAATCGTCAAATTGGTTCTTCGTGGTTCGCCCACGATTCGACTTCAACAGTTTACCGTAAGCGGAGAGTTGGATTAACGAAATTATTTTCTGCGAAGGAAAAGGCACTTACTCGACCGCGGGCTGAATCGCGCGGCCATGTTCATCGTAAAAGGCGTCATGCAGGAGGAACACGTCGCTCACTTCCATGCCGATGGACGTGAGCTGCCGGCGAAGTTGCTCGAAGGCGTGCGGTCCCAGTCGGCGTGCGACGATGGCGCGAAGGTGCTCTGCGCAAAGCTCGACCTCAATGGGTCGCCGGGAATGCAACGGAAACGTGACGTAGCGCACGGTGCCAAGATGGTGGCAGATCGCGCAACGTTTGCGATCGGTGCGCGCGACGAGCGGCTCGCCTTCGCCGACGGCCAGCGATTCCAGACAGTTCGGGCAGAACGTCTTGCCCGCAATGCGGTCCCAAAATCGCGAATCGTCGCCGCAACGGCTGCACGCAATTTTTGGTGACACACTATTCGGGGATGCCAAACGCAAACTTTCCATCATTCTCCACCGTGGAGCAAGGTCGGGATTTTCGGTTGATGATAATACGGGCACTTACGTAATGCGCACCAATGATGCCTGCCTAACCCGGATAATTCACCACAGAGGCCACAGAGAACACAGAGAGAGGAAAATCAGGGCAGCCAGAGGTTGAATGAAAACAGGGTGTTTCTGTCTACCGACCTGATTTCCAAGCCACAACTTATTTCTCTCTTTGATTTTGAATTTCCTCTGTGCTCTCTGTGGTGAATAATTTGGGCAACTCGGCTGGCGAAAATCGCTGGCACATCGTGCTCTGCATTATCCATCGACGAAATTCTTTTCGCAGATTACCACGCGATCTTCATGGCCCAAGACTGACTTTTCAGGATGCTTGCCAAATCGACATAATTATGTTGATCCGCCCGATGCAGTACCGGCATACGCCTTTCACCTGCCGGAAAATTCGTTAGAATCGTCGTTAGCGGATCATTCAGAACGCACCCATGAAAAAGGGGAAACGCTATGCCAAACGCTGTAATCGTTGAAGCGGTACGCAGTCCCGTGGCGCGGGCGCATGCGGAAAAAGGAGCCTTCCGCGATATTCGCGCGGATGATTTGTCCGCGGACATCATGCGAGCGCTGCTCGATCGGGCCGCGTTTCCCGCGAACCAGATCGAAGACATCCAGTGGGGTTGCGTCAAGCAGGAACGCGAGCAGGGCTACAACATCGCCCGCATGGCTGCGTTGATCGCCGGCTTTCCGATCGAAGTGCCCGCGACGACGGTGAACCGCCTATGCGGGTCGAGCCTGCAAGCAATCAACCAGGCGGCACAGGCGATCATGGCCGGCATGCTCGACGTACAGATCGCCGGCGGCGTCGAACATATGCACCATATTCCGATGGAATCGGGCTTCGATCTCAGCATGCGCTACCAACACCATCATAGTATCGCAACGGTCTACATGGGCCTGACGGCGGAAAATCTCGCACGGAAGTATAACATCGGTCGGCGCGAGCAGGATGAGTTCGCCTTCCAAAGCCATCAAAAAGCGGCGCAAGCAACGGATTCCGGGGCGTTCCAACAAGAGATTGTGCCAACCTGGGCCCGCGATGACGAAGGCCGCCGCGTTTTGCTGACGCAGGACCAGTGCATTCGCCGTGAAACAACTGTGGCGACCCTCAGTGCGTTGAAGCCCGCATTCGCACCGGACGGCGGCACGGTGACCGCGGGTAACGCCAGCCCGCTCAATGTCGGCGCCGCTGCGGTTTTGATGATGTCGGAGGAGCGTGCCCGCGAGTTGGGACTGAAGCCATTGGCGAAGGTTCGCGCCATGGCCGTCGCCGGCGTTGATCCCTCCGTCATGGGCATCGGGCCGGTGCCGGCGACATACAAGGCTCTCGAAAAAGCCGGGCTGACGCTATCCGACATCGATCTCATCGAACTCAATGAAGCCTTTGCCGTGCAGGCGCTTTCCGTCATCAAGCTGCTCGGCGCCGATCGCGAGAAAGTCAACATTCGCGGCGGCGCCATCGCCATCGGGCATCCGCTCGGCGCCTCGGGGGCGCGCATCACGACGACGCTGCTCCATGCCATGCGCGACCGGAAAGCGAAATTCGGTTTGGCGACGATGTGCATCGGCACCGGGCAGGGCATCGCGACTATCTTCGAAGCCGTTGAATAGTGCACCATCCCGCTTGCGGCTTAGCGCTCGGAATACGACGCGGGAGCGCTAAGCCGCAAGCGGAAAACATGGCTTGGACATCCTTACATGCGCGACATCATCCTGCTGGTAGACGATGAAGCCTCGGTGCGCCAGACGGTGAACGAATGGCTTTACCAGGCGGACCTCGGCTGCGACATTCTCGCTGCCTCCGACGCGGAGTCCGCGCTGAAACTCGCGAACGAATACACTATCGACTTGGCGATCCTCGACTGGAACCTCGGCTCGGGCGACGACGGCTTGCAACTCCTTCAAGACCTGGCCGCGTTTCATCCTGACATCGTCGCGATCATGATTACCGGTTTCGCCAATCTCGCCACACCTCTCGATGCCATGCGTATGGGCGTTCGCGATTACCTCGATAAGAATCACGATTTCAGCAAGGAGACGCTGGCGAAGTCGGTGCGGAAGCAACTCGACGTGATCCGCCCCGCGAAGCAGATGCGGCACCTGCACCATACGCTCGTGGGTTTCCGCGGCGCGGTCGAGCAGGTACTGCCATTGGTGCAATCGACGGCCGCGCTGAACGACCCCGTGCCGCTGCCGGACGCGATCCGTGCCCTGGTGCGTTTCTTGATGCAAGTCACCCAAGCACGAGATGGGGTGTTGTTAGTTCGGCATTTTGACGCAAGCAAACAGCCCGCCGAAGTCTGCCGAGTGTATGGCGCAACAGGCGAGTCGCTCGGCGCGCCGACGATTCCATTCGCGCGTTCGATCGCCGGCGGCGCAGCTGGATTGGGTCAGCCGAGCGTAATCAACGATCTCCACGCCACACCAGTCGGTTCGGTGGAGTTGCAGAGCTTTGAACGCGAACATCGAAACGTGCTGGCGGTGCCGATGACGGTCGCGGCGGGTTCGCAGGTCGTTGCGGAGTTGTTCGACAAGGTGACGGGATTCACGGCCGACGATCAACGCATCGCGCGTTCGGCGGCAGACCTTGGCGCGGAGCTGTTGCGCCAGGCCTTGGGCCAAAAGCAGGCGCATCAAATGTTGTTCGACGCGGTGGCCGCTGCTTTGAAAATGAGCGATCAGATGACGGCATCGATGAAGGGACAATCGTCGGCCGCCCCGAGCGCCGTGCTCGATCAACTGCGCGCCGGCCTTGCCGGCGCCAGCGGCGATCCGGCGACTGCCGACGCAACCTTGCAACTCGCCGATGCGATTCGCACGTTGGCCACGAAGTACGGCCAACCTGCGGTAAATCACTGCTTGAAGCTGATCCGCGACGTGCAAACGCTGCTCGATCAAGCGACGCAAGGTTGATCGGACGGCGTCAGAGCCGCGCACGCAGTAAGCGGTCCGTAGTCGAATCCAACTAATAACTTCCCGATTTGCCGCTTGCGGCTTAGCGCTCGCACGGCACCACGCGAGCGCTAAGCCGCAAGCGGCAAATC
>SIAQ01000040.1 GCA_009697105.1 Gemmataceae bacterium | reverse complement strand
GTGGACGGCGGCATCTCGCTGCGCTGGCATGAGACTTTGACTGCTTGAATTTTTCCGCGGAGAGTCACGATGACAACGAGTCCAATTTACCATCGCCGTCGTTCCTGTCGGCTCTGCGAATCGACGCAGATCGATTGCGTATTCGAGTTTGAGCCGTCGGCCCTTGCCGAATGGTACTATCCGCCGGAACGAGCGGACGAGGCGGCCGATGTCTTTCCGATGGACCTGTTCCTGTGCCGTTCGTGCGGCCACGTTCAACTGCTGGATGTGATCGACCCGGTTCGTCTGTTTTCCTGCTATCAATACACGTCGGCGTCATCGCCGGGGCTAGAGGCGCATTTCGAGCGCTACGCCAAGCAGGTCGTGGAAAAGCTGTCCTTGCCCGCCGGTTCGCTGGTGCTCGATGTGGGCAGCAACGATGGGACGTTGTTGCGTCAATTCGCAGGTCATGGAATGCGCGTGGTCGGCATCGATCCCGCGACCGATCTGGCACGGACCGCGACTACCGCCGGCATCCCCACGCTTAACGCCTTCATGGATGCGCCGACGGCTCGCCGCGTCGTCGAGGAATACGGGCCGGTCAAGGTTTGCACCGCCAACAATGTGTTCGCCCACAACGACGCGCTGGGAAACATGGCGGCCGCGATCGGCTCGCTGCTCGCCGACAACGGCGTCTTCGTTTTCGAGGTTTCGTATCTTCTTGACACGGTGCAGGGCCTGGTGTTTGATTTTGTTTACCACGAACACCTCTGCTATCATTCCGTCAAACCAATGGACGCGTTCCTGCGCCGCCACGGCATGCACCTCGTCGATGTTGAACGCGTGCCCAGCAAAGGCGGCTCGATTCGCGGCTTCGCCCAGAAGATCGGCGGACCACGACCGGTCTCGCCGCGCGTCGCCGAGTTGATCGCCGTCGAGGAAGCGGCAGGGCTTTACGATCCGTCCACCTACAAGGCATTCCGCTCTCGCGTCGATGGTTTGCGCGATCAGACGGTCCATTTCCTGAACCAGGCCCGTGCCACCGGCGCGACGATCGCCGGCTATGGTGCGTCGGCCACCGTCACGACGCTGATGCATCACTTCAAGATGGGCAAACTGATCGATTTCCTCGTGGACGACAATCCGCTCCGTCACGGGACCGTGTCGCCGGGCTACCGTGTGCCGGTCTATCATCCCGATACGCTCTATTCCAAACGACCCGAGATCGTCATCATCCTCGCCTGGCGTTTTGCGCCCACGATCATGCAAAACCATGCCAGGTTTCAGCAAGAGGGGGGCACCTTCGTGGTGCCGGTGCCTTCTTTTCAGAAATCGCAACGCCGCCTTGCTGCTTGATGGATTTCCGCCGTTGCTAAGAAGTGTTGCTCAACGAAATCGGGGAGATATGACCGTTCTGTACAGTTATGCCCGGCTGTCAGGATGTGGATTCAGGCATTGAATAATCTCAAATAAAAAAAGGAAGTAGAAATGGGCATATCCATTGGAAGCGCAAAATTGTGGTTGGAAGAATCCGCCCATAGGCCGTTCCACGGTCGCATTTTGACTCTCGGCAGGCAGCAAATGCATTTCTCCGCCCCTTCGTTTAACCAAATTGCTGCCGAAGCCGGAATCGGCCTTACGGAGGTCGCTCTTGAACATGAAGCGCAGAATTCTTGCGAGGTCAATTCTACGAATCAATATATTTCAGACCGTTACTTCTCCCATTCTCTCGGTTTCTCCGCGATTGTCTCACTTGACGCTTCGGGCTTTGAAAACGCCGATCATATCTTTGATCTCAATAACCCCGAGCTTCCCGAATCTCTCGTGGGAAAATTTGATGTCGTTTTTGATGGCGGCACGATGGAACATATCTTCCATTTACCCAATGTGCTGAACAATATATTTCGGATGCTGGCGGCCGGCGGGCGTGTGATTCACCACGCAGTATCTTGCAATCACATAGATCATGGATTCTATATGTTCTCGCCCACGTTTTTCTGGGACTATTATTCGGCAAATGAGTTCGACATCAACAGTATAAAGTTGATTCGGCATACCCCGGATGTCCAAACGGACCCTTGGGAGCTAACCGACTACACCCCTGACTGCTTAAATACAGTCAGTTTCGGTGGGCTGGACGACGGAATGTACGCTATTCACTGCGTTGCCTCCAAGACTCCGGCGACCACTGGTCATCGAATTCCTCAGCAGGGGTTTTATTCAAAGTCGTGGCAGTTGTCGAACTCGCCTCAATTGACTGTGGTGCCTTTGGCGGGACCTGCGAAAACGGAAACGCCTAACACGCAAGAACCGCGCCCTCTAGCGATTCGATTAGCGAAAGCCATTGTCCCGCATCGCGTTAGGCGTTTTCTCCGCTCTGCCGTCCGTTTTCTCACCAGCCCGAGAGCCATCAAGCCAGCCGCCACCGCCAAAGGGCTTCAGCTTCCGGTGGTAAAACTCCGAACGAAATACCATTGAGTAACGGGCGTTTGTTCGGTATCGCTCAGAAGCAATGAATCCATGGTTTCATGACCAAGCCGTAATTGGGCGAATCAATTTGTTGCTGGCAGTGTTGTAGGTGCGGAATATGGGCCGCGAGCAAACGCCGTTGGCCCGGTAATTGGCGGAACCGACCTCGGAACAAATCTATGGCTCGAACGTGCCGTCGTACGACAGCGCTGGCTACGTAGGTCAGGCTTTCCAGCCAAACGCTACCTTTCCGTATTTAACGAATATGGGAATCTCTGGTCAAACTGGAAAGCCTGACCTGCGAGGTGGCGCTGTCGTGGCAGGATTCTGGCATTGACGTACCCGCCGGATTTGCCTTATTCGTGTTTTTGAGCTAACCCCGCGGTACAGCGGGAAGCAAATTTTTTAAGCAATGGAGTACATTCTCATGGGTCTTCTCCCGCAAATGGCAAGAGTGTTGCTCAATGAGCATAAGTACAGGCCAATTACTGGAAAGGTCTTGCTGATTGGTCGTCAAACCGTGCCTTTGTCACCCGACAACGCAATGAAATTGATCAGCGACGAGGGTGTCGCAGTCCGGCCAGGTGTCACCGTGGCTTTGGATCATACCACTCGCAATGCGAGAGATCATAATTTCATCGCTGACCGATCGCTTTTCAACCTCTTCTCCGACGCTACCGTTCAGGCGCTGGATGTGAGTGACTATGAAGGCGCCGAAATCGTATGTAACCTCAATTATCCGATCCCCGATAAATACGTTGGCCAATTCGACTTCATCTACAATGGCAGCGTGTTGGACAATCTCTTCGACCCAGCGACGAGTATCAAGAACCTGTCGCGCCTCCTCAAACCGGGCGGCCGAATCGTTCACCTCGAACACGGGACGCCAGTGAATGGACCCTATCTGATCTATCCGGTTGATTGGTTTTTCGATTACTACGCCATCAATGAATTCCAGGATTGCAAAACCTACGTTGCCCACTTCGATAGCCTCGAAGGGCCCTGGGATTTCTATGGATGGGATCCGGTTATCGAAACGAGCAATGGTTGGGCGACCAATTGGATCAATCAGGCGCCATTCCGATTTGTTGACTATATGACCGTAATCGTTGCTGAAAAAGGCAACCACTCGGCGTGGGATCGAAGTCCGATCCAGGCGCAATATCGAAGCGAAAACGAGCAATCGCAATATCTCGATGCCGCCCAGCGTTTCTGGAAATCCGAAAGGCCCAAACTTGGAGTCCCTGGCGGCAAAACGGCTGAGCCTTTCCTTCGCATGAGGGATACGCTCGCGCCTCGCTTTTTCCATCAGGCCTTGCCTAAATCGTCTCTCGATACGATAGCAATGTTCAAGACGATCTTGCGAAAGGCCAAGAATCTCACAAAAAAAACCATCAAGCGGATTCTACGCGGAAAAGAAGTTCAACAACAGCAAGAAGGGGCATCCATCCCTCGCACGGGACCGCTTGTTTTTTGTCGAACTTTGAGGTGAGCTTGTTTGTTTCAAAGATTGGGTTCATTCTTCCTCGCACGGCTCTCATTGACCGACCGTGCGAAGTTGAGCCTCACCGTCACTCCACAATCTCGCTCACCACTTCCCCGGCCACGTCCGTCAAACGGAAGTCGCGGCCGGCGTGACGATAGGTCAGACGCAGGTGGTCAACTCCCAGGCAGTGCAAAATAGTCGCGTGCAGATCGTTGACGTGGATCGGCCTGTCGGTGATGTTGTAGCCGAACTCGTCGGTTGCACCGATCGTCAGGCCCGGTTTGATCCCGCCGCCGGCGAGCCAATAGGTGAAGCAGCGCGGATGATGGTCGCGTCCGAATTCGCCCGCGAGATCGCCCTGACCATAGGCCGTTCGGCCAAACTCCCCTCCCCAAATAACGAGCGTCGAGTCGAGCAAGCCGCGCGATCTCAGATCACGCAGCAGAGCGGTGATCGGCTGATCGACGTCGCGAACCTGGCGGCGCAGGTTGGTCGTGACCGCGCTATGTGCGTCCCAGCCGCGGTGGAAGAGTTGCACGAAGCGTACGCCGCGTTCGACGAGACGGCGTGCGAGCAGACATTGGCGTGCGAACGTCGCGGGACTGTGCACGTCGGGGCCGTACAGATTTAGCGTGCGTTCGGTTTCGCTGCGGACGTCGAGCAATTCGGGCACGGCGGCCTGCATGCGAAACGCCATCTCGTAGGAATGGATACGGGCATCGATATCAGGATCGGCCACGCGCTCACGCCTGTGTCGATTGAGCGCGTTGATGCCGTCAATGACGTCGCCACGCATTTCACGCGACATGCCGGCGGGGTTGTTGAGGTACTGCACGGGATCGCTGGCGGGGTGGAACTGCACGCCCTGATGCCGGCCTTCGAGGAATCCGCTGCCAAAGTAGCGCGTGGTGATCGGCTGATCGAAGTTGCCCGACATCATGAAGATGAAGGCGGGCAAATCGCGATTCTCCGAGCCGAGGCCATAACTGCACCACGAGCCGATGTTGGGCATGCCGAACTCCGGTCGGCCCGTTTGCATAAGCGTGACGGCGGGGTCGTGATTGATCGGCTCGGTGTGCATCGAGCGGATGAATGTAAGGTCGTCCGCAACGCTCGGCAGGTGCTGCCAAAGGTCGCTCATGTCATGGCCCGCGCGGCCAGCTTTGCGAAAGCGAAATGGCGTGGCGGCGGCGCGGAAGTGGCCCTGGCTTCGCGTCATCAACGTCACTCGCTGCGTGCCAAGGACTGACTGCGGCATCTCCTCGCCGTGCCGTTGAGTTAGCATTGGCTTCGGGTCGAAGGTGTCGATATGCGATGGCCCACCGCCCATGAACAGAAATATGACGTTGCGGGCTCGCGGCGCGATATGGGTGCGCTCAAGCTGCCCTGGCACCGGAGTTTGGGCGTCGCTTTTGAGGAGCGAGGCCAGAGCGGCGATGCCGAGGCAACCGGTGGATCGCGTCAAAAAATGTCGGCGTGCGAGGTTCATAGGTGAGCAAGCCCAAGGGTGAGGTACTCCGAACCTTTGGGATCCCAGAGGTTCGGAGTACCTCACCTCTGGGCTTACGTCGTGGATTTATTCGCGCATGATGACTTCGTCCAGATTCAGCACCATATTCGCGAGGGCGGTCCAGCTTGCCAACGCCACAACATCGATGCTAATGTCACGCGGATACTGCCCCACGCTGACGAACCGCCCTGCCCCGTCGGGATCCTTGCGGAACCGCTCGTGCAGCAACTTCCAGCGTTCACGTAGTATGTCCACCTCCGTCGCATCGGGCACACGACAAGTCGCCATGCGAAATAGCAGCTTGAGGCGGTCGTCATGTGCGAGGTTCTGCTGCAACAATTTCTCCGCGAGCACTCGAGCTGACTCGACGAACGTCGGATCGTTGAGCAGCACAAACGCCTGCAACGGCGTGTTCGAGCGATCGCGCACGACGATGCATTCCTGCCGACTCGGAGCATCGAGAATCGTGAACATCGGATGTAGAGCCGTGCGACGCCAAAATGCGTAAATACCTCGGCGATACTGCTCCGCGCCTTCGCTCGGGTTCCATGACCAGTCCTCGTTCTTGAACTTGTAGAAGTCCGGCGGCTGATACGGCTGAAACGACGGACCACCGACCTTGCGCTGCAGCAAGCCGGCGATGGCCAAGGCACTATCACGCAACTCCTCCGCGCTTTGGCGATGCCGGCCCATGCGTGAGACCAGCCGATTCTGTGGGTCGATCTTCGCCACATCCGCGCGATAGATCGACGCCTGCTTATACGTCGCCGAGCTGGCGATTAGCCGTAGCATACGCTTCAGATCCCACGGTGAATCGCTCGTGGCCAACTCGCTCGCCAGCCAATCGAACAGTTCGGGATGCGTCGGCGGTTCGCCCTGCGTGCCGAAGTCGCCGAACGTACGAACGAGTCCAGTACCAAACATTTGCGTCCAGAGGCGATTCGCCGTCACACGTCCGGTGAGCGGATGGTCCGCCCGCATTAGCCAGCGGGCGAGGTCGAGGCGACTGCTTGATGCCGTGTCTTTCGTACCGGCAAAGACGATGGGCACGCCTGGCGCGACGCGTTCGCCCTTGCTTGCGAAGTCGCCACGCTTCAGAACAAACGCGGGCCTGGGATTCACCATTTGCTCGGTGACCATGCCATGCGGGATGGCGTCCTCCGTGTCCTTGATTTGCTTGGCAAGCTCATCTAGATGGCGATCGAGCGGGCCGATGACCTCGCTGGCATCCTCATGCACGTGCCGAAGGTAGTAGTCTCGCAATACCCGCTTGCGTTTGTCGTCGCGCTGCGGCTCGGCCATATTCACTATGGTGCGGATATCGGCTGGCGTATCGAGCGAATCGCGCACGCTCGCCTCCCATGCCGACTGCGAACGCTTCGGATTCTTATCATTCGGATCGACATACTTGAAGCGATCCAGTTCCTTGACGATCGCCTTCTCGATCATCGCCTGCTCGTTGCGACAATCCACCAGCTTTTTGGTCTGCTCAGACGACGGCAGCGACAAGATCGGCGGCAGCGGCTTGCCATGAATCGCCGCGCCTTCGACCATCGGTTCCTTGATGCCGCTAAAGAACGCGAAGAGCTGGTAATATTCCTTCTGCGAAATCGGGTCGAATTTGTGGTCGTGGCATTCCGCGCAGTTGAGCGTCAGGCCCAACCAAATCTGCCCGAGCGTGTTGACGCGATCGACGGTGTAGCGGACGACATATTCCTCGGGATCGACGCCGCCTTCTTCGTTGAAGCGTGTGTTGCGATTGAACCCTGTGGCGATTTTTTGCTGCACTGTCGCATTGGGCAGAAGGTCGCCAGCGAGTTGCTCGATCGTAAACTGGTCGTAGCGCATGTTGGTGTTGAAGGCGTTGATGACCCAGTCACGCCATAGCCACATCTGGCGGGTGCTGTCGTTGTGATACCCGCTCGTGTCGCCGAAGCGGGCGAGGTCGAGCCAGACTTGCGTCATCTTCTCGCCGTAGTGCGGCGAGGCGAGCATGCGGTCGATTAGCTTATCCCAAGCCTCGGGTGACTCGTCGGCGAGAAACGCATCGACTTCGCCCATTGTTGGCGGCAGACCGCGCAGGTCGATCGACAGTCGCCGAATCAGCGTCACGCGATCCGCGCGAGGCGATGGTTCGATGCCTGCCGCTTCGAGCCTCGCCAGCACGAAGGCATCAATGGGATTACGCACCCAGGTCATGTTCTTCACGGTCGGCACAGCTGGTCGCACGGCGGACTCGAATGCCCAGTGCTGCTGATACTCGGCTCCCTCGGCGATCCATTTCTCCAGCATCTGCTTCTCTTTCGCTGTCAGCGACTTGCCCGTCTTCGTCGGCGGCATGATTGCTTTGGCATCGCCGCTATGGATACGCCGCACGACTTCACTGTCGGCTGGCTTACCTGGAACAATCGCTGTTTCGCCGGAACGCCATGAGGCCAGGGCGAACTCGCGTTGATCGAGCCGCAGGCCGCCCTTGCGTGAGGAGCTATCGGGGCCATGGCACGAGTAACATTTGCTGGAAAGGATCGGCAACACATCCCGGCGGAACTGCACGGTGCGCGTGGCCGTCGGCTGGGATTGGAGAACGATCGGCGGCGCGTCGGAGTCCGGTGTGCGCAGCCACAGCCACGCCAGCGTCGCAATAACGCCGACGACGACCGCCGTTCTCGCCCACCACCGTAGCTGCATGGTCGATCCTCGTGAAATAATCTCCTAACGTCATTGTGACGGCATTGAGCCAGCTTTGCAAGGTTGGCTTGTAAGGAAGTCCGTCGATCCGGTTAGCCTCGACGCGCAACGGAGCGCGGACGGATCGCCATACCGACAGATGAATCGATGCCCGCCTTAAGGAAACAGTGGCGAACGAAAGCGATTCACCACAGAAAACACAGAGAACACGAAGGCCATGCGCGGAATCTTCCACAGCGATGCTTTTACGTGAAGTAAGTTCTCATTCACCGATGGCAGACGACTCAATTTTTCGCCTTTTTCCGGTTATTCGTTTGACTTCCCCCATCTTACACGCGTTATAATGTAATAAGTTTGCAGAAGCTAACTTGTTTTCTCGCGCAGCTTCCGAACTCTCACTCGAGATCGCTATGGAAGTCCTGGCTGGCCTCTTTTGCTTCCTCCTCGCGCTTGCCGCCGTGATTACCGTGGTCGCCGGTGTTGGCCACGGAATTTGGCTGATGTTTGCGTCGATCTTCGCGTCGCCCAAGCCGGCGGCGGAGCAGCCACGACAATCGCGGCGGTCCGTGTCATGTATCGGCTGCAAAGAGTTATTTCAGCCCGACGACAGCGACGACTGCCCGCATTGCGGCTTGAATCCGGAAGGCGTGGTTGCGTCCGAGCTGAAGGACATCGACGCCGCCCAGCGAGTACTGCGCGACCTGATCCAGAATAAGCGTCTCACGTCGGCAGTGGGCGAGGAGTCGTTGCAAGCGCTTACCGCGCGAATCGCATTTTTGCTCGGCAAGCCTGACCCATCACCAAAGGTGGGCGTTCTGGTTTCGCCAATAAAGTCGGTGCCGTTGCCGCCGCTTGCACAACTGGAAGCTTGGTTCGCTCGCGACCTGGGCCGAGCGCTCAGCACCGACGACAAGAAAAAGGCCCTAGCCCTGGCACGCGGATTGCTCGACGAGGAGCTACGCCACCTATCGCCGCGAGCGTTGGTGGGCGTTGCGCGGTTGCAGGCAGCGGTCGGCATGACGAGCCGGGCATGTCGAGCCTATCAGGTGGTACTTGAGCATCCGACCGATTTGAACCTGCTGGCGGAGATCGCCGTCGAGGCCTTGGAGACGGCGAGCAAACTGCCGACCAGCGAATCGCTCGATGCAATGGTGCTGCGGCTGTCGGCGTACCCGGCTATCGTGGCGTCGCAGCCCGCGTTGGCGAAATGGTTCCCACGACACGTCGCCGAACCGACGCCGGTATCGATAGCGCCGACACTTGTGGCGGTGACGATCGCTGCGCAGAAAGCCGAGTCGATTCCCGAACCCGTGGCGCCCGTCGCTCGTCGGCGCAGCTTCGCGGAATGGTTCGGGGTGTTCATGGAGGAACGCAACATCCTCTGGGGCGAGTTGATCGGCGGCACGCTGGTCGTCGGCTGTTCGATCGCGCTGGTCATCAGCTTTTGGCAGAAGCTGGAGCAGATTCCGTTTTCGCCGTTCTTCATTATCGCAGCCATTACGTGTTCGCTCTTTGGGGCGGGCCTTTATACGCTGCACCACTGGAAGCTCGAATCGACGAGTCGCGGCTTGCTGCTGATCGCGATGTTGCTGACGCCGTTGAATTTTCTGGTGCTGGCGGGATTGACGCGCGAGGAGGGAGCAGGCTGGGTCGGTTACGCGATGGCCGCGGGGGCGCTGGTGGTGCTGGGCGGATTTTTGCATCGCGCCGGTCGAATCCTGGTGCGCGATCCGCTCGCTCTATCGCTGCCGAGCGCGGAGATCATGACGGCGTCGGTGCTAGTCAGTTCGATGGCACAATTGACGGCGCCGATCGCGATGGCGCGCACCGGCGGCGTGGGCGTCGATTACGCCATCAGCTTGATTCCGGTGCTCGCGATGGTGCTGGCAGTTGGCTGGCTGCTGGTGCCGCTGGCGAGGCTCGAAACGTGGTCGGTGGCGCGGATCGCCGCCGTGCTGATTGCGGCCGGGGCGATGATGTTCGCCAGCGGCGTGGCGGTCGCGTCCACGCTGTTCGGCGATCGCGACTTGGCCCAAGTCCTCTTACATTTCTCGCCGGCGCTCGCGCTGTTCGGCGTGCCGATCCTGACGATCGGCGTGCTACTCAATCGCAAGCTGCCGATCGGTGACAGCACAGCAGCCGACGCGGGTCCGAGCGCAATGTGGCGCGTCCTGGGAACGTCGCTGGCGCTGGCGGGGCAGTTCGTACTCTTCGGCGCGTTCATCGTGAGCGTTTCCGATCCGCTGCATCGCTGGGCCGTCGGCTTGTTCAACCTGGTGGTACTAACGACGACCGCCTGGCTGCTGCGCTCGTCGATTCTATTTGTGCCTGTGCAACTCTATCTTGCCACGCTGATCGTCATGGGCTGGGCGTTCGATATCGACGCGATGGTTCGCCAACCACTGGCGGCGTTGCGCTTGACCGGTTTACTCGTCGTGCAGGCAATCGCCGCCGAGGCAATGATGCGCTGTCGCCGTGTGCGCGACGCCTACTGCTGGTCGATCGGCGCGGCGGTATCGACGGGGCTCGCCGGGCTGTTGATTCTGCCCTACGCCCAGGACCATCCGCTCGCGACGGCCATGACTCTGGCGGCGGTGAGCGTGATCTGGTTGACGGCAAACCTGCGCCATCGTTTCGCGGAGATTACCTACGCCTGCACGTTAGCGTTCGCGGCGGCGATTTGTATCGGCACGCAACACTGGTTTCACGATACGTCGCTGGCCCACCGAGTGATCTGGGGCCTACTCGGGCACGCCAGCGTGTTTCTCGTCCTCAGCCTGGCGCTGCGTTTCGTGCCACGGTTACGAGCAATCGCTTGGCTGCAAGACATGTATCGGGTGCCGATGCAGTTTTCGGCCGTCGCGTCGAGCGTCGTTGCCGCGGTTGTCGTCGGGTTTGAGGCGTCACACTTTGGCCTGGCGTGGTCCTGGAGCGGCGCGGCCTGCTGTTGGCTTGCCGTGCTATGGTTGACGCTCGCTATCGTTGAGTGTTGGCCGATCCTGTTCGCGTGCAGTCAATTCGTGGTGGCCACGGCCTTGGTCTTGATTTCTGGCGACATGCTGATGGAACGCGGCTTCGATTGGCGCGAGCCGTACTGCCTCTCGGTTTATGCGCTCGGGATCGCTGGTCTGAGCCTGGGTTGGGAGATGATTCGGTTGTCGATGGGCAAGAGCCAATCGATCGCGATGGTCCTCACGCTAAAATTTGTGCCGATCGACCGCATCCTTGCGGGGATGATGTTGATCGGGCAGTATCTGCTCGTGGCGTTGGTGATTCTCTGGGGCATCGGGCAGGAGATCAGCATCACGCCGGACGCCTGGCGTGCGTTTACGATTGAATGGCACGATCACGGCCTATCGTGGATTGGGTGGGCGTTGGTGATCGTGCTGGCGACGATCGTCGCCATCTGGGCGAAGGATGGGCATGTCAAACTCGCCGCACCGGCGATGGCGATTCTAATACTGACGGTGCCGATGCTGGCGGCCGGCATGTTCTTCGCGGACCAACGCGCGATGGCGTCGGCGACGCGCTGGGGCTTGACGTTGGCGTTCGCCGGCGGGTCGGCGGTGCTGTGGTGGCGTCATCGGTTGCTGGGCGACATCGAGGCGCGCTTGCCGATCGTTTGGGTGCGTGGCATCTTGCTCGCCGGCGCCGTTGTGCCAACGCTCGTGCTGTCGGGTTATGTCGTCGCGTCGCGGCTCAATCATATCGCGATTCCCGGTCCGCTGGACGGCGTGTTCCGCGCGATGGGCAGGCCGCTCTCCCTCCTCGCGCCGCTTGCCGTTACGAGCATCGTTCTCGCCGGGCATGGCTTCCGCGAACGGCTTGCTTATTACTTATCCTCCGCGGGCGTGCTGAATGTCGCGTGCGCGATTGGCGGGTTCCTGTTGACGTTGCCTCGCGCCGATCTCGGCGAAAGCTGGATCGCGCCGGCGTCGCTATTGATCGGCTCGGCGACGGCGTGGATATGGACGTTCCTCTGGGTCGCCATCGCCGGCCGAATTCACCGCGAGACAGATCGTCCGTTGCTCGAATCGCCGCTGCTACTGCTCAACAACGTAGCTGGCGTGGCGCTCTACCTCGTCGCACTTGTCCCAGCCGTGATCCAGATTCTGTTTTCCGTGGACGACGCGCTGAAGCCGTGGATCGATCTTGGCGGTTCCATCTGGAGTTGGGCGGCGTTTGTACTCATGATCGGCGGTTACGGACTGTACGCTCGACAGCGCCATGCCTCGGTGTCGCTTCACGTGATCGGGTCGCTAGGCATGATCGCGCTCGGCGTGGTGGCGTGCAGCATCGAACGCGGCTTGGTCGGCCAGGGCTTCGCGGGGTTGATGCTCGCCAGTGGTATCTTCTGCTGTGGCTGGGTTGCCTTGCACGTCTCCTTTGATGGCCTCAATCCGCCGCGCTGGCTGCGCGTGTCAGGCGAGCTTTCCGAAGCCACGGTTTATACCATCGCATCGGGTTTGTTGGCCGCGACGATGAGCCTCTCGACGCTGTGGCACGACGAGCAACCCTATCACGCCGCGATAACGGCGAGCCTTACTGCGACTGCGGGCCTCTTGCTCGCGCGTCATCGCCGAGCCGAGCGCTATGCCGTCGGCGCGACATTTCTGCTGATGCTTGCGGGAACGATCCTCGCTATTCATTTGGGCGAAAACCAGCGCCCATTCTGGCTGTGGATCATCCACGTCAATTTCGCGGTGCTCGGCGTGGTGTCGCTGGTTCGGCTCGCTCTGCACCCCTGGCTGGCTGGTGTTGACGTCGAACTCGGCAGCTTCCGCTGCCTGCCGGTGCAGATCGCAATCGGCATCAGCATCCAGGGCCTGATGCTGATTAACGGCTTGCTCAATTGGGCTTGGGTGCCGAATCAGCAATCGCCGTATCTGCAAGATCTCGCCAGCGCAATTGGCTGGATCGCCTTCGCGCTCAATGCGATCGCAGCGACTTGGTATTACATCGTGGTACGCGGATGGTCGATTGAAGACATCATCTCCCTATGCGGCTTGATGGCCGGCGTGCTCCTCGCGGGCACCGCCGACGGCATATCCGATGCGTCCTGGGCGGCGTTTCATGCCCTCGCCGGCGTTTGGCTGGCCAGCGCCTTCGGCATCGTTGGTGTGTCGTGGATGTCGCAAGTTCGCCAAAGCCAGGGACTCGTCGCCATCGAACGCGGGCCATGGTGGAGCGACTTGTTCTGGCGCGGCTTTCCAGCGGGCCCAACACGTGGCTGGGCCAGCTTGCTCAGCGTGTTCGTCACGCTCATTACGCTCTGGATCGCCTGGACGCAGGATGGCCAGTTGGTTTGGCCCGTCGGCTATCTCGGCGCTGTCGCTGTCCTCTTCGCACTCCAAGCAATTTGGGCACAGGCGACGCGCTATCAGTATCTTTCCGGCTTGATGCTGCAACTCGTCGGCCTGACACTCGCCATCGCCTGGTCCGTCGGCCCTGAGTGGAGCGATGCTGAGCGATTTAACATGATCGTACTCACGCAAGCGCTCTGCGCAGCGTGCGCCGGCATCGTGTGGTCGTTGATCGAGCGCGTGACCACTCGCAAGGGCGAAGCATTCACCGACGATCTCGGCTTCGCATTCTCGCAAGCGGCGATCTCAGCCGGCATATTCTCGCTCTTCGCGTTGACGGCGTATGCCAGCATTTCGCATTGGAACCGTGATCCTCTGCCCTTCTCCATGCCGCTTGCCTGCATCGCGCTGGCAAGCCTGGCGTTCGGCGCCTGCGTCGAACTATGGCGTGAGGCCGACCGCCAATTCGCACGCGGGCAGCTTTACGTCTGCGGTCTCACCGCGCTCGGCCTCGTTCTGTATTCGCTGAACCTGCAACCCGCCGACTGGCTTTGGTATGCCACCGTCCTTGGCTCAAGCTACGTCCTTGCCGTTTGCGTTAGTATGTACATCATGGAAGAAACCGCGTTCGTGCGAGGCCTGCTCCATTTCGAGCCACACAGGGCATCGCACGGTCGCTGGCTGTGGTACATTCAGATGAGCGCCATGGCGATACTCCTCGCACTGTCGCTCTGGATCACACTCGACTTCGACACCCGGACTGCCAGGCTCGGCGGGTCGGCGGCGTGTGCGTTGCTCACGGCGTCGGCGTTCGTCATGACCTGCGTCTGGCCGCGGATTCGCCGCGCAGATCTTTTGCTCGACGACCGCCGATTGGCGTTCCAGGTCGTCCTCAGCGTCGGCCTGCTCAGCCTACTCGAAGCGTCGCTGGCGGTGTTCGATCTGCCGCCGATTTGGCTGCATCGCAGCGGTGCAGTGCTGCCTGTCCTCACCTTGTGCTGCGTTGCCCTGCGCTACTCGCTTCCGATAATCGTGCGCGACGCTGATTGGCGCGCGGCCGGGCGTTCGTTCAGTGCCGTGCTGGCAGTCGTTAGTGTCGTGGCGATGGCACTATTGATCGGTCAGGAATTGGTTCACTTCGATGGCAGGGAAGGTATCAAAGTCTGCCCGCTGCACAAGGGCCTCGCCGTTCTGGCTGGACTGGGGTTCGCCGGCGTCATCGCGCTCACACTGCATTCGGTGCTCACCAAGGAAGCCGACGCCTACGGAATCGAAGGCGAACATCGCTCGGCTTACGTCTACATCGCCGAAGCGTTGATCTTGATGCTCGCCATCCACGCTCGGCTCAATGTGCCGAATTTGTTCCATCCGGTGCTTGGGCAATACTGGTTCTTCGTGGTCATGGCGCTCGCGCTGGCGATGACGACGACCAGCGACCTGTTCACGCAGAAGGGGCTGACGATCCTTGCCGTGCCGATCCGCCGCAGTGCGTTTGGGCTGGCGTTTGTGCCGGTGCTGGCGTTTCGTCTCGCTCCGATTTGCACGGGCATGCTGCACCAGATGCGCGAAGCCGTGCCGGGGTTGGAGCCGTTCCTCGATTACCTTGTGCGTTTCTCGCAGGGCTATCACTGGGAAGCAGTCTGCTGGATGCTGCTCGGCGTCTTCCTCGGCTGGCAGGCGCAGCGGCGAGCGTCGGGCAACTTCGGCATCGCCGCGGCGCTGGCGATCAACTTCGGCGTCTGGGTGTTGCTCGGCAATCAAGACGCGACGACGTTCCTCCAGCGCCCGCAGCTGTGGCTGATCCCGCTCGGCCTGATCGTGCTGGTCGCGGAGTACGTCAACCGCGAGCGTGTCGGCTTTTGGCACAGTCTATCGCTACGCTATGTCGGGCTGACGCTCATCTATCTTTCGAGCACGATCGAGATGTTCAAGGAGGGCCTGTCGCAGCCGTGGTTCGCGATCATCCTCGCGTTGATAGCCGTGGCGGGCATGCTGCTCGGCATCCTGTTCCGCGTCAGGGCGTTTATGCTGACCGGATTTATGGCGTTGTTGGTGGTGGTCTTCGCACAGATTTGGCATGCAGCCGTGGATAAGCAACAAACGTGGATATGGTGGGCAAGCGGTCTGATTCTCGGCGTGTTGATTCTGATCCTGTTCGCGCTCTTCGAGAAGAAGCGCAACGAAGTGCTGCACGTCATCGACAACATGAAACGATGGGATTGAAACGTTGTTTAGCCGCTCGCCAGAGGCGAGCGGCTAAACAATTGGTTATTATTACTCCGCGTCGAGCTTCGACAGGAACAGGTCATAGTCGCGGATATGGCCTTGCAGTGTCGCGTTTAGATCACGGACGTTTTTCTGGAACGTCTCGATCTGCTTGTCCTGAGCGACGAACTTTTCGAGTGCTGCTTTGTAGTGCTCGGAACTCATCGGAATGATCTTCAGATTCTCCCGCACGCGGTTGTGATCGCCGGTGACAATGGTCAATTGCTTCTCGACCTCGGCAATCTGCGTCTGCGTTTCGACGATTTTCGCCTGCATGCTGATCGCCTTGGTGAAAGCGGCCTTCACGTCGGCACTGACGATGACGTTGTTCATGTAAGCGAGAAGCGTCACCTCGTTCAGGGTCTTGAGCAACTGTCCGCCTTCGGAGTGGGTGCGTTCTTCGCGGACGGCCTTGTTGCCCGTCTTGCCCTTGGCGATTTCGAGTTTGAAGCGGAAGACTTCCGGTCCTGGGATCGGGTCGTTCTTGTCGTCGAGCCGAGTCCAGCCCGGACGGACGACGTGATCGACCGTGAAGCTGCGATCGACATCGGACAGGTTTTGGACGTAGACCGCCTTGGTCTCGCGCGTCTTGTAGGTCGGAACGACGAAGCCCTTGTTGATACGCAGGCCGATGAGCTTGTTCAGGTCCACCGCCGTCTCGATGCGAACGTTGATACCCGCAGCGACAGCGTAGGACTGCGCCCCGCCGAGGTTATCGACGCGCGGCATGTCTTCGATCACGTCATGCGTGACGCTCTTGCCGGCGGGGACCGAGACCATGAAGCGGTAGAGATCGCGCGTCTGCTCGGCCGGCTTCTTTGGCTCGAACAGCTTCCACTCGGAGCGAATCGGGTGTTCGAGAATCACCTGGCGATCGTGCGTCGAGCGGTTCTTGATCGAATAGGTCTTCGTTTGGCGAATGAAGTAGCGAGCGCTGAATTCGCCGGAACCGATGCGGAAGATCATGTCCGGGCTGGGCGATTGCTTGGTTTCGGTCTTGACCTCAGTGCCCTGGTCGAGAGCGTAGCTGAGCAACCGCGTCTCGTTAGGCTGCACATCGAGAATGCGGGTATCGCCACCGAAGATGCCGCCGTCGTACACGGTGATCGGGCCTTGCGTGAGCGGTTGGCCCGATGTGTTTTTGAGTTTGAGGCCCAGCAGCGGGAACTTGGCGTGCGTCGCTTCGTTGTAGATGCTGACCTTGAGACCTTCGATCGACTGGTCGAGGATCGGCAACATCGCTGATTTCTGGCGCGGAAGCGTGATCTTCTGGTCGATGGCGTACTGGAAGTAATCGCCCACTTCATCCGCACTGGCGACTGACTGGATGCCTTCCTTGAAGTTGAAGCCAGCGATGTTTTTGCCTACCTTCTTCGCTTCATCAACCTTGACGACCTGCTCCTGCCGACGGCGTATCAGTTCGTCATACGACAGCTTGTTGGCATCCCGAGCGCGGACCTGAGCGGCATTTTCGAGATTGCGGAAATTCTGTTGCTGCTGGAATGCGTTCTGGGCCGCCTTCGCGTCGGCGTTTGGGCCCGGCATCATCGGAGGAGTACCGGGGGCGAAGTTGCCGAAGCCCGTCGAGGGCATATTCAAATGCGGCTCCATCGCCGCCTTGACGGCCTTTGCCGCGAGTTCGTCGCCACCCATCGCGCCGCTGTAGACGGGCGGGCGCAGCGAGGCGAACATCTCCGGCTCGACCGTCGGACGCGGGATGTAGATTGGGTCGTACAGGTTCATCTTGAACGAGATCGGCTTGCCGGACACAAGGAACATCTTGACGTCGTTCCAGTCGTCGTCGGAGGTGTTTTCGACGAGTGCCCAGCCTTGCAGGAAGACCTTGTTGTTGTTGTCGATACGCAGGCGATAGCTGGTTTTCCAGATGGGCCGTTCGACCACGTAGCCGACACGGACGTCGCGTTTGCCTTCGCCGTTGAAGCCGACGCTGACGGTTTTCTTTTGCGTGTCATGCGATGAGGCGAGCACGCTCAAGGCCCGCTGGAGTTCGCTTTCGAGCGTCGGGTTTTGGAAGCGAACGGAAATGACCTGGTCCATCTGGATCGCTTGCAGGCCGGTGCTGGTGTTGAGCGTCAAGAACTCCGCGTCGATGACCTGGTCCTTGCCGACGGGGATTTTCTTGGTTTCCATGCCGACAATCACGCCGATGATTTTGACGGCTGCTTCCTTCTTGTCGGTGCGGGTGATCTCGATTTTCTCGCCGCGGGCCTGGTTCAGGATTTGGCCAAACGTCGGGTTGGTGGTGAGATCGAGGGCAAAGCTGCGCAGGATTTTGTCGATCGGGTCGGAGGAGTCGTAGTTGACGGTGCCGATGCGGCCCTTTGAGTCTTGCAGCACGAGGCTCTTGAGGAGATCGTTGATATCGCCGACGGGGAAGGAGAGCTGGATGCGCACGTTGCCGTCGATTTCGCCTTCGCGTTGGAAGTAGCCGACGCCGCTGTTGAAGAGGACGACCTGCTTGATCGGGAGCGTATCGGCGCCTTTGACGCCCTTGCCGCCGATGACGTTGGTCGTATCCGCGTTGACGTTGGAAAGATAAGTGTAACTGGCGACGCCAAGGCCGAATACACCAAGCAGCGAGGCGGAGAGCCAGGCCCATCTGCGATTGTTCATAACGATCTCCCGGATGAAAAAAGGCATTGCCGAGCGCGACTATCCAAAATCGCGCAATTTTGCCGACTGGTAAGGTTGGGTGGTTGAATGTATACGAAATGAAGACGAATTGGAAGAGGGATTGGATTGCCGCGATGGAGAAAAAGGCGGACGCCCAGTGGGTGAGGTACTCCGAACCCCTGGGATCTGTCCCCAAGCGAAGATGCTGAATTAACGTTCTTTTGTCGTCATTGAATTGCAACGAGAAATAGTGAATAGTAAACGATAAATGATAAGGTAAAATGCTCTTACAATCGCGCCGGCATGGAACGGTAGCACTTTGTCATTTACTATTTACCGTTTACTATTTACCGTTGCATTTCTTGCATTCCCAACGATTGGAAACAATTGATTGGAAATGCGCATTCATCCCAGGGGTTCGGAGTACCTCACCCACTGGGCTTTCATTACTCATACCGCAGCGCTTCGATTGGGTCGAGCCGCGAGGCCTTGAGTGCGGGATAGTAGCCGAAGAAGACGCCGACGCCGCCGGAGACGGCGAAGGAAAGCAGGACCATCGAGTAGTCGATAAAGATCGGCCATTTGGCGACCCAGGCAAGCGCGGTGGCGGCGCCGATGCCGAGAGTGATACCGATCACACCGCCCAACAACGACAGTACGACGGCCTCGATGAGAAACTGTGTAAGGATATCGCTCGGCGTTGCCCCGATCGCCATACGGATGCCGATCTCGCGGGTGCGTTCGGTGACGGAGACGAGCATGATGTTCATGATGCCGATGCCGCCGACGAAGAGCGAGATCGAGGCGATGATGCCGATCAGGAACTGCATGGTACGCGTCATGACGACGGCGATCTCGGCCATTTCTTGAACGCTGGAGACATCGAAATCTTCCAGCCCCTTCTTTACTCTGCGTTTCTCGCGCAGGATGCGGGATATTTCTTCTTTGGTCCGTTCGAGCCGATCGACGCTTTCCACCGACGTGAGCAACATGCTCAGGCTCTCGATGCCGACGAGTTTGCGCTGGAGCGTGTTGAGGGGAATGAAGATTTGGTCGTCCTGATCGCCGCCGATGGGCGATCGGCCTTTGCCTTCGAGCACGCCGATGACGCGCAGTTGTAAGCTATCGACGCGAACGATTTGGCCAACGGGGTTGGGCATGTCGGGGAAAAGCTTATCGCGCACGGTTTGGCCGATCACGCAGAAGCCGGCTTGTTTCTTCAGATCCTCTTCGGTCAGGAATCGACCATATTGCAAGACCCAGGTGCGTACTTTCTGCATGTCGGGGCTGGTGCCGACGACCATGGTGACGCAGTTGCGTGTGCGTGTCGAAACGGGGCGGATGGTCGCTTGCACCTCGGCCAAGCCCAGGGTTTGATTGCGGAGTTGCTTGCGGAGAGTCGATGCTTCGTCGTTGGTGAGCGGCTTGATGTCGGCGAGCGTGCCGTTCTGCGTGCGTGAGCCGGCCCGAATGATGATGAGCGTCTTGCCGACGTTGTCGAGCCGTTCGTCGAGTTTTTGGCGAGCGCCTCCGGCAGCGGAGACCATGGAGATAACCGCCCCGGTGCCGATGATGATGCCGAGGCTGGTCAGCGTCGATCGTCCTTTGTGCAGGATGAGCGCGTTGATCGACATGTTGAAGGCGGTGAGTAGGTTCATGGCACATCCACGTAAGAAAACAATGCAAATCCATCTAACCACAGAGGCCACAGAGAACACAGAGGAAATACATGGAATAGAAACGAACCAACCGAGCCGAATCGTAATAGACCGCTTTCACAATTCCGCGCATTTCCTCTGTGTTCTCTGTGTCCTCTGTGGTTAATACGTATTTCCTTCGCATCACCCCGCCAGCATTACGCTGCTGGCGTCTTTGCGGAAGTCGTGGGCGATGAGGCCGTCGCGCACAGTGATCTGGCGTGGGGCGCTCTCAGCCACGGCGATGTCGTGGGTCACCAGCACGATCGTTTGGCCAAGCTCGCGGTTCAAGCGGTGGAACTCCGTTAGAATCTCCTGGCCCGTCTTCGTGTCGAGATTTCCCGTCGGTTCGTCGGCAAACAGAATCTGCGGGCGATTGACGAGGGCCCGCGCGATGGCCACGCGCTGCTGCTGACCGCCCGACATCTGGTTCGGCAGATGGTGCGACCTGCCCTTCAAGCCAACGAGGTCGAGCATTTCCAGCGAGCGTGCTTTGCGGTCCGCAGGGGTCGCGTTCGCATAGAGCAAGGGCAGTTCGACGTTCTCGATGGCGCTCATGCGTTTGAGCAGATTGAACCCCTGAAAGACGAAGCCCAATTTGCGATTGCGCATGACAGCGAGCGACGCCTTCGACATGCGCTGCACATTTTCTCCATCGAGATAATATTCGCCCGTCGTCGGCCGATCGAGGCAGCCGAGGATGTTCATAAGCGTCGATTTGCCGGACCCGCTCGAACCGCGAATGGTGACAAACTCGCCGCTCTGAATCGTGAGCGATACGCCGCGAAGCGCCTTCACTTCAGCGGCGCCGCTGTCGTAGGTTTTCGTGACATCCGCCAATTCGATGACGATTCGCATGGTTCCATCCTTTGACTCGCGGGCGTTTTCCGCTTGCGGCTCAGCGCTCGCATGACACGCAGTGAGCGCTGAGCCGCAAGCGGAAATTCGAATAATTCTATGTTCTTAGATTTTCACATTCGCCGGCTGGTCGAAGATTCCCGGCGGTCGCGAGGGCGGAGCATCGATGATGACACGTAGCGGCCCCGTCGGCTCGGTGCCGGGTTCCCACTCGAGTATCTCGTTGCCTTCGCTATCTTTCAATCCCAATTCGCCATTCTTTTTACCACTGAGTCGCACGAATGTCGGGTGCGCCCGCTTGGCATTCACATCCCAGGTCCACAGTGCACGCCAATCTTCGTGGTCGGACCGGCGTTTCCATTCTTCCAACCTCGCCTTGGCGGCGGCGTCCTGATACGCGGGTTCAAGCTTAAAGTTCAGTGCATCGACGGGGATTCGCCAGGCGTCCTTTGCTTCACGCCGGATAATATCGACCGACATGGTCATGCCCGGCCGCAACAGCCAATCCTTCGTCATCGGGTCTTTGCGGTTTTTGACTTCGACGATGGCGTCGTAATAAACCGCCGGCTTCGTCATCGTCGCCATGGGGCGGATACGCATCACTTGGCCGGTAAATACCTCTTCCTCCTCATCGCGATAGTTTTTGACGAGGAACGAGACCGTCAGCCCTTCGCGAATCTTGTTGATATCGCCTTCGACGATTTGTGTGTGGACCTCGACGGTCTCAAGACTTCCGGCGAGCGTGAAGAGCGGACCGCTCTGGGGGCCGACCATCTGCCCTTCGTGAATCTTGCGATCGAGCACCTGGAACTTGCGTTCGCCAGACGTGCCGGGCGTTTTGATTTTCGTCATGTCGAGAGCCAGCGTTGCCTCGCGAAGAGCGGTGTTGGCGGCTTTCGTCTTGGCATCGGCGACCTCGATGCCCGCCTTGGCGAACCTAATACCGGCCAGTGCAGTTTGATGCTGGGCCTCAGCAAGCTCGCGGTCGGTGCGGAAGGCAGGAGCAGCTTTCGCGGTTTCCATCTGAATCTTCAGGTTTCGCGCCGCCGCCTCGCAGACCGCATCCGCCTGGGCAAGGGCCGACTCGGCTTGCTTATACGCCGCCTGCGCCATCTGCACGTTGTTCTTGGCTTCCTCAACTTTAAGGTTGATCCTGCGATCATCGAGCCTGGCTAGATCCTTGTGTTCGCCCAACGCATCGCCGATACTAACGTGAATCTTCGCGATTATCCCCGGCATCTCCGCCGAGACGATGATGATTTCGCTCGGCTCGACGAAGCCAGTCGCGCTGACGATGTCGCGAATCGTCACGCGGCGAACCTCGTTGAACTTTAGCGACTTCTCCGACAGATGCTGCGGCCCTGAGTTGTTGACGTACCAGTAAACTCCTCCGCCGACTGCACATGTCAGCAACACCAGCGTCAATATTTTTTTCATGGTATTGAACCCTTATTATGATAAACGATCGCAGTGGAGCGATCGAACTATCCCACACGAGCGCCAATCGGAAGAAACCGGGATTTCGCAGCAGCGTAAAACCATCCCCGACACTACATCATCGCCCAGTTCCGTCCAGCATTCCCACCCGTCCACGACAGAATGGCATCCCGCATGGTTCGTGCAACCCGTCCGTTTGGCGCAATCGATACAATCGACAAACCCGAACTGACAAGCAAGGAAGCCTAGGTGGCCGGGGACAACCAGATAACAATGTGTCAACTCAAGCAAACCGCTGAGGGCAGAGCATTATTCGCTGAAACCATCAGCATCAGGTCTTTTTTATGGTGTTTACTTTCTATTGTCCTCCGCGATCGGATCGAGTCGGATCGAATCCTGAAATGCAGTGGCGACGGCGAACCTACGTAAACCTCCGCAAGTTTCCGCCTTGACCTGAGCGATCCATCACCTTATAAGGAACGAAGGTGTGTTTCGATTGACGCCTGTTTCCTCGCTCATCTCTGAGAAAGAAATCGATGCTTGACTGCCTCAAAAAAGTCCGACTCTGCACGCCGCTGCTACTTATCGTGCTCGGCTTGGCGACGATCGTGGGAATTATGCCTGCTCAGGGCACACGTAATTTCAACGAACGTGAAGCATCAGCGCAACGGTCCCTCCTTGACAAGGACAACCTTATCTGGGCCATGGACGTGCGGTTCAAGGATCCGCGCATCATCAAGGTCAACCTCCCGACTCGCGGCGATCGCCTTTGTTGGTACGTTTGGTATCAACTTGTCAATCGGTCCGGTAAGCCGCAAGAGGTGTCGCCGTATTTCGAGATCGTTACGTTGGACAACCCAGGGATTTACCGCGACGAAATTCTGATCACTGCCGAGGAGATGATTCGGAAGATCGAGGATCCGACAGGCTATCAAGATATCAAGAACACAGTCATGATCTCAAAATTTGCGATTCCCGCGTCGAAGCCGGTAGACGAGGCGTTTCCGCGGCCGATCACGGGTGTGGCGATTTGGGATGCCGGGCCGGCCGATCCGAAGAAACGTGATCCGCTCTACAAAGAGTTGGCCGACACGACGCGGTTCAGCATCTTTGTCCGCGGTATCAGCAACGGTGCCGTTGAAGTCGACGCCCTAACGCCTGGGTTACGACAGATTACGCAATACAAAACATTGCAGCTGAATTTTAAGCGCAAAGGCGATCGTTTTTCGCTCGATTCACGCGATATCGAATTTGTCTCACCGCCCCAGTGGATTTATCGGGCGGCGACTCGTACAATTGCCAAACCTCAAAAAATTGAGGAAAAACAGAACTGATTATGTTAAGGCGTTTGCCTTTGGTAAGCCCGACCGTGGCGCTCCCCATAGGCAAGCGGCTAAACGATCTCAATCAAAAGAGGCAGGACAATGGCACATAAGAAAGGCCAAGGCTCAACCCGCAACGGCCGCGATTCCAATGCGAAACGTCTCGGCATTAAAGCCTACGGCGGAGAAACGGTTTCCGCTGGCAGCATTATCGTCCGCCAACGCGGCACCCGATTTCATCCCGGCCGCAACGTTGGCATGGGCCGTGATCATACCCTATTCGCTCTCGTCGATGGCAAGGTCGAGTTCCAAAGCAACGGCAAACGCATCGCCATCGTCGAAAGCCCGCCGCAAGCGTAAATTTCAGTAAAGCCCAAGGGTGAGGTACTCCGAACCTTTGGGCTTTCTTACTTCAACATTTCATCATATATCGCCCGAATATGAGTCGGCTTGGTTCCGCAGCATCCGCCGATCACCACCACGCCTGCTTCAATCAGTGCTTGTATGCCGCGGGCAAACTGCGCCGCTGACATTTCGTATTCCCATCCGTCTTTTCCGCGAATCGGCGTGCCTGCATTCGGTCGCGCGAAGATCGGGAGGTCGCACACCTTTCGGTACCGCTGCACGATCTCGATTGTCTCCGCGAATCCGATATCGCATCCACAATTCACGCCCACGGCCAAGGCACCCGCCGCCGATGCCGCCCCGGCGCATACTTCGGGCGAATCACCGGCGAATGTTGTCAAGTCGCCCATTTGTCGAAACGTAAACGAAATGAGCAATGGGGCGCCAACCTCCAATCGCTCGGCAACCTGGAGAAGGGCCGTCGCTGACGACCACGTTTCTAGCAATATTCCATCAACATGGGATGACACGGAACGCAGCATCCCCATGAAGGTATCGGTGACTTCGCGTACGGGGCCAACATCCGCTAGCACGAAATGCGGCTGTGTGTGATTGCGTGCCAATGCAAGTGCCGACTCCCACGTTGAGCGGAGTTGATCCGGCGGCAGAGTTTCTGGATTAGCTTGAAAGGTGTTTGTCAGCAGAACTTGTGCACCCGCACGTAGATAGTCCGCGTGGATTTCATGCACAATCGCGGGTTCGGTATGGTTGCAAGTAGCCAGGTCAACGAGATGCGGCATCCGGCAGCGACGCTGAAGTTCCGTGCCCATGGCGCCATCCATGAGCAGCAGTTTGCCAGATCGCAATTGTGACGCGAGATCGTTCATGTCAGAGCCGCGCACGCAGTAAGCGGTTTGGTTCGCGTCAGAGCCGCGCACGCAGTAAGCGGTTCAAGCATCCCGCGATCGGTTACTCAAACCGCTTACTGCGTGCGCGGCTCTGACACGATTGCAGTGCTACAACCGCTGGCTATAACGCCGAGACCGTTGGCCATAGACCGGCTTCACGTCCTTCGGCTCCTGTTCGACTTTGACGCGAGGAATGAATGCTTCAAAATCGGGCAGCTGCTCTTCCGTAATCAGTTTGTTGATGAAGTCCTCGATCCGCGTCAGTTCCTTGCCTTCTTCGGGCTCGACGAGCGAGATCGCCACGCCGTCCTTGCCCATGCGTCCGGTGCGGCCGATGCGGTGGACGTAGTTTTCCGGGTCCATCGGCAGGTCGAAGTTGATGATGTGCGAGATGCCCATGACATCGATGCCGCGGCCGACGACATCGGTGGCGACGAGGTAGACGATTTTTCCTTCCTTGAACGCCTTCATGATGCGTTCGCGTTGGTTTTGTTCGAGGTCGCCGTGCATCGCCGCGACACGTTTGCGTTCGCCGCAGAGCTTGGTGTAGATGCGGTGGGCGCCGATCTTGCGTTCGCAAAAGATGATGCATTGGCGAGGCTGTTCGCGTTCGATGACGCGGAGCAATGCATCGTATTTGTTTTCTTTGTCCACCGTGATGTACGATTGGCGAATCTTTTCGACGGTGACTTTTTTCGGCGCGATCTGGATATGCACGATCGGCTTGCGCATGTAGCGCTTGGCGAGGTTAAGCACGTCCGGCGGCATCGTCGCGGACAGCAGCATGGTTTGCCGGGCGTCGGGGCATTGCTTGAGAATTCGGCGAATGTCGTCACGGAAGCCGAGGTCAAACATGCGATCGGCTTCGTCGAGGACAAGGTATTGAACCTTATGGAAGACCAGAGTCGATCGGCTCAGGTGGTCGAGGATTCGGCCTGGCGTGCCGACGACGAGGTCGATGCCTTTGCGAAGGGCCTGGACTTGGCCATCCATGCGTTTGCCGCCGTAGATCGGCAAGACGCGAATGCGGTCGTGGGGTGCGAGCTTGGCGGCTTCCTCGCAAACTTGCGTCGCGAGTTCGCGGGTCGGGACGAGGATGAGTGCGGTGGGATCGCGGTCGGCGGAAGGCTGCCAGCGTTCAAAGTACGGCAGCAAGTAGGCGGCGGTTTTACCCGTGCCCGTTTGGGCTTGCCCCATGACATCCGAGCCGGCGAGAACGCGCGGTATGAACGCTTTTTGGATACTGCTGGGCTTTTTGTAGCCGGCTTTGGTGACGGCGTCGAGAATAGTTTGCGAGAGTCCGAGACCGTGAAACCCTGCAACGGGTTCCACAACGGTAGATGCGGTCAATTCAACCTCCAGGTGAATGGCATCCCTTGGTGCAAGCAGGCCGCCCGGTCCAGGACAAAGAGCGTGCGGCAAATGACACGACACGATTATTTTGCCACAGAGTCTTTACGCACGGACCAAAAAAGGAAAGCGACAATGGATTGGCTTGCGTGGATGCGCATTACTTTAACTAAAGGTGAGTTTAACTGATCCAAGAGGGCAAGTCCAGAGGACTTTTCGAGAAATTCAGGAAAAATACCTAATTCGTCCGTGGGCAGGTTCGTATTTGCCGCTTGCGGCTTAGCGCTCTCGTGGTGCCTTGCGAACGCTAAGCCGCAAGCGGCAAATTGTTGCTTCGGTTTTCCTCAATGGTTAAGGGCGACTGCGTCCGCCATCGTTTTCGCGATTCGGCTTAGCGATGCATCAGATGTGCAGAATGGCGGCATGGTGTAGAGCACGTTGCCGAGGGGACGAAGGAACACGCCACGCTCCAAGCAGTAGCGATGCAGATGCGGGCCGATCTCGGCGAGGTAACCGGTTGATCCAGCGAGTTCGATTGCAGCGATTGTGCCGCGGATACGCACCTCGGCGACATTCGGATCATCGCGAAGCGGATTCAGAGCTTGCGACCAGAACGCTTCGATACGCTTTGGCTCATTTTGCGATTTGAGCATCGATCGCATATTGCACGCGGCCACGGCGCACGCTAGCGGGTTGGCTGTGAACGAATGACCGTGAAAGAATGTGCGCACGCGATCGGCACTTTGAAATGCTTTGACGATCCTTGGTGATACCAGCGTCGCCGCCAGGGGCAATATGCCACCGGTCAGCGTCTTGGCGGCGCAGACGAAATCCGGCCCGACGCCTGCCGCCTGATGCGCCCACAGCGTGCCGGTGCGTCCGCCGCCGGTCATCACTTCATCCGCGATGAACAGCACGCTATGACGCTTGGTGACCGCGGCGATGTCACTGAGCATTTGCGGCGTGTGCATCCGCATTCCGCCCGCGCCTTGCACGAGCGGCTCGATGATAATCGCCGCGGTTTCGTGAGCATGATGCTTGAGATGGTCGTCCAGCCGATTCGCATCGATTGGTAGAATGTCGGCGCGAAACAGCAGCGGCTCGAAGCGACTGAAGAACACCGGATCACGGCTGACCGCCATCGCGCCAAACGTATCGCCGTGATAGCCATGCTCGAACCCGATGAAACGCGTTCGGCCCGGTTCGCCAAGGTGACACCAGTATTGGTACGCCATCTTCAGCGCGACTTCGACCGCCGTGCTGCCGTTGTCGGAGTAGAACACGCGCCCGCCACACCACGGCATCGTGCCCAGCAGCAAATCGGCGAGTTCGACGGCGGCGGGATGCGTCACCCCCGCGAAGAGCACATGATCGATGCGACTCGCTGCTTCCGCCAATGCACGCATCAACGGCGGATGGCGATGCCCGTGCAGAATCGTCCACCACGACGATATGCCATCGATAACGCGCGAACCGTCGGCCAATTCGAGAAACTCGTCCTTCGCGCCAACGACAACCAACGGATCCGCGGAACCTTCCAGTGGCGTGTACGGATGCCAAACGCAGCGGCGATCGTCGGCGAGCAGCGTCTTGGGGTTAGACCGCGCACCGCGGAAGGTGTCGCTTTTATCGACGGATTGAATCCTTTCCGAGCCGCGACCGTCAGGGATCGGTCGACCGGATACCGTGCGCGCATTGTCAGCCGCTCCCTGACGGTCGCGGCTCGGAAAAGCGTCCGACTTACTCGGCGACGGCATGATAACGTAACGGTCCAGGTGCTTAGGTATCGCCCCATGCGCGTCGTCCAACTGCTCTCGTTGTCGAGTTGCACATTCACGCAGCGCATCGATCGTCCACGCCGTCGGCCGTTCGAGCGACACCACGCATGAGCCGTGAGTGTGCTTGCGAATCTCGTCCTCCGCATACACGTCGCGCATACCCAACAACACAATCGCGGTCGGCCTCAATCCCTCCGCATCGAGCGCCGACCAGCACTGCATCACCCGGCCAATTGCGCCGAGCGCCGATGACGCCACCAATACGCTCGGCAACGTCAGGTCGCGGACTAACTCGACCTGCAATTCGGAATCATTGAGCGGCGAGAACGGGCTACCGAACGATTCCACCAGCATATCACCGGTCGGCATCGCGATCGCCAATTCGCGTGCCGACGGAATCATTCGCCCTTCACGCCGAGCGGCCAAGGGCGGCGCGACCGGTTCACGCAGCGCCATCACCGGCGGATACACCACCGCGCCAGGCACAAGCCGAGTGACAAGCGCGGAATCAGACTCGCCCGTCTCAACCGGCTTCCAATACGCACCGGCAAATGCGTGCAACCAGAGCAGCGAGAACGTCGTCTTGCCGACATCGGTATCGGTGGCGAGCACGATCAATCGCGACATTATTTGAGGTCTCGTAAGCCCCAGGATAATCGCAGCGATTCCTGGGGGTTGACCCCCACCAATCGCTGCGCTCATGGTGGGGCTTGGCGATGTTATTACTTCTCGTTCATCAATTCGATAATCGCCATGCTCATCGTCAACACGCCGGTGCGAAGCGTCGGTTCCGGGACTGGGGCATAGAACGGCGAATGCGTGTTCGCGAGCGTCCTGCCACCCTTCTTCGCCTCGGCGTGGGCGACAGCGTCTGCGGTGCCGAGATGCCAGTAGAACGTGCGGATGCCGGCCCGCGTGAACTGGCTGAAATCTTCGCCGCCCATCGACATCGGCCTTTCGTGTACGCGATCCGAGCCGAGTACATCTTGGAATACGCCAACCAACTTCTGCGTCAACTCTTTTTCGTTGACGAGCGCCGGCGTGAAGCTTTCCAGGCGGGTCTTGACAATCGGGTCTGGCGCGCGGCCCACCATCGCGGCGGCCTTGGCGATGCGGGCGATCGACTCGAGCACCTCTTTGCGCGAGGTGTCGTTCATCGTGCGAACCGTGATCTGCAACTTCACTTCATCCGGAATGATGTTGTGCTTCGTGCCGCCGTGAATCGAACCAACGGTGACGACTGCGGGTTCGAGCGGGTTGCGTTCTCGGCTCACGATCGTCTGCAAATCGAGCACGATGCGAGCGGCGATGACGATCGGATCGATGGTCGTGTGCGGTGCCGCCCCGTGTCCGCCTTTGCCTTTGACGATGATATCGACCGAATCGACGTTCGCTTGCATCTGTCCTTCGCGATAGTTGGCGTGCCCCGCGGGATATCGGCCATCGCAATGCAGCGCGAGGGCGAAGTCGGGCCGCGGGAAACGCTTGAGCAAGCCGTCCTCGATCATGACGCGAGCGCCGGCGCCGATCTCTTCGGCAGGTTGACCGATGAACACGAGCGTGCCCCGCCAGCGGTCTTTGAGGGCGACCATGACGCGAGCCGTGCCGACGAGCGAAGCGACGTTCATGTCGTGCCCGCAAGCGTGCATCACGCCGACATCGTGCCCGTCCTTGTCGCGCGTGCGGATTTTGCTGGCGTAAGGCACGCCGGTCTCTTCGACGATCGGCAGCGCGTCCATGTCCGCCCGCACCATGACCGTCGGTCCCGGCCCGTTCTTGAGCACGCCAACGACGCCGGTGATGCCGACTTTCTCCGTGACCTCGAAGCCGACCTTGCGCAACTCTTTCGCAAGCCGGGCGGCAGTCTGTTCTTCTTGAAACGCCAACTCCGCATTGGCGTGAATGTGCTTGTACAGGGCGAGCAGCGATTCGATCTCGCCGTCGATCTGCTTGTTGATTGCCGTGACCAGCGGCTTGCGATTCGGTTGGGCGTGCAGGGAATGAACGTGGATCGCAAGCAACATGAATACAGCTATGACGGCACGTAGCATCGGAAGCTCCTGAATCGGTTACAGCATGATGAACTCCGCTTCCCTCTCAGTATAACGAAATAACATGATAAAACTGGCGGCCAAGCAACAATCGTCCATCTACCTTTCGGAGCCTTCCAATGTCTGACCCGACCGAAATGGGCTCTGCTAAACGCGCCACTTCAAGCGACGACGATACCGCCAAAGCCGGCGGCCCGAACTGGATTCCCGGCAGCGGCTGCGGGTTCCTTATCGGCGGCGGCTGTGGGGTCCTGCTGGCTCTGTGTGCCGTCATTGGCGTCCTGATCTGGCTTTGGATTGTTTATGTTTCGCCACACGCCTTCGGATAGAGTTGCTTCAGCTTGATTCAGGTATACCACGCCCGCAAATTCAACCACTTACTTCGTGCGTGGCTCTGACAACGTCCGTGCGGGATGCTCCGAGCGCTAAGCCACAAGCAGCATACACAAACCTAGGAGCATTATGCGACCCTTCATTATCTCGATAGGCATACTTCTCACCTTTACCTATCACTCGCACGCCCAACACCGTCCCCCCATCCACCTTTGGTACGAACCCGAATGGTTCGATGGCGTCAAAGGCTCATTTGGTTACTGGACCGGCACGGCCAAGGCGACGGGGACCTGGGGCATCGCGGGGCCGGGCATCAGCGCCGAGTGGTCGCAGGGCGGCGAGAGCGAGTGGAACTCGATGGGTGTCGCCGCCGATGAGACCAGTGCACGCTGCCAGCGTGATATCGTCGTTCCGCGCGGCGGCGAGTATGTGCTATGGGTGCGGTTTGTCGAGCATCGTAAGAAAACGTCGCCGTTCAAAGTCAGCGTCGAGCAGGGCGACAAGGTCGCCTTCGTCGGCGAGTTTGGCGTCAGGCCGGTGTTGCCGGTGAATGACGAGTATCAACTCTTCTGGGGCTTTTCGTTTGCGTGGGATTCGCTGAAAGTGAAACTCGCGGAGGGGCAAGCCAAGCTGATCGTATCGATCGACAAGCCCGGTCAGGCCTGGCGGCAGGTCGATGCGATTCTGCTGACCGAGGACGCCAAGTTCACCCCGAACGGACGTGAGAAGCCGCGCTTCGCCTATCAGTCGGCGTTCGAGCTTCGGCCTGTGGACGGCACCGCCTGGCGAGGCAAGAAGCGCGATTTCGCGATCGCGCCCGACAGCCAGCGTCAGCCGATCGCCAGCCGGGATTTCGGCATGTGGACCGGCATCGACGCCGATTTGAAATGGTGGGGCAAACAGGATGTCGATAAACTCTCGGTCTACGATGCGTTCTTCCAATTCTCGCCGCCGAGCGATATCCGCGACAAATTCCACAAGCAGTTCGCGGGCAAGAAAGATGTGCCGATCATGTCCTGGCCCGGCCTGACGCCCGGCTTTTATCTGGGCAACTCGCCCGATCTATCCGAGGGCAGCCCAATCCGCAAATGGCTCGAACGCACGAAATCGCCGTTCTTTATCATGACGAATTACGCCAGCGGAAGTTACAACGACAAGTCCGGTCCCGGCACGTATCAAGCGATCACGACAGGGCCGCTTGCCGAGCAGTTCCTCGGCTACATTCACGGCGAGGCGATCGGCACCGTCGGCATCGGCCTGCCGGACAACAAATCGAAACTCGACCGGCGTGGCTATGTCGATTCATTGCCGAAATATTTGCGCGAAAAGCAAGCCGACGCCTGGAGCAATATCTACAAAACGAAGGTCTCGCCCGCCCACTGGTCGCGTGGCATCTCATGTCTTTCTGTTGATTCGATCGCGCTGGCGCATCTCTATCACGAATCCGGCTCGCGCACCGTTGGCTATGAAATCGACGCCACCAATGTGCACGCCCCGATGCGTATCGCCTTCGAACGCGGCGCCGCCCGGCAATACGGCGGCACATGGATCAACTACGCCTCGGGCAACTTCGGCGATGCCTGCAACTACTTCACGCAGAATCCTGTCGTCCCGCGCGGGGCTCCGTCGTGGTTTCACAGCAAATATGCCGTCACCGATGGCGTAAGTATTTCATGGTACAGAAAATTGTACTACATGAACTATCTCGGCGGCGCGTCGGCGATTTACTGGGAACAGAACCTCACGAATCAGTATCTGCTGCCCGGCCCAGGCACGCATCCAATCGGGCTGTCGCCATTTGGCCGGGCGACGGAGGACTTCCAATCGTTCGTCACGCGGACGCCCGATCGCGGCGAGCCGTACACGCCGATCGCGCTGCTGTTGAGCGCGGGCCACGGCTATGAGCGCGTCAACTATCGCTGCAAGATGTTGCACGATTTCCCCGAAGACATCAACGACATCGAACTGCGCGAACTCTTTAATGTCTGCTGGCACCCCGCCGCCGTAAACGAAGGCATGCCGGCATCGCCTGACGTGCAATCGATGCCCAGCGGCGTATATGGCGACATCTTCGATGTGCTCGTCGATCGGCCCGGCAAGGCGAAGGCGCTGCACCAATATCCAGTCGTCTGGGCCGCGGGGGATGTGAAGCTGACGGGCGACATGTTGCCAACGATCACCGACTACGTCAAATCGGGCGGCACGCTCGTGACGACGATCACGCAGGCCAAAGACCTGCCCGCGGCGCTGCTCGGCTTTGATGTCGCCGGCAAGCCAATCCGCGCGGAGACTTGGTCGCTTGACGGTGTCGCATCCGATCCCGCCACGCCTTTCGAGGTTGTGCCTGTGAAGCTGAACGGGGCCGAGGCGTTGATGTTCGCCGAGGGCAAGATGCCGCTGGTGACGCGCAACAAGGTTGGCGATGGCGCGGTGATTACGATCCTCGTGCCGCGTGGTATCGGCCTGGACGAACGCGCCCACCCTGCCCTGCCCGTTCTGATGAACGCGCTGACCGACGACCTGGTGTCATTCGATGTGCGTCTCGCCAACGGCCAACATCCGACTGGCGAGGTGATGTACTCCACCAACAAAACCAAGGCCGGCTGGCTGCTCACGTTCTACAACCATCGCGGCATCGACAAGACGCAGAACGGCATCGCCCGTGTCGATCGCCGGCAGTTCGTCGATGTCAACGTGCGAACGAAGTTGAACGTGACATCTGCTCGCGATATGACCGAAGCGGGCGCGGTTGGCGTGGAACGCAATGAAGGACGCACGGAGATTTCACTGCGCATCGCCGCGGGCGATCTGCGCGTGGTGGCGGTGACGGTAAAATAAGGCTTCAAGCCCCATCATGAGCGCAGCGATTGGTGGGGTGTTTTTCAACTAGACCCCCACCAGTCGCTGCGCTCATGGTGGGGCTTGCGGAGACTCATTCATGAAATCGATCGTCACCATCCTCATTGCCATGCTCGCCGGCTACGTGCTGCACGCCATCGTTCCAAGTCCTGTCGCACAATCGGCACAGGACAAGAAACTCGCGGTAGGCACAAGTCCGCAGAAGAAAGCCGAAGCGCTTGGCATCACCTTCGAGAAGATCAAGCCCGGCTACCTCAATCGCTGTGTGCGCTCGGGCAGCCTCCTCTTCACATCGGGCCACACCAGTAAGATCAAAGGCCGGCTCGGCAAGGATTTGACGGTCGAACAGGGCCGTGAGGCGGCGAAGGAATGCGTGATCGAGGTTCTGCGTGCCGTACACGACCGCCATGGCACGCTCGACAATCTGCGCGTCGTCAAGGTGCTGGGTTGCGTAAACTCGACGCCGGACTTCATCGATCAGCCGAAAGTCATCAACGGTTGCTCGGACCTGCTGCACGAAATCTTCGGCGCCCAAACCGACGGCTGGCACGCCCGCAGCGCGCTGGGGTTTGCATCGCTGCCGAACGGGGTTGCGGTGGAGATCGAGGCGATATTTGAAATTCGTCCTTGAATCGTCCGTGGTCAGTAGTCCGTAGTCCTTGGCAAATTCAAGCGGCTGCGTGCTGCTGTTGGCTGTGCATTTGCCACGGACTACGGACCGCGGACTACTGACGTTCAGCGCGCGGTATCTGAATCGCCGCGAAAGCACATAGGCCGAAGCCGTTGGCGCGGAGGTGTTTGGGAAGGTTTTTGGCTGGATGGCCGTTGAAGTTGACGTAGAGCGTGCTGCCGTCGGCGCTGATTTTGACGCCGTAGGTGCCGCCGGGGACGTAGTCGTGGGCTTGCTCGAAGGCACGGGCCAGGAACGCGATGACTTTGCGTTGGCCCTTGGCGATGTCGTACTGGATGACGGGCGTGCCGCTGCGCGAGGCCTGGCCGTGGGCGCCAGGGAGATAATAGAGGAAGCGTTCGTCGGGCGACAGTTCGGTGACGGTGATGTAGTCGCCGGTGAGCCAGGCGGGACCGAGAGTCGTCATTGTGTCGCGGGCAACGTGATAGCGCCAGAGGTTGCCGACTTGGTGGGCGGTGCCGAAGAGATGGCCATCGCGCGATTCGCGAGTGGATGAACGCATGCCGGGCGATTTGCCGAAATTCGATTTCGTCTGCCCGACGCGGTTGGCGGTGCGGTCGTAGCGCCAAAGGCTGCCCATGGCACCGTTGAAAAAGATGTCGCCGTTGCGAGCGAGAGCAATGGCGCGGTTGAACACGACGGCGCCATTCTCGGACTGAAAGACCGGCTTGCGCGTTTGCAGGTCAAGCCCGTAGATCGCATTCGGCCCGACTTCGAGATTCGCCCACCAGGTATTGCGTTGGCGGTCGAAAAGCGAAGTCGCCGTGCAACGCGGCGCGTTCGGCAGCGTGGCGAGCACGGTGGTTTGGCGTTTCTGCGGATCGTATTGGTGGATTTGCCCGCCGGGTAATTGTTTCGTCCAGCGGAAGTTGGCGTTGGCGGCGCGGTTGCCGTCGTTGAGCGTGCAGGAGAAGATGATCTTGCCGTCGGCGGCTTCGTCGATTTTCGCGTGCACCTTCGACCAGGCCGGCTGCCCGGCTTGCGGCGGGATGACGCGGTTCATGTCCACGATCTGTTCGAGCGTCTTCGTGGCTGGGTTCCAGACGTAAAGAAAGCACCGCGCATCGCCGCCGGCGTCGTCGGCATGATCGCCGATGCCGCTGTAGACCTTGCCATCGGAGGCGAGACCAATGTCGCCCCACGACGACCACAAGCGTCGGCCGATCGCGTTCGGGCCGAGGTTATTGTGGAAGGCGAGATCGACGGTCGGCGCGGTTCTGGCGACGGTGAACTCCGCGGCGCCAGCAACCTGGCGTGATTTCGCGACGGTGTCGGGCACGTCGAGAAAGCGGTCCGAACGCAGTGTCACTGTGCCGTTCTTGGCACCGCGCAGCACGGGTGGCCAGGTGGGAGTCTCTTGCCCGAGCGCAGGCGCGACAAAATAGCCCGTAGTGGCCACAGTGCTGGTCTGCAGAAATCGGCGTCGTGTATTTCGCATCGTGTTCTCCCCACGTCCGGTTGAATTCGCTATCTCTGTACCATATCGCGACAAGGAGGATTCGACATGGGCATGGAACACAAAGTCAGCATAGCACGGAACACCGCCATCATTTGGACCGAACTCACGGCCTATTGCAACGCATGGGCGTTCCCGCTGCAGCTTCGCATGATCGACGGCGAGCTCGCGTTTCCCGATGAGACGCCGCCCCACGATTGGAAAGAGCTGCGCATCAGCACCTCCGGGGGCATGATCACGCTGCGGCGCGATAACGACGGCATCAGCGTCGTCGTCTGGGGCAACGCTGACGACGCCATGCGCCAATCGTGGAACACATTGACGTTGATGTTGGCGCGTGTCACCGGCGCCAGCGTCATTGTTGACGGCGAGACAAAAACCGCCGACGGTTTTGCTGCGGGTGCAGGTCTGCCGACGAAGTTCTCATGACAACAAAATAATCGGGCTTATATTTAGCGCTCGCTGGGCCATTTTTTTACGAGGGATGGCGCGAGCGCTAAACGTAAACATCGCGATTTATTTCTGAATATACGAATCAAACACCCGGACCCTCGTCCAGTTGGCTTTGTTCTCGGCGATGAACTGATCGTGCCGTTTGGCGATCTGGTACTTGTCGTGGGCGGCCATGTCCTTGAAGACGATGTGGAGGGCGATGTCGAAGCCGATGTCGTTGACTTCGCGTTTGAGTTCGCCACAGAGTTCGCCGGCACTGAAGAAGACTTCGCCTTCGTGGCCCGTCAAATATTTCTGGCAGGCGTCAATGAGCGTTTTCTTCGCGGCCGGCGAGTTGTCCTTGAGCGAGAAATAGACATCGTGCGAGAGCATCGGCCCCGCCTTGGGCTGCGCTTGCGTGTTGCCACTCATCTGCCAACCGGCGATGCCGAGACCGAGAACGAAACAGACCAAACCGACGAACCATGTACGACGCATTAGTGAAGCTCCGAGTAAGCGTGACGGGCGATAGGTGCAATTTTTATACGGCAAGGTACGGCGGGTTCAACGAGTTTTGTTTAGCCGCGACGCGGAGCGGACCGCGGACGGCGAACTCGCTCCGCGTCGCGGCTAAACAAGGGCCTATCGGTTATGAGAAAGGCTGAGCGAAAAAGTTTCGGCATCGCGGAATCGTTTCGTTGTTGGATCGTATTCGCGGCGCAGCGCGGTCAGCGTCGTGTCGTGGATGGTGTATTCGCCGTAGGACCAGAGGCCGGTCTGCGTGGCGGCGCCGGCGCAGATGACGGGGAAATTCGCATGCGCGGATTTCTGGAAATGATACGGTGCATGGCGATGCCCGTGCAGCCAAAGGTTGACGCCGGCGGCATTTGCGATGGCGAGCAGCGCGTCGAGATCACGCAAGCCGTGAAGGTTTAATTCGCGTTGGCCATCCTTGAGGCAGATTGGAAAATGCAGGACGAGAATTTTGAGGCCCGGTTCCAGTTCGTTTAACAATCGCTTGAGCCGTTCCAGCTGCGCGGCGCCGATGGTTCCGCTGGCGTCCAAGGCCCAACGATTGCCCGTGGCGGCATTGACGGCGATCAGCCAAATCGGCCCGACTGGCTGCGCGAACGGGTAATGGTACGCGTCAATCCGTCGCCCCGTCTGCCAGGCGGAAAAATAGCGCTCGAAGTGCCCCGACGCCGCCGCGGTTCCCGTGCAATAGTCATGGTTGCCTGGTATCGCCAGGCCTGGGATTGCCAGCTCGCCGACGCGCAAAAGCTCGGCGGCGCGGCGGATTTCCGATTCAAATCCCAGTGCCGTCGCGTCGCCGGAAAAAATCAGGTGATCGACATTACGGACGGCGATCTCCTCCATCATTCGGCTCGCGACCTCCTCGGCATGGGCGAACCGCTTACCCCGCCCCAAGAAGCAAAGGTTGAACCAGGATGTCAGCCGTTTGTTGAACCAGTCTTCGCGTTGCCACTCCAGCGTCGGAGTGGTAACGTGAATATCGCTGAAATGTGCGAGGCGAATCATGGCGGCTACCCGTTTGGACGTTCGCCTTTGGCGAAGGCGGACTCGCCGCTTTGTCGCTTCGGTTTGACCGCTGCGCTCACGCCCGCCAAAGGCGAGCGGCTAAACGACGAAACCCGTTGAGATTCGATCGGTAAATTCCTATACCAATGTTGTACGGCAAGGCGATCAACATCCAAAGGACGGCTGCGATGCCAAAAGTCACTTTCGTCACTGAAAAAGTCGAAATCGAAGTCCCCACCGGCTCGAACCTGCGCGATGAGGCTCGCAAGGCCGCGGTCGAGCTGCATCCTTGGATATTCAAATATCCCGGCTTGAACTGCATGGGCCACGGCATGTGCGCCACGTGCCGAGTGCTCGTGAAAGAAGGCAAAGACAACGTCAGCAAGCCGGGCCTGATCGAGAAGGCGAGTCTCGGCGTGCTACACGTCTTCGAGTCGCTGGGCATGGAGGACGAAATGCGGCTCGCGTGCCAATGTACTGTCACTGGAGACATCAAGGTTGAAACGAAACCCGAGATGAACATCAGCGGCGATATTTTTTGGCAGAAGCCGTACCCGAACAAATGAGCGTGATGCGGAGTGTGCGTTTCCCGCTCGGACCATCCCACGTGAGCGATAAACGGCAAGCGGTGACATTTTCGCACAACTAACATTGCTTTTTTGCGGACAATGCGCTAGAGTGGTAAGAGAGAGTAGAGATTGCACCGGTGACTATGCAACGCCAGCGAGAAATCCTGTTGGGTTTTCTTCTTCTTCTTCTTCTTCTTCTCCTTCGAGGGGATCTGTCCTAGATGCGCCGCCATATTTCACACTCTGCCAATGAGAAATAACGGACCCTGGGACTAATCGTCTCAGGGTTTTTTATTAGACCGCGCCGCCCACGCCAAGCTACGAGGACCTGCTCGCCATGAGCGACAATCGGCTGATAATTTTTGATACCACGCTGCGCGACGGCGAGCAATCGCCTGGTTGTAGCATGAATCTTGCTGAAAAAATCGAGATCGCCCACGCGCTTGCCGAATTGGGCGTTGATGTTATCGAGGCGGGCTTCCCGATTGCGTCGCCTGGCGATTTCGAGGCGGTGAAAACGATCGCCGAGCAGGTGACAGGCCCGATCATCTGCGGCCTGGCACGTTGCAATAACGACGACATCGACCGCGCTTGGGAGGCATTGCGCAATGCCAGCAAGCCGCGCATCCACGTGTTCCTGGCGACGAGCGCGATTCATCGCGAATTCAAGCTGCGCATGGCCAAGGAAGAGATCGTGCGTCGCGCCGTCGCTGGTGTGGCCCGCGCAAAAAATTACGGTGTCGAGGTCGAGTTCTCGCCCGAAGACGCGGCACGAACCGAATTGGAGTTCTTGGCCGAGGTTGTCGAACGCGTGATCGAAGCCGGCGCGACAACCGTCAACATTCCCGACACCGTCGGTTATGCCGTGCCCGAGCAATATGCAGCTGCGATTCGCTATCTGAAACAAAATGTTCGCGGCATCGACAATGTAGTCATCAGCGTGCACTGCCATAACGATCTGGGCTTGGCCGTCGCCAATAGTTTGGCGGCGCTGAAGGAAGGCGCACGTCAAGTCGAGTGCACGATCAACGGCCTGGGCGAACGTGCGGGCAATTGCGCCCTCGAAGAGATCATCATGGCGATCCGCACGCGCAATGATTTCTTTAAGCTTGACTCCGGTATCCAGACGCGCCGACTCATGCCGACGAGCCGACTCGTTGCCCGCGTTACAGGCATGCAGGTGCAACGCAACAAAGCTATTGTTGGCCAAAACGCCTTCGCCCACGAAGCTGGCATCCACCAGGACGGCATGCTCAAGCACGCCCAGACCTATGAAATCATGCTGCCCGAAGATGTCGGTGTATCGCGCACCGAACTCGTGCTCGGCAAACACAGCGGCCGCCATGCTCTCAGCCAGCGCATCCGCGATCTCGGGTATCATCTGGACAACGAGCAGCTGAACAAGGTCTTCGACCAGTTCAAGACCTTGGCAGACCGGAAGAAGACGATCTACGATGGCGACATCGAAGCCCTGGCGGAACTCGTTCTGCACTCAGGCCCCGTGGTTTGGACGCTCGAAGCCGTGACCTGCAACGGCGGATCGGGCACGGTGCCAAGCGCCGCCGTCGCTCTGTGGCACAAGGAGGGCGTGATTCATCGCGACGCTGGCACGGGTGACGGGCCGATTGACGCCGTCTTCAAAACCATAGAACGCATCACGAATGTGTATGTGAAGCTGCGCAAGTTTTCCGTCACCAGCGTTACCGAAGATGAGGACGCGCAAGGCGAGGCTCAGATCGAAGCCGAGTATGAAGGCCGTGTGCTGCGCGGACGAGCCGTCAGCACCGACATCATTGATGCGAGCGCGTTGGCGTACTTGCAAGTAATTAACCGCGCGATCCTGCGCGAACAGATCAAAATGAACCCACAAACCGGACCGCTCGGCTCGGCATGATTCCAGTTTTCCGCGTGCGGCTTTGTGCTCGATCATAATTCGAGCGAATGAATTTGTCCGGTCAGAGCCTGAGCGCCAGCCTTAAGTTTTACCACAACTTTTTTTTCGTTTTGCGTTGGGCGGCGCGATAACCGTCGACCATGGCCTGAAGCTTCTGCCAGCCACGCCAGAGCGTGATCCAGCCGGGGAAACCATCGCA
>SIAQ01000039.1 GCA_009697105.1 Gemmataceae bacterium | reverse complement strand
CCATGCAGCACCTTGAGTCGATCACGTTCTTGCTGGCTCATCTCGATCCGGTCTTTCTGTTGCACGCTCATAGCTGTCCTCCTTGCCCAAGGGCGAAAGAGGACATTCCTATTGCGTTATGACCGGACATTTCTATTTTAGTTCAACACAGAATTTTTATTAGGATAAAGTCAACGAAACCCTCGCGAGATCGCATATGGAGCTATTCATTACCGCAGGGAACACGCAAACGCCGATCGATCGCGTGCGCTGCATCACGAACATCTTCACCGGCCGTACCGGCGCGAGCATTGCTCTCGAAGCCTATCGCCGTGGGCATGGTGTTACACTCGTGACATCGCATCCGGAGGTGCTTGCCGGCGAGTCGTTTGATGCCGGGCGCTGGCGGTGTCTGCCTTACTGCACCTTTGACGATCTCGCGGAACGAATGGCGACAGGCATTGCTGGTTCACGAATCGACGCGATCGTGCATTGTGCCGCCGTCAGCGATTATCATTCCGCCGGCATCTTTGCACCGACCCCAGGCACGACGTTCGACGCGGGAATTTGGCGATCGAACGACGCTGAGCCGGCGATGATCGATCGCGCCGCGGGCAAAATCAAAAGTGACGAACCCGAGCTTTGGCTACGGCTCGTGCGCGCTCCCAAGCTGGTCGACAAGATTCGCTCGGAGTGGAGTTTTGCCGGCATCCTGGTGAAATTCAAACTCGAAGTCGGCGTGAGCGAAGCGGAACTCATACGCATCGCCGAGCGCTCGCGAACCCACTCCACAGCCGACTGGATGGTCGCCAACACTCTGGAGGGCGCCGCCGACTGGGCTTATGTCGGCTTCGGCGATAGCTACCGCAAAGTCACACGTGCAGAACTGCCCGGCGCGGTGCTGAACGCCATCGAAACGAGAACACGCCATGGCTAAGGTTCTACTCGGAGTGACCGGTTCAGTGGCGGCGATCTATACGCCGAACCTGTTCAACGATCTGCAATCGGCCGGGCATGAGGTGCGCATCGTGGCGACGACGGCCGCTTGCTACTTCTTCGAACCCGCCAGCATCGCCTCCACGTCTACAGGCGAGCGCAACAAGAACCTGATCACGCTTGACGCCGACGAATGGCCCGACACTCGCTATCAGCGCGGCGATCCGGTGTTGCACATCGAACTGCGCCGCTGGGCCGACCTGTTCGTCATCGCACCCTGCGACGCCAACACGCTAGCAAAACTCGCACTCGGGATTACGGACAACTGCTTGACATGTGTTTATCGGGCCTGGGATCGAACTCGGCCGATCGTTATCGCTCCGGCGATGAACACGCTGATGTGGGAGCACCCGGCGACTGCGCGCCAACTCGCCCAAATCGCCGCGGACCTCGGAACCTCGTTGCGACTGGTCGCGCCAATCGAGAAAAAGCTCGCCTGCGACGACATCGGTGTCGGCGCGATGGCCGAACGGGACGAGATCATCGCGGCGATTCGCAATCAACCCTTGCCATCGACGAACGGCAACGTCAGACCGGTTTGATCCTGATATTTGCCCTTCTTATCCGCATAGCTCTTTTCACACACCGCTTCGGCACGAAAGAATAGAATCTGCGCGATGCCCTCGTTGGCGTAGATTCGGGCAGGCAGGGGGGTCGTGTTGCTGATCTCGATCGTGATCTTGCCACGCCATTCCGGTTCCAACGGCGTAACGTTCACAATAATGCCGCAACGTGCATACGTAGATTTACCTAGACAGATCGCCAGCACGTCGCGCGGGATCTCAAAATACTCCACGGTCTCCGCCAGCGCGAAGCTATTCGGCGGGATGACACACGAGTCGGCCTCGATCGGCACGAAGGCGTTTTCCGCAAACTGCTTCGGATCGATGATTGCGCCATACAGGTTGGTGAAGACTTTGAACTTTCGGCCCACGCGGACGTCGTAGCCGTAGCTCGTCAAGCCATACGAGACGACGCCGGGCCGTTTCCCTTCCTCAGCGAAGGGTTTGATCTTGATGTCTTTGCGAATCTGCCAATCAGCGAGCAACCCCATGAGTGCAACCTCTGAAATCGGGATAGATTGATGTCCTTGCCAATGTATCCATTCGTCTTCACTTTGGCATTTCCCTTGGTAAGAGGGGGGGCGATCGAATAGAAAGAAGGTGAGGCATTTGTTGTTAGCCGAACGCGAAATCGACGGTACAGTTCCCCGTCGCTAGAGTGTCCAGGTAACGGCTAACAGAACTGCAGGGATTTCGATGCAACACTGGCATATTGCAATTTTCGCGATAATGATCGGCACCGCGCCTCCCGCGCGGGCGCAGCTGAACCCGCAGGTCGACAAGGTCGAGAAGACCGTACAGAAGGTGATCCAGCAATCCGAAGCGGCGATAGCCTGCATTCTCGTTTCGCGATCCGATGCCTATCAGCGCGTCGCACAGAACGGTGAAAAGGACTACCCCGGAAAGCTCGGCACGTTCGATCCCTTCATGCTCAAAGGATTGGGTGATCTCTCCGAAAAGGATCGCATCCTATTACAAAAAAAACTCGACCTGGCCGATCCCAATCATCTGCCTCAAGCGTTCGGTAGCGGCGTGGTGATCGACAGAAATGGGTATATTCTCACGAATTATCATGTCGTGCAGGATGCGACGAAGATATTCGTACGCCTGCCGGGTGGCAAAGGCAGCTACGCCGACATTCACGCTGCCGACCCGCGCAGCGACCTGGCGATGTTGAAGGTATTGAACGCAAAAATCCTGCCGTTGAAGGCGATCCCGCTGGGCGACGCCGACCAGGCTCAGCGCGGGCAGTTTATCGTGACGCTGGCGAATCCGTACGCCGCCGGCTTTCACGATGGCCAGCCGAGCGCGTCGTTGGGCATCCTCAGTAATATTCGTCGCCGAGTGATGCATGGTTTCAAAGAAGAAGATCGCGTCAAGCCGTTGCAATATTACAGCACGCTGCTGCAAACCGATGCACGCTTACACCTCGGTTCGAGCGGGGGCGCGTTGCTCAATCTCCAGGGCGAAATGATCGGCCTAATCACCGCGCTCGCCGCCATTCAGGGTGGAGAAACGCCTGGCGGGTTTGCGATTCCGGTCAACTCGGGCATGCGGCGCATCATCGACGTTCTCAAACGCGGCGAGGAGATCGATTACGGATTTCTCGGTGTCGGTTTCGAGGAACGCCCAGGCAACGACCAACGCGGCATCATGCTCAGCCAGGTCGGCAAAGGCACGCCCGCCGATCTCGATGGCAAACTCAAGGACCGCGACGTACTTATCGCCGTCAACGGCAAGCCAATCAACACGAGTGACGATATCTTCGTTGTCATCGGCACCCAACTCGCCGGCACCAAGGTCCGCCTGCAGATCGTTCGCGGCGGGCAAGAAATCGCCTCCGAGGTTACGCTTGGCAAGTTATACGTCCCCGGTGAGCGTATCTACTCGTCCACCGGCAGTCGGCCCATGCTGCGCGGAATGCGTGTCGATTACGCCAGCCTTGTCGTGCAAAAACCGCCGCGCTGGTTCCTTCTGCCTGCGGGTGTGTTGGTCAGCGAAATGCAGCCGAACTCGCCCGCCGCTCGCGCGGGCCTGAAAACGGGCGACGTGATTACGCGATGCAACGATCGCCCGGTGACCAGCCCCGCCGCGTTCTACGACGCGATGCCGGCCTTCGGCGCGGTCGACCTGACGCTCTACCAGTATCCAGCCGACGGGAATGCGGTGAAGATCAAACTTAAATAGTGGGATGAAATCCGAAAATAGAAACACGACATCCGAGACAAACTCAAACTCGAAAATACGAACGTAGATAGTCGCGACTTTTTTTCATGGCACTTTTTCGGATTCGGATTTCACGAAGCTACAAACATTCAATAATTCGAAAGATAAAAAATGCGATATGCGATTTGCAACGAAACGTTTGAAGGTTGGGACCACGCCAAGGTTTGCCGAACCTGCGCGGAATTGGGCTACACGGGGCTAGAGATCGCGCCGTTCACGCTGGCCCCGCGCATCACCGATGTGACGCTCGAACAGCGCAAGAAGCTGCGTGCCGAGGGCGAGTCGGCGGGCGTGCAGATCATCGGGTTGCATTGGCTTCTCGCCAAGACCGAAGGGTTCCACGTCACCTCGCCAGACCCGACGATCCGCCAGCGCACGGCCGAGTATATCGTCGAACTCGCCAAGGCCTGTCGCGATATGGGCGGCGATCTGATGGTGTTCGGCTCGCCCGCCCAGCGCCGCATTCCCGAAGGCGCCACGCGCGAACAAGCGATCGACTGGGCAGTCGACACGTTCCGCCTCGCCGCGAATGGCGTCGCCGATGCGGGCGTCCGTTTGTGTCTCGAACCGCTCGCGCCGACCGAGGCCGACTTCATTCAGACGGCGGCGGAGGCGTGTGTTATTCTCGACCAACTCAAGCATCCGAACTTCGTACTGCATCTCGACGTGAAGGCGATGAGTTCGGAGACGATCGCGATTCCCGACCTGATTCGCACCCACGCCTCTCGGCTCGGGCATTTCCACGCCAATGACGCCAATCGCCGCGGGCCGGGCTTCGGCGCTGTCGATTTCAAGCCGATCTTCGAAGCGTTGAAAGAGGCGCGATACACCGGCTGGGTCTCGGTGGAGGTGTTCGACTACACGCCCGACCCCATCACGATCGCGCGGGAGAGCATGCGATATATGCGTGAATGCGAGTGATTGCAGGCGACAAATGGCGCTCGTTAGCGGGACTTGCGCATTTTGCATTTGCACCGAAGGCCCGGCCAACGAGCGCCGACCGGCGATATTGGAGGAGATTGGAGAAACCTGGCGGTCTGGGGCCTGCTCCTATCGTCCCGTTCCAATTCGTCTTGGCCTAGCACACTCGGTTTTGTTAATATCATCATGCTCTCGCGAAATCGCTATTCAAAGGATGATTTTTCGACTCGCGGTGTCAACAGAAACCACTGAATACCGCTGCATTTGAGGTGACGCCATGTCCGAGGCAGGATGCCGAATGGGTCGTTGCGTGTTGGCGACGATTCTCTTTTTCCTCACCACGCCGCCCGCTCGCGCCGACGATACGGAACAACGTGACTTCTCCGTCTTCGTCGATGGCAAAGAAGCTGGCACGTCGCGCATGTTGCTCGTGCAGAAAAACGATGGCACATCGTACATGTCAGCGACGCTTGATGTCAAGTTTCGTCAGGTCATTATCGATTTCACATTGAAAGTCGAAACGCAAGAATGGTGGAAGCAAGGTCGGCTGATCGCGATGAAGACCATCGCACACGAGAACAACAAACGAACGGAAGTCGTTGCCTCGCTCAATAACAATCAGTTGCGTGTGCGTGTCAACAATCGCGAGAGCGTCGTCAATCCTGAGGTCTGGACCAATAGCTTCTGGAAGTTGGCCGACAGCCGATTCCATAACACCAAGATTCCGATTCTCGAAGTCGATACGGGCAAGGAGTTCACCGGCGAATTGAAATACAGCGGAGCGAAGAAGCTGAAAGTTGGCAATGATTTCGTCGATTGCTACCACTTCGTCGTGTCCACGAACACCGGCCCCGTGGAAGTTTGGTACGACCGCTATCACCGCCTCGTACGCCAGGAATCAACGGAATCCGGGCACAAGATTATCGTGCAACTCAACGGAGTTCGGCGATGAGTCAGGAGTCAGTCATAGGTAAATCATTTTATACTGCCCACGGTTGAATTTGTCTGATCCGAGCCTGAGCGCCAGCGAAGGGCTGCGTATGCCCTTCGCTGGCGCTCAGGCTCTGAAAACACGTCAATCTCACCCGCGTGTGGAATAGCTGATAGCCGCATTAGGAAACTGGAGATCGTCATGCAGGACCGTGAAACCATTCGTCAAACGCTGATTCAGCTGATGCAAGAAGACACGGGCGAAACCTACGCCGATGTCAGCGATGACAAGGACCTGCGCGCCGATCTTGGCCTCGATTCGGTCGATGTCGTCAGCATCGTGTCACAAATAGAACGGCAATTTCGCATCCGCTTGACGCAACAGGAATTGGCGAACCTCGTCACGGTCGGCGACCTACTCACGTTGCTCGAAAGTACGCTCGGCGCGCATCCATCGCTACGTGAGGTAGCATAGGCTCGTGTTGCTATGGCCTGCTCTCATCCCGCGGCGCAATCAACGAGCGGCTTATGCTTGTGCCGTGGGGCCACTTCGGGGATGAATCAGAAATCCAGGTTGAAGCGCAGGCCGAAGCTGTGGAATCCACCTTCGACCCGGCCATCGGTCCCGACCGTGCTGGGCGCGTCGAAATGGCGGTCCATCCACGAGTAGTTCGCCTGCACGCGCAGGTTGGCATTTAGATACCAATTGACACAGGCTGTGTACGCACTCGACTCGCCGCCATCGATGCCGTTATTAGACAGATTGACGTAGTCGTAGCGGGCCCCGATTTCCCATGCGCCGCGGCTGAACAGACGTCCCTTCTCGGTATCCATGCTCGGTATCCATGAAGTAGAACGTACTGGAAGGCGTAACCCGCGCATATCCGGGTCGCTCCTTTACATATTTGCGATGGTCCGCAGTGAGGAAACAGAGGGCCTCGACGTATCCGCCCTGCGCGGCATAGGTCCCTCGGCTGACGGCGCCAGCGGTCCCCGGTGCCGCGCCCGAGAAGGCGTTCGCACCCAGCTGCGTGTGCCTTCGGCGGCGAAGGTGAAGCGACCGTAGGCCCTCGCCTATTCCAGATTGGCGATCTGCTGGGCGTCGTTCGTGAAGATCGCGCCGGTGTTGAGTATATTCGGGGTCTGGAAACTCGTGCCGCTGCGAATCATGGGCCGAGCGCGGTAGCGCAACCGATCTTGATGCGGTATGCGATAGCTGTAGTCGGCACCGACGTGGACCCACAGCTGGCGATCTTCATCATAGACCGGCAGTGCGGTCAGACGGCCGTCGTAGGCATATTCGCCGCCGCCAACACTGAAAAAGCCACGGTTGCTGTTGTTGTTGGCGTGAAAAAAGCCGAGGCATGTGTAGATTCGATCATTCCAATAGGTGTTCTGTACGGTGATGCCGTTGGAAAAGTTGAAATCGCCGTTGAAGGCGTCGAACAGCAGGCCGCGTTCCAGCCAGATCTGGTTAGTGTTGGGTGTTGCCGTCACGAAGTTCAAACTCTCGCGGTGGCGACCGATGCGGATGGTTCCGAGCAACGGAAGTTGGTTCAGGCCGATGTAAACCTCGTTGAACCCGACATCCTCGCCAGGGTCGTAGTCGTTGAAAGGCGTGGAGGTCGGCGTCGGGCTGATGCCAAGCGTACGGCGGCGAAGATCGAGAGCCTGGGCGAACTCGTACTGCGCCGCGAACTCGACCTGCTCCCACAGATTGCCTGCGAACCGAAGACGCGCACGACGGAACGAATTGCTGTCCTGGAGACTGTAGCCCGTATCCACACGGTTATTGAACGTACCAATTGAATTGATGTTGATGTAGGCCGCACTGGGCGCCTTGAAGTACGTCGTGTCGTATTGCACGACGCCGCCGACCGTCCATCGGACCGCCTTGTCGGGTGACTCGAACCACATGGCGTTGTGCCAGGTCGCCTCCATCTTCAATGGTTGGCCGACTTGAAACGGCGGTGATTCCGCAGCCGATCTTTCTGGATCGTTCCTCTTTTCCGTCGGCATGCTCGCTGCGCCGGGTTGAACGGTTGTAAAAATACTCGGATAGCCGGCGACGGGTTGCACGGAAGGCGCCGCTGCCGGCAGTGTTATTGGTGCCGGCGTTTTCAAATCGTCGATCTGTTTTTTTAGTTGATCGTTTTGAGCTTCGAGTTGTAGATTCTTCTGCTCTAACCGATCCAGGCGTTTGATTAGGTCTGACAGATCCGTTTGCTGGGCAACGCTCGGGGACGACGCCAGGATACTCCAGGCACACCCCAGCGCGAGAGCAGCGAACAACCGCTGTACTATCCGTAGCAATGCTAACCCCATTCCAGCATTCGCGGCATTCCTTCGGTCCCCATCCGACCAATATGCGCATAACATCCAGTCGGCTGCTCCCAACGGTCCCGGCTCGAAGCAGCTTCGAACCCACCCGTGGAAGGCATACTGTATACCTGTTCAGTTTGATGGATCCGAGTTTGCCCTTCGCTGCCGCTCAGGCTCTCGGAAAATCGATAATCCAAAGCTTCGGTGATTGACTACTCTGTTTATCGTCCAGAATTTATATGGGATTCAGCCGATTCTTCAGAAAAACACGCACACTCGCGTTAATCCGGAGAATCGGCGCAAGCGGCAGCCTTTGGCGGCAAAGGCTCAGTAGCGGGCGATAGTTGGTTCGATTTCGCAGGCCCAGGCGTCGATGCCGCCTGCCAGGGAACGCACGTTGGTGAACCCCAAGCGAGACAGGTAATTCGCAGCCGACAGACTGCGCACGCCATGATGGCAGTAGACGACAATCAGGCTGGCAGGATCTTTCGGGATTTCCGCAAGTCGATTGGGAAGTTCATTCAGCGGAATGAGCAAGCTCTCGGGCAGCCGTGCCAACTCGTTCTCCCAGACCTGACGCACATCCACCAGTCGCACCGGATGATGGTTCGCCAGCAAGTCCGCCAATTCGCGCGGCGTGATCTCGATGCCCATGGGAACGGCTCTTCTGGTAGGTCAGCGGAATGCCACTGTGAAAGCAAATGGGGAGATGAGATTACTGTACGAAATCCCGCGGCCTTTTTCGGGCCGCGGGTTCGGAGAGGCTATTTTTCCTTTTCCTTCTTTTCTTCGATCGGCTCTTTGATGGGCTGTACGAAGTGGGTCGTCTTCTTGTCGGCCACGAGGCGAGCGGCATGGGCCTCGGCCTCGTCTTTTTTCGGATAGTCGTACGAAGCGACCATCTGGTGCGAATTATTGAATACGCCCCAAATGACGCGCATACGTATCACCTTCGCAGTGCGAGTGCGTTTCGGTTTCGCTGGAGCCTTTTCCTTAACCTTGGCTTTTTTCTTTTTCTTTTTCTTCGGAGCGCCGTCCTCGTCTTCACCATCCTCGCCGTCTTCGGCGTCTGGCTCGGCCTCGGCTCCTCCTTCAGGAGCCTCTTCTTCCTCGTCGTCGTCGTCGTCGTCGTCATCATCATCATCTTCTTCTTCTTCCCCCGTCCGTGTTTCCTCTTCCTCCGCATCGGCACGCAGTTCTCGATAGTTCATCGTCCGTTTGCGACCCATGATGGTCTCCTTATATTTGGCGCAATTCCTGCCCGCAATTAGAGTATTTAGCCTATCCGCAACAGGCCATTCCTGCAAGAGGCAAACCAACTCTACGCGCCGGGGCGCACGACAGTACTTGTCGAGAACCAAAATCAACCACGGATAACACCGATCTCACCGATAGGAAATACAATGCAAGTTCTTTTCCCTATCTGTGTTTTCCGTGTCACCTACCTCCAAAATCTTTGCGAGCCGCGAAGATTTACTTTGCGCAAATTCAGAATGCGAATCACGAAAGCCCGAAAGTACGAAAGCCACGAAAAAAGGCGGGAATTATGAGGAAGGCAGGAATTGAATTTACCCTCTGCTTCATGCCTTCTTGCTTTCCTTATCGAAATTCGCCTATCGTTTTCGCCCAGTGATCTATCGTGTTTTGTTGAGGATTCCTTTCGTGATTTCGTCCTTTCGTCCTTTCGTGATTCTGTATTTGTTGCGGCTTGGCCGCGCTGTGATATCCGTGGTTAAGTTTCTACAAGTGGTGTCTTGTACCTCACGTGGCCTATGATAGACCTCACGTCCGCGTTCCGCCCCGCTCCAAAAAAACTGTCTCACGCCAAGGATGCAACGCAATGATACCGATGCCTCGTTTCCGCTGGTGGTTGATTCTGCCGTTGGTGTTGATCGTCGGTCTGTCGTTCGGATTGCGCGCTGGTTATCTCGCGCGCTGCACCGAGAACGGCTGGACGCACACTCCGATCGAAGTGCAAGGCCCCGGTCGCGCCAGCCATCATCCCGAACGCACGGAATTTCTCGGCAAAACGTCGCCGAGCGTGCAGGACAACGTCGTCGCCAACATGACAGACCACGCCTGGTTCGGCTGTCTGGCGCCGCTTGGCGAGGAAGAGGAACTGACGACCCATCTCGCGCCGGGCTATCCCTGGGTCTCTGGGTGGGTCGCAAGCTGGGCCGAGTCGCCCGATCATCTGATGCGCTGGGCCCAGTGCCTTCTTAGCGGGCTAACGCCGATCGGCTGCTTCTATTTCTCCCGGCGAGCGTTTCGCTCCAATCTCGTGGGAATTATCGCGGGAACCTTGGCGGCGGCGCATCCGTTCTTTATTGTCAACGCAGCGGAATTGAGCGATGGCACGGCGGCGACGTTTTTCCTCGTCGCCACGCTCGCCCTGGGCGCTCGCGGCAGCCAGAACGGCGGGTTGTTCACCGCCTTCCTCTTTGGCGTTTCGCTCGGCTGTTTGACGTTCGTCCGCGCATCGCTGCTGCCCTTCGCGCTGATCGCCATCGTTTGGATGCTGTGGGAATGCCGACGCTTCCCCTTCGGCTGGTTCGCCTGTTTCCTCACGCTGTTCGGCTTCATCAACGCGGTCGCGCCGTGGTCGATTCGCAACTACCAGGTGACCGGGCAGCCTGTGCCAATCGTCAATTCGATGTATCTGCACCTTTGGATGGGCAACAATCCCTTGGCGAACGGTTCGCAGCTGGACGAGCGAACGCTACGCAAAGCGCTGGGCAACGAACGACTTGAAGCGGTGTTGGTGGAAACCGACCAAACGCAACGCTATCAGATGCTCGCAACCGATTGCTGGGACGAAATTCAAGATCACCCGAAAGCAACGTGCGTACGCCGAATCGAGGCGACGCTTACCTTTTTCTTGGGCGAGCGCTGGCTCCGGCAGCGGGAGTTTGCCCGCGTTGTCAAAGATCCCGAGGTGCTGGCGGCGATGCCCGATTGGCTTGTGGATCAAATCGAGCTGATCCTGCATGTGGCGTTCGTCGTGCTATTGCTACTAGCGTTCCTCGGTTGGCGTTGGAGCCACGCCTGGCGGCGCCAGGCACGGATCGCGGCGCTGGCGATGCTCCTCTTGCCGTTGCCTGTCATACTCAGCCATGCCGAGTCGATGTCCGGCCCGCGGCTACCGTTGGACGCCGTACTGATCTGTTTCGCTGCCTATGGGCTTGTCGGTTGGCTGCCGGCACTCGCCAAGAAATCGAAGCCGCCAAAGTTGGCGGACCTGCGGATATGAATCCATCCGATCCGCTGCGACTGTTCCTTCCTCCCGTGCGCGAATGGTTCCGCGCTCGACTCGGCGAACCGACGCCGATCCAGCGCGACGGTTGGCCAATCATCGCTGAAGGACGTAACGCACTGCTCTTGGCGCCGACCGGATCCGGCAAAACGCTCGCCGCGTTCTTGGCGTGTCTCGACGGCCTCTGGCGGCAACCAACGCTGACGCCCGACGTGCGCGTGCTTTACATCTCGCCGCTCAAAGCGCTCAACAACGACATCTTTCGCAACCTGCAAACCCCGCTCGACGGCGTTGCCGAGTTCGCGAAGGCCCAAGGCATCGCACTGCCTCGCATCGAGATCGCCGTCCGCACCGGCGACACGTCAACCGCCGATCGGCTCAAGCTTGCTCGCCGCCCGCCACAGGTGCTGATCACCACGCCCGAATCGCTGCACCTGTTGCTGACCTCCAAAGCTCGCGAGATTCTACGTGGCGTCACGCATTGCATCGTCGATGAAATCCACGCACTCTGCCCGAACAAACGCGGCGTGTTCTTGTCGTTACTCCTCGAACGTTTGCGCGAAATCGTCGGCCGCGATTTCGCACGCATCGGTCTGTCGGCAACGCAGCGGCCGCTCGACGAAGTCGCTCGCTATCTCGGCGGCTTTACGCGCGACGCCGACGGCAACTGGCAGCCTCGCCCTGTCGCGATTGTCGATGGCGGATTGCGCAAGAATCTCGACCTTCAAGTGGTCAGCCCTGTCGAGCAGTTCGGCCCGTTGCCTGAGAAATCGATTTGGCCGTCGATTTATCGCCGGCTCGCTCAAGAAATACTCGATCATCGCTCGACGATCGTGTTCGCCAACAATCGCCGCAGCGTCGAACGTCTCACATCACAGCTCAACGAATGCCTGGCGGAGATGGCCGACGATTCGGTCGATGCCGAGTCGCTTCGGGTCCGTGCCCATCACGGCAGCGTCGCGCTCGAAGTCCGCCACGAGACCGAGCAAGCGCTCAAAGCGGGCCGGCTTCGCGCGGTGACGGCCACGGCGTCGCTAGAACTCGGCATCGACATGGGCGCAGTCGATCTCGTTTGTCAGGTCGAGTCGCCTGGCAACATCGCCCGCGCCTTACAGCGTGTGGGCAGGGCAGGGCATCTCGTCGGGCAGACGAGCAAAGGCCGACTGCTCGTCAAGACGCTGCCCGACTTGCTCAACAGCGCGGTGCTCGCCGCCGAGATGGCCGCCGGCCGGGTTGAAGCGCTGCATGTGCCGCACAACTGCCTTGACATTCTCGCGCAACAAATCATCGCGATGGTGGCGATGGACGATTGGAACGTCGATGCGATCTATTCCGTGCTTCGCCGAGCGTATCCGTATTACGATCTCTCACCGATTGCCTTCGACGGCGTGCTGGAGATGATCTCGGGCCGCTATCGCTTCGGTTACGGCAACGATGTCGCCCCGCCGCCAAAACAGCTCTGCGCCTTGCAGCCGCGCATCAGCTGGGACCGCGTGCATCATTCGCTGCACGCCTTGCCCGGTAGCCAACGACTCGCGATCATGCATGGCGGATCGATCCCCGACACCGGCCAATACGCAGTCGTCACGGGCAAGAACGTTCGGCTCGGCGAAGTCGATGAAGAGTTCGTCTACGAACGACGTATCGGCGACACCTTCCTCCTGGGCACCAGCGCCTGGCGCATCGAACGCATCGACACCGATCGCGTCATTGTGTCAAGCGCCGAAGGCAGGCCGGCGATGGTCCCGTTCTGGCGCGGCGAGAGCATCGGCCGCAGCGGCGATCTGGGCCGAGCGCAGGGCAAGTTTCTTCGCATCCTCGGCGATCGGCTCGACCAGCCCGAATGCGTCGATTGGCTGCAAACCGACTATCACTGCGACGCCGCCGCGGCTCACAACCTGCGCGATTTCGTCGCTCGCCATCGCACTCGCACCGGCGGACTGCCGACCGACCGCACGCTGCAAATCGAAGCCTCGCGCGATCCGCTCGGCGATTGGCAGGTCGTCCTGCTCTGTCCGCTTGGCCGAGCGATCAACCTCACTCTTCGTCTCGCCATCGAGCATCGCCTCTGCCAACGGCTCGGCTATCGGCCCCAGTGTTTGCACCACGACGACGGCGTGTTGATTCGGCTCACCGAAAGCGACGAACCGGTGCTCGACCTGTTCGACGGTCTGACGCCGGACAACGTGCGCGACATGATTCTCGACGAACTCGCCGACAGCGCGTTGTTCGCCTTGCGCTTCCGCCAAAACGCTGCCCGCGCGTTGATGATGCCGCGTGGCGCTGCGGGAAAGCGGGCCCCGCTCTGGTTGCAGCGATTACGTGGCCGTGATCTGCTGCAAGTCGCCAGGCAACACGCCGACTTTCCGATCATCGCCGAGACGTTTCGCGAGTGTTTGCACGATCATCTTGACCTGTCATCGATCCGCACGTTACTGCATGAAATTTCGTCCGGCGGTATTACGGTCCAGCCGCTGCGATTGGAGATGCCATCGCCGTTCGCAGCATCGCTGTTGTTCGCGTTCACGGCGGCGTTCATGTATCAGTACGACGATGTCGAAGCGAACACCAGCGCTGGCGGCGCGCCACTCGATGCGTCGCTGCTCGATCAACTGATTTCGCATAGCGATGCACCGCTGCCGCTCGATCCGCGCGCGGTGCAAGCGGTCGATCGTCGGCTACGCGGCGTCGGCTTTCCGCCGCGCTCGAAGGCCGAGACTGCGGAATGGGTGCGCAAACTGGGCGATGTGACAGCGAGCGAAATCGAGCCGGCCATTCGCGGATTTCTCGATGAGCTTCAGCGCGAGCAGGTTGTCGTCACAATCACCTTGAATGCAACGACCGAACCGCAGCGCTGGATACTGGCCGAGGACGCCGAACGCTATCGCAAGGCGTTTGCTGACGATCCCGCCAATGCCGAGGAAACGCTCGCTGCGGCGGCAAGCATCCTCCATCGCTTTCTCACGACACGTGCGCTGGTTGGTTTGCAGGAGATTCTTTGCCGCTATCCATTCGACCCGGCCTGGGCCCGACAACAGTTGACACAATGGACCCAGCAGGGCCGGCTCGTCAACGTGCCATCGCGCGAGACCGAGCCGTTGCAATGGGCAGCGCCGGAGAACTTCGAGCAGATTCAGCGTGGCACGTTGTCGCTGCTCCGCCACGAAGTGATGACCTGCCCACCGGCGCAGTTTGCCGACTTCGTCGCCCGCTGGCAGTATGTGCATCCCACGACGAACGGGCAAAGCGCCGATGGCGTGCGTAGCGTGCTGGATCGATTGCAGACGTTGACTCTCCCACACAAGATGTGGGAAGCCGTTGTGCTGCGTTCGCGCGTAGCGGGATATCAGCCCGCCTGGCTGGACGAATGGATCGCCGGCGGGCAGTGGCTTTGGCATATGCGCGACGACGCCGGCGATTTGGCGTTCATCGCGCGCGACACGCTGACGAATCTGGCGACGCCCGACCTCGGCGATGCCGCGCTGCCCGGTCCCGCGGCCGTTGTGTACGATACGCTGCGTTCGCGCGGTGCGCAGTTTACGCAGGAGATCGCCGAGCATCTGAAGCTGCCGATTGATTTCGTCCGGCCGGCACTGTGGATGCTCGTTCGGCTCGGCCTGGCGACCAACGACCGCTTCGATGTCGCCCGCCGCGGTGAACCTCCGCGCAGCGATGAGGCACCGGCGATGCGTTCGCGCGGCGAGGTTCGCGCATATCTGCGTGACGGTCGGCGGCGAACGGAGGCATCATGGCCGGAGGGCCGCTGGTCGCTTGTCGCCTGGGGTCGGCCTGATCCGGAAGCGGTCGCGGTTGGGCAAGCTCGCTTGTTGCTGGAGCGGTTTGGTATCGTCGCGCGCGAGTTGGCGTTGCTCGCCGAGACCACGGTTCCCTGGCGCGTGCTGTATGAAGTGCTGAGCCGAATGGAAATTGCGGGCGAGGTGCGGCGCGGTTACTTTGTCGAAGGCCTGTCCGGCGCCCAGTTCGCCCTGCCCGATGCCGCCAAGCAGTTGGCCGAGTTGGCGTTGCCCAGCCAATCACAAGCGCCGATGCTATTACTGCACAGTCTCGACCCGGCCAATCTCTATGGCAGCGGCGCGCCGTTCGAGCCCGCGGTCGGCCCCGATGTTCCGCGGGCGTTTTTGCGTCGAGCGGGCAATTGGCTGGTGCAAAAGGCGGGCCGACCGCTGCTGCTGATCGAGCAGAACGGCAAACGCCTGACCGCCCTCGCCAACGCCAGCACGGACGATCTCGCCTTGGCCATTGCCCGAGTGCCCGACATCTTGAAGCAAACGCCCGATCTCGATTTTCGCCACAAGCTAACGGTAGAAACGTGGAACGACCAGCCGATCACCGCGACGATGGGGAAGGACCTGCTCGAACGCGCCGGCTTCGTGCGTGACTACCAGGCGATGACGCTGTGGGCGGTTTGGCATGCGGGTTAGTATTTCCGCTTGCGGCTTAGCGCTCGCACGCGATTAGCCGAGCGCTAAGCCGCAAGCGGAATACCCGTATCGCCTTCACGCCACGGGCCGCGCCGGATGCTTGTACCCGGCAACCGCAAGCGGCACACCCAGGCCGAGACCTAGACCCGCGAGTAGCACGATGCCCGCAAGCCCCATGCCAGCGGACTGCGGCGTGGCAGGGCTATGAGCGCTGTTGATCACCATCAGATTCGTCGCCGGCGGTAGAACATTGGAAGCGAGAATTTGCGCCCGTTTGCCGTCGCGCATCACATACGGACCGAGCAGGGAGTTTTTGGTACTGCGGCCAAACCCGAACGCGCCCTCGCTGCCGCCAAAGATTACGGGTGGCCCGCTGCTGCCGGCGTACGAGCCTTCGTTCCCTGCACCGGGTTTGGGCGGCGGCGGTAGCGGTGGCGGTGGCGGTAGCGGGAATTCGTTGTCGTTGATCGTCACGTTGACGATCTTGCTAATACCAACATACTCAGGAGCACCGCTCGCGGTATGGGCGATCGGTAACGTCCGATTGCCGTTGAGGATCAAATCATCCACGGCCGTAACCATGACTGTCTGCTGGCTGGACCAGTTCGCTGGCGTGAATGTCAACGTCGCCGGCGCAAACGTCAGCTGCGGGTCCGGCGTGATGGTGACGGTGACGGGAACCGTTGGCGGACTTTGGAGCTTGATCTGGTAGGTAACGCCAGGCCCGTTTTCGGCCAACGTCACGGCCGCCGGAGTGATGTCGATACCCTTCGACGGTGAAAAAGCGAGGCCCGAAATGATGTCAGTTGGAGTAATGTTGCCAACAAGCGTTCGCGTTGAAACGGGAGGCAGGTCGAGGCGATACAGATTAGAACCCGCTGCTCCGTATTCCGATGCGAATAGCTTGTCGGTTGAATCGAAGGCGATCCCACTAAAATTCATGGCAGCAGGACCGTAGGCCAAGATTAACGTCTTGAGGCCACTGACCTGGTTGATCGACGATAATTCAGTGAAGCTGTTGTACACGTAGAGATTATCGAGTGAATCGAAACCTAACGCTCGTGAAATTTTTATGGCGCTAGGCGGATCGGTACTAATTTTAGTCAATAATAGGTACCGCGAGGGTGATATCGAAAGAATAGAGTTCATCGGCGAGTCCATTCCAGCCAACCAAAAAACCCATTCCGTCGGCATTGCGGAAAGTGAAATTAAAAGCCGATGTCGGAAGTGCCACAATTTTAGGTGGCCCAACTTGCAAACCTGTTGAAGGATCTAATTCCAAAAAGGCCTTAGCAATTCTATCGAATACGTAGAGCTTGCCGTTAGGATGAAAGGCCATTCCACGGGCGTCAATATTCAGAGGCGCGGGGCCGATGAGTGTACGCGTACCCGTTAACGGGTCAATGGTGACGAGCTGACAGGCAGTGGGCGTAGGTGGCGGAGAAATTATTCCGTAAAGAAGTTGCTGACAATGTGCCGCGTTTCCGAGTACACCAAGCAGCATCACCGCCATAAGGCAGCGAGGGAAGGCTCGCATGGACTTGTCCTCCTCGTGGCCGATCCGAGCAGGTGCGCCAACCTGGATGGAAGAGCGACGAAAGAAATTGGAGATTGCCTGCCCGCCAGTATATCGTGTCGTTGTTCGCGAGGCAACCTATATTGCGTGCAGTTCAGGGATTGCAATTTGCTTGATCAACAACACACGATCGCTAAGCCGCAAGCGGAATCGTTGTCACATCCGCTCGACGACGTTGATTCCGAGCAATCCCAGGCATTGCTTGAGCACGCGGGCGGTCAGGTCGCACAGCAGCAGTCGGCTCTGTTTCAGCGCGTCCGTCTCGGCCTGGATCACGGGACAATTTTGGAAGAACCCGCTGAACGCCTTCGCCACATCCCAAAGATAAGCCGTGATCGCGCTCGGCTGATACTCCGCCACTGCCGACAGCAACGCCTCCTCCAATCGAAGAAGCTGCAACGCCAGGGCACGCTCGAACGACGAGTCGAGCGTCACGTTTGGCGGGTTCGCACGCAGCGTGGCGGGATCGACATCGGCCTTGCGAAAGATACTGCGATTGCGGGCATAGGCGTATTGCATATAGGTCGCGGTGTTGCCCTCGGTGGCGAGCATCTTGTCGTAATCGAACTTGTAATCGCTGGTGCGATTTTGGCTCAGGTCGGCATACTTGATCGCGCCGATGCCGACGGTCTCGGCAATCGCACTCTTCGCGTCATCGGTCAATTCAGGAACATCATGCCCCGCAGCCGTGCGTTCGGCGTGGCTCGCTTCATACTTCTCCAAGCCGCGCACTACCGCTTGATTGATGAGATCGATCAACTCCGTGCCGTCGCCCTTTCGCGTCGAGATTGGCTTACCCTCACGGCCTAGCACCGAACCGAAACTGATGTGGGTCATCTCTACGCCGGTCACGCCCCAACGTTTGGCGGCCTCGAAGAGATTCGCGAAATGCTGCGTTTGGCGGAAGTCAACGACATAAAGCATCGCGTTCGGCTTGAAATGCTCGAGCCGATACTGGATCGTCGCAAGATCGGATGTCGTATAGGTAAAAGCCCCATCACGCTTGCGGACGAGCGAGACGTTGTCCTTGCTGATGCGAATGATGATGGCGCCGCCGTCACCTTCCTCCGCGACGTTCGCCTGGAGCAGACTATCGACGACGCCGGGCAGCAGCGGATTGTAGAAGCTCTCGCCGTGCTCGTGGTTGAACTTCAGGATGCCGAGCTTGGTGTATACCTCGTGAATCTCCTCCAGGCAGTGTGGCATGAACTCCTGCCAAAGCTGGTTGTTCTCGACATCGCCATGATGGAGCTTCGCGGTCTCGGCTCGGCATACGTCGGCGATCGGATGGCGTGCTTCCTCTTCATCGTCCCCGCCGCCGGCCTGAGCGATGCGATTGCGAACCTCAACGTAGATGCGTGCGAGCTCGCGCACCGGCTCCTTGGCGTACGCATCCTTGTTCAGCAAATTCTTATACCCGTAGAGCAAGATACCGAACTGCGTGCCCCAATCGCCGAGGTGATTATCGGTGATGACAGTATGGCCAAGGAAGCGCAGCAAGCGCGTCAGGGCGTCGCCGATGATCGTACTGCGGAGATGTCCGACGTGCAACGGCTTGGCGACGTTCGGCGAACTGTAGTCAATGGCGTACGTTTTCGCCGGCGATGCAATGGCAACGCCAAGGCGTTCGTCATTGGCGATGGCGCAAACCTGTTGCCCCAACCAGCCGGATTGCAGGCGTAAGTTGATGAACCCCGGCCCGGCGATTTCGGGTTTCTCGAGCAGATTCGCCAGATCGAGTCGATCGACGAGTTCCTGCGCGACATCGCGTGGCTTTTTGCCCAGCGCCTTGGCGAGCGACATCGCGCAGTTCGCCTGATAGTCGCCGTACTTGGCGTCCTGCGTCGGCTTAATCATCGCGACGAACGGCTCGGGATCGGGAACCAGCCCGGCGAGCGCGGCGCGAAAACGAGCTTGAATAGCGTGAAGAATGTTCATGCGGAAATGATAGCAGTTTGGGCGTTTCTCGTTTAGCCGATCACTTTCGGCAAGCGCGGCCTACGTGTTGCCTGGAACATGTCCGCGCTCGCCAGGGGCGAGCGGCTATACGGGGCTGCAATTGAAATCGGAAAAACTGTAGCATAGCTGTGGTATTGCCGCTAAAATAAACGAACGATCCACGAATCTTCCCGCCGATAAGCAGGTGCATCATGGCGACATTGACCGTTGAGATTACCGATGACCTGAATGAGCGCCTGGATCGCGAGATCGCGGCTGGGTGGTTTGGAAATCGAAACGATCTCGTCCAAGCCGCACTCACGGAATTTATGCGAGCGCAGTGGAAAGCGAATGCCGAGCGGTTGATCGGTGAGGCGCTCGACGAAGTTGAACGCGGCGAAGTAACGCCGTGGCAGCCAGGGGATTGCTTGAAACATGGACTGGAATACCTCAAGGAAAAACGAGCGCGTGAGGGAAAATCGTGATCCGAATCGTCCACGCAAACGCGTCGTGGCGCGATCAGGACAAGATCGTCGATTACTTGGATAGCGTGCATGCAGAACAAGTAGCTCGGCGATTTCTGTTGGCGCTCGACAAAACGATTGAATTTATTGCCGAATTCCCAGATCTCGGCAATCCGTCGGAATCGTCGAATCCTCGCAACGCGGGATTGCGATTTCGATTGGTAAAAGGAATCGCCGCTCAGGAGACCAGGTCGTGATTCTGCGGGTTTTTCACGAGAGTCAGGACATCGAGAGAGAGCTAGGTGAATAGTCGTATCATCAATCACCGGAGATACATTCATGTCGACACTATCGATTACGCTTCCCGAGGCAATGAAAGCGCACCTGGAACGCCAGGTTGGGCCGGGGCGATTTACTGATGTGAGCGCGTACATTCAATCGCTGATTGAAGAGGCGATGGACGACAACGCAATTGCGTTTTCCCCATCGCAACGGGAACGCATTGACGCCTTGCTCTTGGAATCGGTCGAGTCCTTCAGCCGCGGCGAACACACGGAGCTTCATCCCAGCGAATTCGAGGACCTCGCACGACGAATGGTCGAGGAACACAAAGGATGTCAAGCCTCATGATCCTATCGCCCATCCGATCTCCCGAATCCGTGCGCGATATGGTGGAGATCAGCCAATATTTATCGGCCTGCGACGGCGATTCGATTCGGAAGAGCTGTGACACAGACGTTGAATTTATTGGCAGCGCTCCCAGAAATCGGATCGCCATGGGAGTCGCCTAGCGCACAACTTGCGGGCATGCGATTCCAGAATGTACGCGGTTTCAAAAATTATCCTCTATTTTACCGCTTGACCGATACACAACTGCACATATTGCGAATTGTAGATGGAAGACGCGACCTGAACCAATTGCTGTAGGTGCGGCTCCGATATCTTGGTCACGTGATCGACAAACAGTTGGTATTATCGTTTTATCGTTTCAGGAGATTATTCATGTTCGGAAATCCACTCCTCCCCCGCCGTACCTTTCTCCGTGACACCGCTGCCGGCATGGGCCTCGCGGCCTTGGCGTCGTTGTCACACGCGCAGCCCGCAACTCGCCTTGGGCAACCCGGCGTCGTTCAGCCACATCTGCCGATCAAAGCGAAGCGAGTCATATGGCTGTACATGGCCGGCGGGATGTCGCATCTCGATAGCTGGGACTACAAGCCACGTTTGCGGGCGATGGACGGGCAACCGATGCCGACGTCGTTTACTGCGGGCCAACCGATCGCGCAGCTTCAGGGCAACAATGCTCTGCGCTGCTTTGGGCCGCAGCACACCTTTCGCCGCTATGGGCAGTCGGGCCAGGAGATCGCGGAGATATTCCCGCACATCGGCTCGATTGCCGACGAGATGTGCATCGTGCGCTCGCTCAAGACCGATGCTATCAATCACGACCCGGCCCACACGTTCATGAACACCGGCACGACGATCTCCGGCCGACCGTCGATGGGCTCTTGGCTTAGCTACGGCCTTGGGTGTGAGGCGGAAGACCTGCCGGCGTTTTGCGTCCTCACGTCGTCGGGACGTTTTGGCCAATCGCAGCCGATCGCGCAACGGCAATGGCATTCGGGTTTCCTGCCGTCGCGCTATCAAGGCATCCACATGCGTGGCACAGGCGATCCGGTGCTTTATCTTTCCAACCCGCAAGGTATCGATGCCCAGCGCCAGCGCGATGTCGTCGATGCGGTTCAGCAGCTCAACCGCATTCAGGATAGCGTCGTCGATGATCCCGAAATCGCCACGCGCATCAGCCAATACGAGATGGCGTTTCGCATGCAAACCTCCGTGCCCGCGCTGCGTGATTTCTCCCAAGAATCGCAACGCACCCTGAACGCCTACGGCATCACCGGAGCCGACGGCTCGTTCGGCGCCAACTGCCTGATGGCCCGCCGACTCGCCGAACGCGGCGTGCGCTTCATCCAGCTCTATCACCGCGATTGGGATCATCACGGCGGCGTCCGCGATGGCATGCGCGGCAGCGCCGGCGAAGTCGATCAACCCGCCGCCGCCCTCGTCAAAGACCTTAAGGCTCGCGGCATGCTCGATGACACGCTCATCGTCTTCGGCAGCGAGTTCGGCCGAACGCCGATGGCCCAGGGTAACGGCCGCGACCATCACATGAAAGGCTTCTCCGTTTGGCTGGCGGGCGGGGGCATCAAACCCGGCTTCCACTATGGTGCGACCGACGAGCTTGGCTACAACGCCGCCGAGAACATCGTTACTGTTCACGATCTGCACGCGACGATGCTGCACCTATTAGGCATCGACCACCTGCGGATGACGTACCGCTTCCAGAGCCGCGATTTCCGCCTGACCGACGTGAGCGGCGAAGTGGTGCGCGATATCTTGGCGTGAGCCGCTTGCGCCTCCGGCGAACGACGCAAAATCGACTTTTGCCTGGACATGCCGTAGAATAAACAAGAGGCGAAGCGGAGCAGCATAAGATGACGTGAGCTTGTGCCGTCCCTTTCGTGTCATTGACAATGAAAAACTCGGCCAAATATTCGCACCCCCGCCGATTGGCACCACACCGGGAGGTCCTTTGAGCACGCAAACGAAAGTCGCCGAAAAGAAGAGCCGCGCTGATGTCGCACTTACACAAGCCATCGAGATTGCGCGCGTCGGTGACGACAACAAAGCCAAGAATATCGTCATTCTCGATCTTCGCGGCATCACACCGATCTTTGATTTCTTCGTCCTCATGACCGGCGGCAGCCGTCGGCAGCTTCACACCCTGACCGAGGAAGCCGACGACTATATGACCGGTGAGGGCGAGAAACGCCTGAGCATCCAGGGCTATCAAACAAGCCGATGGATCGCCCAGGATTACGGCGACATCATCGTCCACGTCTTCGATGCCGATTCTCGCAGCTATTACGCGCTTGAGGAACTTTGGGCCGACGCCAAGATCGTAGACTGGAAACGGGAATAATTGAATCCCTGGTCAATGGAAGCGCCGAATCGCCCAGAGCCACGCGGCATTCCTTCAAATCAACGTTCAAACAACAACGCCACTAAGCGATCGAGGCAGCGGTAGTCGCCGATGACGAGGTCGGCGCCGGCGAGCGCCAGGCGATCGCGCTTCCAGGCGTTGATTCCCTGACGATTCACTTCATCACTGGCGACGGCGACGGCGACGCCGCCGACACGCTTGACTTCCTCGATCTCGACAAAGCCATCGCCGAAGCCGAGCAGTTCGTCGCCGGCGAGGTGGTTCTCTTGCATAATGCGTTCGATAATCATCCGTTTCGAGAAGTTCTGATAATCGTCGAGTGCGCCGTAGATATGCTCGCCGAAGTAGGGTGATACACCGAGCAGTTCGGCTTCGTTTTTCACGAATTCAACGTCCGTGCCGCTGGCGAGGTACAGCGTCAGGCCGCGGTCCTTCAACGCCTGCAACACCGAATGGCTGCCGGGCACGGTCCAATCGTCGGGGGCCGCTTGTCCGCCGATCAAGGCGTCGAGTCGGCCCTGGATGCGGTGCATTAGCCTCGTGTGGTACTCGTGCTTGTAAGCGAGCGGATCGAGCGGAGCGCCTCCGCGTTTCGTTACTTCGTTAGCGAGATCGATCATCTGGTAGATCGTCTGCTTGCCATTGTTTCGCATGACGAAATCTTCGACGTGCTGCGTAAGCGTCGCGTCGTCCTCGGGCGTGCCAGTCGCGCGGAGGAAATCGACCATCATCGGAATCATGACCAAAGGCCAACCCTCGCGGATCAGCGACAGGGTGCCGTCGAAGTCGAAAACGACCGAACGAATTCGGCCCTTGGGGATGTCGTGTCGGAGAATTTCGATGTCGGTCACGTAGGTTTTCCACGGTATTGTTTAGCCGCCGGCCTTTGGCGAGCGCGGGTCGTCGTCGGCACAAGTGTTATTGTCCGCAAGAACGGAACGATGGCAACGGCGAAGTTGGGCAAAACGCGCAAACTGATCGCGAAATGACGGCAAAAACATGCTTCAATTGCATGGCAGGCTGAATTTTGTATCAACATTCTCACGGATCGACTGCCATGCGCGTCTCGCAATTCCTCCTCGACCAACAGACCCCGTTTAAAGAGATGTTTCACCCGCCCGCGTTCAGCTCGCAAAAGCTGGCGAAGTCGCTGCACATTACCGGCAGGCGCGTCGTCAAAAGCGTACTGCTCAAAGGCCCCACCGGGTTCCTTCTGGCAGTCCTGCCGGCATCGCAATGGGTGGATCTACCGGGCTTGATCGACCTCATGGCCGGCCCCGTGCGCCTGGCGACTGTTGACGAACTCTGCGCTCTTTTCAACGATTGCGAGTTCGGCGCCTTGATGCCGTTTGGCCGACTCTATAACATCCGAACGATCCTGGACGCCAACATCCCACTCGATGCGACCATCGTCTTCGAAGCTCAGCAACACGCCGTGGCAATTGGCATGACGTGCCGCGATTTCGTCCGTCTTGAATCGCCCGAACGCATTCCGTTCGCCTGCGACAATTACTATTAGCCGGACGCAACGGCTCAGGGAAATATCTCGCGAAGCTTGTTCATGCGAAAGACGTTCAGTTTTTCGAGATCGGCGCGAATCTTGTCGGCGGTCAGGAGGTAGCCGAGCATGCCGCTCGGCGGGCTGAAGTCGATCGACTCGGCGATCCGCGTGCCGGCGTCGGTTGCCTCAAAGGTATGGCCGTGAATCCAGTGTCCGAACGGGCCTTGCTTCTGTTCGATGACGATCTGTTGGTCGAGGAGGAAGAGCGTGACTTCCTGAATGATTTTCTGGGACACGCCCCAGCGTTTGCCTTGCCAAGAAAGCCGTGACCCGTGTTCGATGACCTCCGGCGCAGCGAGGAGGGAGAGGTTCATCTCGGGCGCAGCTAGTCGGAGCAGATTCGCGGGCCGCGTGAAAAACGAGAACAGCTCGGAAGCAGGGCGAGCGATTTCGAGCGAAGCAGTATAATGCGCCATGATGGTGCCTCATCGGGCGGACTCGGATAATGTGACGCCGTCGCGCCTCTACAAAGAGATCGTATCAGGCAATCCGTTGGAAATCGATATTATTGTTTCTCTTTGCGCTCGGAATATTCCATGCGAGCGCTAAGCCGCAAGCGGAAAAACAGGGAGGATTCCGATACGATTACCCATGCCATGCTGCCGCCGCCGTTTCATAATACTCTGGTGTTGACCGGACCGACGGGCTCGGGGAAATCGCGGTTGGCATTGGAGCTCGTGCCGAAGCTCGATGCCGAGATCGTCGCGATGGATTCGATGACGCTCTATCGCGGCATGGACGTCGGCACAGCGAAACCCACGCCGACGGAGCGCGAGGCTGTCCCGCATCATCTAATCAATGTGCTTGATCCTTGGCAATCAGGCAACGTCGCCTGGTGGTTGGGCGAGGCGAAACACGTGGTTGCGGAGATCGAGGCTCGAGGGAAAACGGCGCTGTTCGTCGGTGGCACGCCGCTGTATCTAAAAGCGCTGCTGGCCGGGCTGTTCGATGGCCCGCCCGCCGACGCCACGATCCGCGAGCGCTTGACGCGCGAAGCCGAGGCCACCGGATCGGATTCGCTGCATCGCCGTCTCGCCGAGGTCGATCCGATTTGCGCGGCTCGCCTGCATCCGAACGACGTTCGGCGAATCATCCGCGCGCTCGAAGTTTTCGAACTGACGGGACGACCGATCAGCGTCTGGCAGACGCAATGGTCGACGATGGAGGTAAAGCCAACCGATACGCCAACGGTAATCTGCCTCGACATGCCTCGCGCAGAACTGTATGATCGCATCAATCAACGTGCGGCGACGATGTTCGCCGAGGGCTTGATCGAAGAGGCACAGCGATTGCGCGCGATGGATCGGCCGCTAAGCATCGAAGCGAGCAAGGCGCTGGGCTATGCCGAGGCGTTCGACTTGCTCGACGGGCGGATCACGCGAGACGAAGCGATCACGCGGGTGCAAACGCGCAGCCGCAACCTCGCAAAACGGCAAATGACGTGGTTTCGCCACCTACCGGGCTGCCAATTTGCGTCATTGGAATTGACACAAACGCTCTGGCGTTACAAAATGAAGGTAAGTTGATAAATCGCAGTAACTGAACTGCGAGCCAAATCTTAAACGGGAGCCGGTTTCTCATGGCCAAAGGCACGGTGACGTTTCAGGTATTGGATGGCATCGATCGCGGCCGAATCTACCGTGAACTCGATGTTCCGGTGACCGTTGGCCGCGAGGAGGGCAATTCCCTGCGCCTCAACGACGAGCGCGTGAGCCGATTCCACGCCAAAGTCCAAATCGATGGCGATGACTTTATCCTCACCGATCTCGAAAGCACCAACGGCACCCGTGTCAACGGCACGGCTGTGCAGATCCGCCGACTACGAGTTGGCGATCGCGTCGGGGTCGGACGGTCACTCTTGTTGTTTGGTTCCAATGAGGAAATCGCCGCACGCATGGCGAGTCTCGCCTGCATCGGCCAATCTCCCGTCAGAATCGGTGCGAAATCTTCCGGTTTCATGGATGAAGGTGCGAACGACAAACAGACTGTCGCCGGTCACGTCGATCTGAATCTCGATTTTGATGTGAATCCCGAAGCACCGGTGCATCTGACAAACGATGCGTTATTCGTGGGCAACAAGGCGCTGCCTCCGCTACCCCTCAAAATGACGCCGTCCCAGGCTGCTCGCCTGTCAGAGATATTCGATTTTCTCCATCAAGGCCTGGTGCAGGCAACCGAAAACATTCTATCGAAAGACGACGGCACGCAGGTTTCCTTGGGCTACGCCGACTGGCAGCGCGTTCTGGCACTGCAGATGCTGCTCTCTCGTTATCTCCGCCTCGTTGCCGACCCGCCAGAGGCGAAAGAATAGCCGGTGCCTTCTGCTCGCCCTTGAGCGCTCGCATCGGATTTTCCAATCGCTACGCCGCTAGCGCTTGCGCACTTTTTCCCGTGCTTCTGTTGCCTTCCAGTTGATATCTGGGTATAATACCTGCACCTACCTTCGGCGGCGCTTTCGCAAATGCATCGAGTGCTGCTTTCGTTGATATTCGAGTAGAACTCGAAATCCTGCCTACTAGAGGAATTTTCTGATGACATTCAAGTCGCTCAGCTTAACGCTGGGTGGATCTTTCGTTTTCACCCTATTGATTGCGTCGAGTTATTGGGTCAATTCCAAGTCGGCTACGTATCGCGACCTTAAACAGACCTACACGGTGGTCTTGCAGTACGGGCTTCATTGTCGTTCGGATCGTAATGACGGCGAAATTGCGAGCGGTTTCATGATCTCACGCAAGCCGTTGGCGTGGGAAGACGTGAACGAAGTGCCGAAAGTCCGCCCGATGAGACTGGAATGGCAAGGCAAGGTCTGGGTCACCTCGCATATGAATCTGCAATACCCCCAGGTGACGATACCCGACAAAGCCAAACTTCACATTTGGGGAACGATGTTCGCTTTCGGCGATGAGGATATTATCAGCGAACTCGAACACGAACTCGACATGAACGCGAACCAATTCTAACACGGGTTCTCGCTTGCGAAAATTGAAGAGCCGCGCACGCTATTTGCAGTCGGAATGGACTGCTTACTGCGTGCGCGGCTCTGCCAGTTTTGCGGATTCAAGACGCCTCAAGCGCCGCGTGTTCATCGGCGTGCTGAAGCAGCGTAAAGCGGACGAGTTCCACTAGACCGGGGTCGTCGATGCGGTCGAAGAATCCGGTTGGGCTTACCCAACTTCGTTGGCGGATTTCTCGCTCCGGCCAATCCTGAGCCACCGAGGTGACGTTCATGACGAAGACAACAACGTGATAGGTTCGGCCGTCCTTTTCGTAGAGGTAGCTTCCGATTGGTTCGCTTTCGAGGGCGCCCGTCAGGCCCGCTTCTTCCCAGGCTTCTTGCAGAGCGGATTCGCCAGCGGTTTGCCCCTGCTCGATCCATCCTTTGGGAATGATCCAGCGTCGGCCATTGCGTGAGGTGATGAGGCATACGCGCCCACGTCGAAACGGAAGGGCGGCAGCCTGGCGGAGGTACTCACTTGAATCTGGCATCGTTGCGTGCTCGTGAGAATCAAACAAATCCTTTCCATTATCCTGTCTTATCGACCGCTCGCCGTCAAGCACAACTGCCAAAATCCATCGAATCTTCGCGAACTTCTCATCTGGCCCCCCGCACGATTTTTAATGTAGCACGACGCTGCGCGTCGTACAACATTCGATCGACGCCACCTACAATCATCACTATGAGCACGAATTTTCTCGCCATCGAATCGTCGTGTGATGAAACGTCGATTGCGATATTCACCGACGATCTGACGATCCGCGCCAACGTCGTCGCATCGCAAACCGAGTTACACGCGCGCTTTCATGGTGTCGTGCCGGAGGTCGCTGCTCGTGCCCATATGCAACAGCTCCTACCGACGATGGACGAAGCGCTGCGCCAGGCGAATCTGAAGCTGGCCGACATCGGCGCGGTCGTCGTGCTGAATTCGCCGGGCTTGGTCGGGGCGTTGCTAGTTGGCGTCAGTGCGGCAAAGATGCTGGCACTGACGCTCGACGTGCCGTTGCTCAGCGCGAATCATATCGAAGCGCACATTTATGCCGCACGCATGGCAGCGGGACGCGACATCTTTCCCTGCGTCGGCCTCGTCGTGAGCGGCGGGCACACGAGTCTGTTTCATTGCAAGTCGGCGCTTGATTTCGATTTGCTCGGCGGCACAATCGACGACGCCGCTGGCGAAGCCTTTGACAAAGTCGCCACGATCCTGGGTCTCGGTTTCCCCGGCGGACCGGCCGTGGAACGCGAAGCCGCCTCGGGCGATCCGAAAGCACATGCCTTCCCGCGTTCGTTTTTGAAGGAAGACCGTCTCGCTTTCAGCTTCAGCGGCTTGAAGACGGCGGTCCTCTATGCGATCCACGGCGTCGGCAAGACCAAAGGCCCCGTGCCCAGTCCAGGCAAGCCGCGCGCGGACCAGGCAGCGAGTTTTCAACAGGCCGTCGTCGATGTCCTCGTCGCCAAGGCTCGGCAGGCATTACGCCAAACCGGGTTGAAGCGGCTTGCAATCGGCGGCGGGGTGTCGGCCAACCGCGTGCTGCAGGCAGCGCTCGAAACGATGGCCCAGCGTGAGAAGGTCGAACTCTTCATTCCACCGATGATGCTGTGCACCGATAACGCCGCCATGGCCGCGATCGCAGTTGAAAAATGGCACAAGCAGATGTGGGCGCCGCTCGATCTCGACGCGGTGCCGAACTATTTGGGGAAGAATTGACGGATCAGGAGTCAGGGTTTCCCGCAAACTTTAGTGATATTTCACGGCTTCGCTATTTTTTCCTGCCGCTGTTCCTTGCTGGATCGACCGCAATGGTCATGCGCTCTTTGCGGTTTACACTTAACACTCCGTTTGACATTCCGATTCTGCGCGTCAGTCTATCGCAACTCGTTATTCCATTCTGGACGATGATTCCGTTGCCCGCAGAATTCCGCCATGACGGCATTTTTTCAGATGATACGGATGGAGGCTACTCCCGTGATGAAACGGAAAATACTCACCCTGAGCGTTTTCGCTTTGTATGCACTCACCCTTTTCACGGGTGAAGTCAACGCATTCGGTGGGGGATTGTTCAGTCCCCACAATCCCTTCTCCCTTTGGAATCGACACAACCGCTACACCACCCAGATATCAGTAAGGCCCTATAACGCCTTCACGCCAATATGCTGGGGCAACCTGGTGTGCGACGGCGTCTGCCCTGCCCCATGCGGTGTGGCCGCTGGCTGCCTGCCGATGCAGTTCGGCGTTCCACCCTTCGCAAGCATAGGCGGGTGCAGCGCGCCGCCGCGGATGATGGGCATGGGGATGAATCCCGGCATGTACGGCTACTACGGACCAACGATGGGCTTCGCGTCGGACATGCCCGCGATGCCGATCCAAACCGGTCCAGGCGTGCCGAACCCCTACTATCACCCCGGCCCGGGCGTGCCGATGCAGTTGCCCGATATCCGCAATCAGCCCGGCCCGTACATTCCGCCGATTCCCGTCCCGATTGGGCCAAACACGATGTATCAGCAGGTGCCATCGCCTGTCACCCAGGCGAACTTTCAGCAGGGCGGCTATCCAATGTACAACCCGAGCTACTACCATCCCGCCTACGCACCACAAATGGGTTGGCCGCAGTATCAACAAGCTCCAAGCTACTGGTACGGCTCGGGCCGATAATTCGTGCAAACCCCAGGTTCTGCAATCGCTCACAGCGAAAGCCCAGGGACGGAAGTCTCTGGGCTTTCGTCGTTGAATGATGTAAACTTATATAGCCCGCCTTTATGGCGGGTCACCTGAATTCCCGCCATAATGGCGGGCTATATGGAGCGACGCCATGGACCGCCGAGAATTTCTTGAAACCGCCGCGCTGACGGCGACCGGTGCCGTAATCGCCGAAACGCAAGCCGCGCAGCCGGAAAGGCCGATGCCGCGCATCATCGACACGCACGTACACCTGTGGGACTTGACGCGTTTGCGCCTGCCGTGGGTTCAGAAGGATTCGCCGTTGGCGCGCAGTTTCGTCATTAAGGACTACCAGACGGCGGTCGAGGGGTTGAACGTCGTGAAGGGCGTCTACATGGAGGTCGATGTCGATGCCCGCGATCTTAACGCGGAGGCCGACTTCGTGCTCGACCTTTGCAGGCAAGCCAACACACCGCTCGCGGCTGCAGTGATTGGCGGTCGCCCGGCGGAAGCGGGGTTCGACAAGTACATCGGCCGATTCCGGGGCAACCGATTCCTCAAAGGCGTCCGCCAGGTGCTGCACTCCGACTCCGCCAAACCCGGCTTCTGCCTGACGCCGGCGTTTGTGCGCGGCGTGCAACAACTCGGCGATGCCGGCCTAAGTTTCGACCTCTGCATGCGGCCCACCGAAGTCGGCGATGCCGTCAAGCTGACCGAAGCATGCCCGAATTCACGCTTCATTCTCGACCACTGTGGCAACGGCCCAGTCTACGCCAAAGACCGCACGCAATGGCAGCGCGACATGGAACGCCTCGCTCGCCAGCGCAACGTCGTCTGCAAAGTCTCCGGTATCGTCGTGCAAGCCCGCGAACGCTGGACCGCCGCCGATCTCGCACCGGTCATTAATCACACACTCGACACGTTCGGCCCCGACCGCGTCATGTTCGCCGGCGATTGGCCCGTCTGCACGCTAAAGGCGACCTTCCGCCAATGGGTCGAGGCGCTCCGCAACATCGTCCGCACTCGCACCGAGGAGAACCAGCGCAAGCTGTTTCATGATAATGCGGCACGATTCTACGGTATAATGGGATAGCCTCAAGCCCAAGGGTGAGGCACTCCGAACCCTTGGGATCCGGTCTGGATGAGCCCAGCGGTTCCGAGTACCTCGCCTCTGGGCTTGTATCTTTTTCTCGCGGATTTTTCATGATGTCAACCGACTCCCGCCGACTGTCGCTGCCGCTCGCCTCGGCGATGCCGCGCGCCGTCGGCGAGTTCGCGCCAACGACTGCTGCGGAGATGAAAGCCCGTGGCTGGGACTATGTCGATGTCGTATTCGTCACCGGCGACGGCTACATCGATCATCCCAGCTTTGCGATGGCGATCCTGCACCGCGTGCTCGAACAGGCCGGCTTCCGTGTTGCCATGCTCAGCCAACCTGATTGGCATACGTGCGAACCCTGGCGGCAGTTCGGATGTCCGCGCCTCTTCTTCGGCATCAGCGCGGGCAACATGGACTCGATGATTAATCACTACACAGCGAACAAGAAAGTCCGCAACGACGACGCCTATTCGCCCGGCGGCAAGATCGGTCTCCGCCCCGACCGCGCGACGCTCTCCTACTGCCAGCGTGCCCGCGAAGCCTTCGCCGGCGTCCCAATCATCGCCGGCGGCGTCGAAGCGTCTCTGCGTCGGCTCGCCCACTACGACTACTGGTCCGACACCGTCAAACGCTCGATCCTGCTCGACGCCAAGGCCGACCTCATCGTCTACGGCATGGGCGAGCACGCCATCGTCGAAATCGCGCGGCGACTGGCAGCGGGCGAAACGGTGCGCGACATGCGGGACATGCGCGGCCTCGCCTATGTGATGGGCGCGAAGGAATCGGATTCGTTTAGCCGCGACGCGCAGCGGAGCGCGGACATCGCGCCTCCGACGGACGAATCCGCGCTCCGCTACGCGTCGCGGCTAAACGATGTAATCCTACTTCCCAATTACGAGCAAGTAAAAACCGACAAGAAAAAATTCGCCGAGGCCACACGCCTCATCCACGTCAACACCAGCCCGTTCAACGCCAAGACGCTGGTGCAGTTTCACGACCGCCAGGCGATCGTCGTCACGCCGCCGCCGCTGCCGATCGGCGAAGCCGCGATGGACGCCATCTACGATCTGCCCTACACGCGCAAGCCGCATCCGTCGTATCGCGAAAAAATCCCGGCATTTGAGATGATCAAGGACTCCGTCACCATCATGCGCGGCTGTTTCGGCGGCTGCACTTTCTGCTCGATTACGACTCACCAAGGCCGTACGATCCAGTGGCGCTCGGAGGAATCGGTCCTCAACGAAGTTCGCCGCATGGGCGAGGACCCCGAGTTCAAAGGCATCATCAGCGATATCGGCGGCCCAACCGCGAACATGTACAAGATGCGCTGCACGCAGCCCGAAGTCGAAGCGAAATGCAAACGCCTCGCCTGCGTGCATCCCACCATCTGCAAGCTGCTCGGCACCGATCACGGCCCGCTCATCGACCTCATGAAACGCGCCCGCACCGAACCCGGCATCCGCAAAGTGCTCGTCGCTTCCGGCATCCGCATGGACATCGCCCAACTGTCGCCGGAATATCTCACCGAACTCGCGGCCCATCACGTCGGCGGGCATTTGAAGGTTGCGCCGGAGCACACCGATCCACACGTGCTCGATCTGATGAAAAAGCCGCGCAACGTGAACTTTGAAGGTTTCGCGAGCGAATTCAAAAAGGCCTCTGAACGCGCCGACAAACCGAAGCAATACATCGTGCCCTACTACATCGCCAGCCATCCCGGCAGCGATTTGCATGCGATGATCGACCTCGCGTTGTTCCTCAAACGCAACGGCTATCGCCCCGATCAGGTACAGGATTTTATTCCGGCTCCATTCGATATTGCGACGTGCATGTACTACACCGACATCGATCCGATCACCGGGCAAGAGGTGTTCGTCGCCCGCAATCTCAACGATCGCAAGATGCAACGAGCACTGTTGCAATTCTTCAAGCCGGAGAATTATTTCGAGGTCCGCAAGGCCCTACTCGAAGCCGGTCGCAGCGACCTCATCGGCAACGGCTGCGACGCCCTGATCCCCGCCCAACCGCCGCGCGAAGCGCTGGACGCTCGCCGCGACCACGCCAACGACGCCATCCGCGGCGACTACGTCCACGCCATGCCGAAGCAAGGGTATCGGCCGGGCCGCAAAACGCAGGAACGGCAACAGAAGCCGGGCCGCGGTACAAAAACGAAATAGATTGCGCCGTCAATGCCCCGCATCGTCTTCACACCGAATGTGCAGCGTCATCTCGCGTGTCCGTCGGCTCACGTGGACGGCGATATGGTGCGCGCCGCCCTTGACGACTACTTCCGCGCTCATCCGCGTGCTCGCAGCTATGTGCTTGACGAACAAGACGCGTTGCGGCCTCATATGGTGATCTTTGTCGATAACGAACCGATCAACGATCGCGTGAAATTGTCCGACGCGATAAGGCCCGATAGCGAGTTGTTTGTGATGCAGGCATTGTCGGGTGGATGACTTTATCGCCGCAAGCGGCAACACTTTTGAGGTTTCTGTATGCCGACCACACTTCACGTCGCCACCCGCAAAGGCGTATTCCAGGTCACGCGCCAGGGTGCGAGTTGGAAGATCGCATCCGCTCATTTTCTTGGCGATAACATGTCGAACGTCACGCCCGATCCGCGCGACGGGTCGCTGCATGTTGCGCTGGACCTTAGCCATTTCGGCGTCAAATTGCATCGGTCGCGCGACGACGGTGCCACCTGGGAAGAACGGCCCGCTCCCGCTTTTCCCAAACAGCCCGACGACATCGTCAGCGTCGATGGGTTCGGCAAACCATTGCCCTGGAAAGTCACGAAAATCTGGGCGCTCGAACCAGGCTAAGCTTCCGAACCTGGCGTGCTTTGGTGCGGCACGATCCCTGGCGGATTGTTTCATTCCACCGACGGCGGCGACTCGTGGAACTTCGTGCAGACCTTTGGGATCACCCGCTGCGCAAGAACTGGTTCGGCGGCGGCGCGGACCTACCCGGCATCCACTCGATCTGCGTGCATCCGGCGAATTCGAAACATATCACCGTTGGCGTATCCTGCGGCGGTGTCTGGGTCACGCGCGACGGCGGGGCGACGTGGGACTGCCAGGCCGACGGCATGCGGGCCGAGTTCATGCCGCCGGAACGCATGGGCGATCCATCGATCCAGAACCCGCATCGCATTGTACAATGTCGAGGCAATCCCGATCACCTCTGGGCTCAGCATCACAACGGTATCTTTCGCACGACCGATGGCGCGAAGTCCTGGCATGAACTGGCTAACGTGCTGCCGTCGCCGTTCGGTTTCGCGGTGGCTGTCCATCCGGCTGATCCGCTGCCGGCATGGTTCATCCCGGCCATCAAGGACGAACGTCGAATCCCTGTCGATGGCAAGCTCGTGGTGACGCGCACCCGTGACGGCGGGAAGTCGGTCGAGACGCTTCGCGCCGGCCTGCCCCAAGGACACGCCTACGACATCGTCTATCGCCATGCACTCGACATCGATGCCGTCGGCACGACGCTCGCGTTCGGTTCGACGACAGGCTCGCTCTACGTTTCCGAGAATCAGGGTGATGATTGGCAATGCGTCGCAGAGCACCTGCCGCCGATCCATGGCGTGCGGTTTGGGTGATTCGTTTAGCCGATCGCCTTTGGCGAACGCGAATTGGTGCCGTCAACACGCGAATCGCCTTGCCCATATCTCACGCATGATGTAAACTAAACGAATCCTACCTCAAAGGGTTTTTTCATGCTCAATATCCACGGTTCCGAATATCCTTCCTGCGATGGCGTCTCACGTCGCGGCTTCATCAAGGCCGGCTTTCTCGCACTCGGCGGGTTGACTCTGGCCGACCATCTTCGCCTCAAGGCGGCAGCGAGCCAGCGCGGCGAAGCGACACGCGATACCGCCGTCATCCTCATTTGGCTCGGCGGCGGGGCCAGCCATATCGACATGTATGACCTCAAGCCAAACGCTCCCGCCGAGTTTCGCGGCGAGTTTCAGGAAATCTCCACGAACGTGCCCGGCACGCGCATCAGCGAACATCTGCCGCACGAAGCTCGGATCATGGACAAGATCAGCGTCGTGCGTTCCGTCACCCACACGAACCCCGGCCACGGCATGGGGTCGCACTGGATGCTTACGGGCTACGTGCCGACGATCGAAATTAACGACAACCTCAATCCCGCAGCTGGTTCCGTCGTCGCGCGGATGCGTGGCTCGAATCAGCCGCGCGTGCCGTCTTATGTCTGCGTGCCGAGCGTGCCTGGCCATTCGGGGTCGGCGTACCTTGGAGCGGCATACAACCCATTCACGCCGGGCAGCGATCCGAACAGCCCGGATTTCAACGTGCGCGATCTGCGCCTCTCGCCGAACATCGACATGACGCGCTTCCGCAATCGCCGCGATCTGCTGCAAGGCATCGACACGCTTCGGCGCGATGTCGATCGCGATGGCACGCTCGAAGGGTACGATCGCTTCTACCAGGATGCGTTCGAGATCGTGACCAGCCCCGATTGCCGCAATGCGTTCGACATTCGGCGTGAAGATCCGCGCGTGCGTGATCGTTATGGCCGTGATTCGTGGGGCCAAAGTGCGTTGCTAGCGCGTCGGCTGGTGGAATCGGGCGTAACGTTTGTCACCGTCAACATGGGCGGTTGGGATACGCACAATAACAACTTCAACGAACTGAAAAACCGCCTGCTGCCTCGCTATGATCGTGCAGTGGCGGCACTCGTCGAGGACCTGAACGAGCGGAGCATGGATCGCAATGTGCTGGTGATGACCTACGGCGAGTTTGGCCGCACGCCGCGGATCAACCCGACGTCCGGTCGCGATCATTGGCCAGGTGCCAACTCGGTGGTGTTCGCCGGCGGTGGATTGCGGATGGGCCAAATGATCGGCACAACCGACGCACGAGCCGAGTACCCGACGTCGCGCCCCGCAAGCCCGCAGGACGTGTTGGCAACGATGTACCAGTTCCTTGGCATCAACTACCGCCATGAGTTCATTGACGCCGGCCAACGCCCGATCCCGATCCTGAACGAAGGCCGACCGATCCAGGAATTGCTGTGACAAATCACCGTTGCTCGTGAAATCGATTGAATGGCACATTCGGCGAAGCCGACGAGAGTGGGCGTTGGCGGCATATCGGGTCGTGCAGTTCCGGCCCGATTTCTTAGGTGATTCTTTACGCCTTTGCGGAAGGCTCTCTCCCCCAGCTTCGTGGTCAACACCCCCGAAAAAGGCCGGGAAAGTGCGAAACCGCTCGGCCGATGGCCAACCGGTACTAATCGCTGCGCTCAGGGTGGGGCTTGCATCGAATTCGCAATTCACCTCACGCGCGGTTTCAATTCATTTTTTCATTTTTTCGGAACTTTTTCCGTGCCATTTCGTCAAAGTACCATCTGAGGCAGGCAAACTTATGCTAACCTATTGACAACACAGGCAAAACCGGCAAAACTAACATTTAATCCAAGACCGTGCACTGGATGGGCTCTTTCCACGAAAGCGGGTGTTTCGATGACGATGAATCGGCGACATTTCCTCAGTCATGTTGCGGCAGCTTCCGCTCTGGCAGTTCCAGGCATGGAGTTCATCCGAAATATCCAGGCCAACGCTCAGACGTTACGGCGCGCCAACAAGAGCGTCATCATCCTGTGGATGTCCGGCGGCCCCGCGGCGATGGACCTTTGGGATTTGAAACCTGGTCGCCCCACGGGCGGCCCGTTCCGGACCATCAACACCACCGGCCAGGGCGTGCAGATTTCCGAACATCTGCCGCGAATTGCCGAACAGATGCGGCATCTCGCCATCGTCCGTTCTCTATCGACGACTGAAGGCGATCACAATCGCGGCACGCAGCTGATGCATTCGTCGTACACGCCGAACCCCGCCATCGCGTTTCCGTCGCTCGGTGCAGTCGCGGCGCACGAAGCCCCCAAGCTCCCGGGCTATCAAGACATCTCGCTGCCAGGTTATATCGCCGTCGGCGGCAACGCCGGCGGACCGGGCTTCCTCGGCATGAACTATTCGCCGTTCACCGTGCAGAATCCGGGCACGCCGCCGGAAAACATCCGCGCTCCCGGATCGCTGGGCGCTTCGGGCAGCACGGACCTCGAAGATCGCGTTCGTCGTCGCCAGCGCCTCTTCTATGAACTCGAAGACCAATTCATGTACGGCCGCGTGCCACACTTGGCCGCGAATATGCCGACCGGCACCGAAGCCGAGCGTGCCGCCCGCCTGCGGGAACGTGCGAAGTTCTCCGATGCGTCCAAGGCACATCGCGACATCTACTACAAGGGCTTCAGCCTCGTCGCTTCCAAGGAAGGCAAAGTCTTCGATCTGAAGGGCGAAAACCCGAAGCTAATGGAAGAATACGGCGCCGCTGGCATGGGCGCCAGCAACTTCGGCCGTGCCGCCATCATGGCTCGCCGACTTGTTGAATCAGGCGTCTCGGCAGTTGAGATTCAGCTTGGCGGTTGGGACACGCACAACCAGACGTTCGACGCCCATTCGCAACGCTTGCAGCCGACGGTCGACAAGGCCATGGGCAGCCTGGTCCGCGATCTCGCCGATCGTGGTATGCTCCAAAACACCGTCGTTGTCTGGATGGGCGAGTTCGGCCGTACGCCGCGTATTAATCAGAACAATGGCCGCGACCATTGGGCACGCTGCTGGTCAGTCGTCGTCGGCGGCGGAGCGATTCGCGGCGGCCAGGCGTTCGGCGCCACCGATCAAGACGGCATGGACGTGGCGCGCGATCGCGTCAACATCGGCGACGTCTTCGCCACGATCTACCGCGGCCTTGGCATCGACCCCAGCACGCAAGTACGTGACGCCATCGGCCGCCCGTTCGCCATCGCCGGCCAAAACGGCCGCCCGATCAACACTCTGTTCGCGGGCAATGCATAGAATATTGAGCAAAACCGAAGGCAACCCAGAAGTGTCAATCACTTCTGGGTTGCCTCGTTTCCAGGGTGTCTTGCATTTTTCAGCCGCGACGGTATCATGATTTTGAATTGGGGTATAGTGTAACGGTAGCACAGCAGTCTCTGAATCTGCTTGTCTAGGTTCGAATCCTAGTACCCCAGCTTATTTGAATAGTTTTAAGTCAAATTAAACAAGGGACTTGCGGCAACCGCCTCAAGTCCCTTGTGGCGTTTTGGTAGCAGATTGGTAGCAACGTGGCTACAATGAGGGGTAGACGTTGGCCCCTGGAATTTGCTACCGAGGAACGCTCATGGCTGCTTGGCTAATCGAAGAACGAGGCATCTTCAAGTTCGGCTTCCGCTACGCTGGCAAGCTCTACAAGAAAAGCCTGAAGACCAAAAACAAGGTCACGGCGGAAGCCAAACTCGGCGTGGTCAACCGTAACCTGGAATACCTTGAGGAAGGCGTGACGCCCCTTCCCGATGATGCGGACCTTCCGACGTTCCTGATGACTGGCGGCAAACGCACAGAAGCCAAGATCACCCTGTCGGAAAAGTTGACCCTGAAAAAACTCTTCGACCTTTACGATGCAGCCCAGCCCGAAGGTGCCAAGGAGAAGAACACCGTCGCCACGGAGAAGGTTCACAAGAAGCACTTTCTCCGCACCCTTGGCGAAGATTGCCGTCTTCCCTTGTCGCTGGAGCAGCTTCAAGCCCATGTGAACAAACGACTGAAGGAGCCTGGCCGAAGAGGAAATGGGGTCGGCCCTGGAACCATCAAAAAAGAAATGGGCACACTTCACGTCATCTGGGAATGGGCGAAACGATCCGGCTTGCTGAAAGCGGACCTGCCGAATGATGGATTGCTCTTTCCAAAAACCGAAGACAAGCAGCCGTTCCAGACTTGCAAGCAGATCGAACAAAAGCTCACGAGGGGTGGGCTATCGAAGGCCGAGGTCGCCGACTTGTGGGCCTCGTTGTACCTGGAGTTGTCCGAAATCGAGGAAATCCTGGTCCATGTAAAAATGAAGGCCAGGGAACCCTGGGTTTACCCGATGATGGTTTTTGTGGCTCGTACCGGAGCGAGGCGAAGCGAAGCTCTCCGTAGCCAGGTGGACGATTTTGATTTTGAGAGCAACATGGTCCGAATTCGAGAAAAGAAGAAGGAGAAGGGAAGGATAACCTTCCGCCACGTCCCCATGTCGCCCTCGCTGATCGAAACGATGAATGCCTGGCTGAAGATTCATCCTGGCGGGCACCAAACATTCTGTGAACAAGCCGATGTGCCGATCCGTGAGAATATGACGAACCACCATTTCGGATGGGCATTGGAAGAAAGCGAATGGAAGGGAAGACTGGCGGGTTGGCACGTTTTCCGTCACAGCTTCGCATCAAACTGTGCTCGCAAGCGGGTAGACCAACGAATGATCGACAAATGGATGGGCCATCAGACCGAGGCAATGCGGAAGCGTTACCAACATCTGTTCCCCGATGACCAGCACCAGCAGCTTGCCCTAGTTTCTGGATGACGAGTGGTTGAACGTCCCCAAAGGTGCAGGGCCATCGCTTTCGAGCCTGAGCAGTTCGTCGTGTGGGATCATCCACTGCTTCATGCCGCCTCGGTATGGTTTCTTCTTTTCCGCTTTGCAGTGTCCCAATCGGCACCACTCACGCACGGTGAATTCGGCTTTGACAAGACGTTCGGCTACGTCGGCGGTGGAATACCATTCCTTGGTCGTCTTCTGCTGAATGAGCAGTGCCGTGATCTTTTCCAGCTTTTCTTCCAGCTTGTTTTCAGGCGTTTGTCTCATGAGGGCTTCCGTGTTTTCAAGCATCTTTTCACATGCCTGGGCTGTTGCGTCCAGCTTTGCTTCGATCCTTGCAAATCTCACTGCATCGTCCCTGCCACTACTCGGCTGTTCGTCAAAATAGGCAGCACGTATCTGCTCAATAGTTCTGCCCTCCCCACAATCAGCGATGGCATTCATCATTTCAATAACTTTCGGCGGCGTGTGCATCTCGTCCTCCTCACTCTTTGTCATCATGGTCGTTGCTCTTGGTACAGTTAAGTGTGGTTGGTCAAACCTTCCCCGCCCCCTTTGCGATCACGTCCACCATCGCCATCCGTTCCTTCTTGCTCGGCACCGGAGTTGTCACCCTGGGCGGCATCTGATCGTAGGTGCGGCCATCAAGAATGCGGCCAGCCGCCTTCTTGTTCCAGCCGCCCCATTGCTTGAAAAAGAACGGAACCTGAGCTTGCTGGCACTGAT
>SIAQ01000038.1 GCA_009697105.1 Gemmataceae bacterium | reverse complement strand
GCCAGTGGTCGTCTTCGCTTCGCCAGTGGTCGTCTTCGCTTCGCCAGTGGTCGTCTTCGCTTCGCCAGTGGTCGTCTTCGCTTCGCCAGTGGTCGTCTTCGCTTCGCCAGTGGTCGTCTTCGCTTCGCCAGTGGTCGTCTTCGCTTCGCCAGTGGTCGCCTTCGCCGGGGTTGGAGTCTTCGCCGTCTTCTTCGTCGTGTCCTTGCAACCGGTCGCGCCGAGCGTCAAGAACGACAGTGCGCCAACGAACATCATCAAACCAAGAAACTTCTTCATGTTGTGCCTTCCAAAAAAAATAACGGGTAAAAGCCACGTCGGCGAACACTGCCTCACGTAATCTTTACCTAATTCACATAATTAAGATACGTGGACGATATTTTTATTCCCGTTTTTTTTACCGACAAGCAAATTTCACCCGATTCGTGAAATATTTCACAAAATAGGCAAATTTGCGCCAATCGGTACGAATGGTACAATCTGACATGCAATTGGAGGTTTGGGCGAGCTGCGAGGTGTTTCAAGGCCGGCGTTATTACTAATCCAGCAACAATCCTCACGCGCGATTTGTAACATCGCCGAGTCCGTGCTGCTGCCGAATAAGGATGTGGCAACCAAGACTTTATTCCCGATGAATCCACCTCTTCGCGATCTATTTATACTTCGAGCGGATGAATTTGTCCGGTCAGAGCCTGAGCACCAGCGAAGGGCCGCTGTGTGCCCTTCGCTGGCGCTCAGGCTCTGAAAATGCGACAATCTCAAACGCCCGAAGTATATCGTCCGTTTACATTTCGCACAAGGAATAGGGCATTTGAGCGCAGGTGCTGAGCATTTGGCCACTGAGATGAAATTCGTCTCGCTTTGTAAAATGCTGATGAGACACCCTGCGGATGATTCGTTGCGTGGATGAATTTTGGGAAACGAATAGCGGATGACGCCATACATTTTTCCCATGCCGTGGGAATAAATTCGTCATCCCTGGCTCTCAACTAATTAGGGAGGGCGGCCCATGAGTTGGTTTGGCAGCAATAAGACCGCCGTCGAAGCGCTTGTGGATGGCCATTATGCCGCTCTTTACCGTTACGCCTATCGCTTGAGCGGCGCCACTCAAGCAGCGGAAGACCTGACGCAGGAAGTGTTTTTGCAAGCCCAAAAGATGCTGCATCAGCTGCGCGATCCCGCTAACGCGAAATCGTGGCTGTTTACGATCCTGCGCAACGCCTACCTACACCGCGTTCGGGCCGAAAAGTCAACGCGGTTCGTGTCGCTTGACGGCGTCGCCGAGGTCGCCGACCGTGGCAATGCACCTGTACCTATCGTCGATTCGGCTCAGTTACAAGCGGCATTGAATCAGCTGCCTGAAGTATTTCGGACGCCAGTGATCTTGTACTATTTCGAGGATTTCAGTTACAAGGATATCGCGGAACAAATGAATGTGCCTTTGGGCACGGTGATGTCTCGGCTCGCACGGGCCAAGATGGTTCTTCGCCAAAGCTTGACGGAACATGCCGAGGTGACGACAACGACGGCTCACGGGGAGGGGATCTGATGGATTGCCAAGACGCACGCTTGTTGCTCGCCTTCAGCGACCGTCCGAGCGAAAAGCTCGATCCGGCCGAAATCCAGCCACTCCAGCATCACCTGGAAGCATGCCCCGATTGCGCGCTGGCGGCGGAACGTCAGCAGGCGGTTCGCGGCTTCGATCTGGCGATCGGCTCGGCAATGCGCGACGTGCCGATACCAATCGGCCAACCCGCCATGCTCAAACAGCAGCTCTTCGGGGAGCGTCCGGTGCTGTGGAAACGCTGGTCGGTGGCGTCTGCAGCAGCGGCGTTGATATTCGCGCTGACGGCATCGGGCGTGTATTACGTCAATCGGCCTACTGTGGTGACGACGAATGATCTCCTAACTTGGCCTCAACAAGGGATTGCATCCAACGCCGAGGACGTGGATTCGTTCCTTGAAAAGCAAGGCCTGAACGTGCGGTCGCCGCGTGTGTTTGATTATTCGCTATTACGGAGTGTCGAAATTGTCGAATTCCAGAAACGTCGTGTCGCGAAATTGACGTTCATCGCCAATGATGAAAAAGTCAGCGCGTCGGTGCTTGTGCTGCCTCATCGCCAATTTGATGCGCCGAACCAGGACATCCAGGCAAATCTGAGCATCCGCATCATCAACGAAGACGGCTACACCTACGCCATCTACTACCAAGGTCGGCTCGACGGACTGTTGCGCGTTCTCAATTAACTGACTCCCTCCGCTGCGCGCGTTGGTTTGTTGACGCTACCGACAAATCTCGCTTTACGAGCCGGAAGTTTAAGAGACGGACTGAAGCAATCCGTCGCTTACGTTTCCGGCTCGTACTTTTGTTGGATGCGTCAAAAATACGAGGCTTCAAGGTGTAGCTCAATTATTGAGAATCCGGGTGCGACGGCGCTGTCGTTTCTAAATACCTTTCGATCTCCATGATTCGTCCGTAGCAAGCAATTCTTGCATGCAACCGCGCTTCGCTGATGCGTCACGGCTAAACTTTTTTCGTGCGATCATTACACTAATTGTGTGCTGTCAATCAGTCTAAAGGAATGTCACCATGTCCGCGTTGGCAACTTTGATCGAACAATACCTGGACGGCCCGAAGCAACTTCGCCGGGCCGTGCAAGGCCTTACGCGCGAGCAGCAGCTGGCCAAGCCGATCGTTGGCAAGATGAGCACACTGGAAGTTGTCGCTCACCTCGCCGACTTCGATCCGATCCTCGCTGACCGCATGAAACGCATAATCGCCGAGGAAAAGCCGACGCTTCTCGGTGCCGACGAGAATCGCTTCCTGGCGGCGCTGGCGTATCACGACCGCGATCTGGAGGAGGAGCTGCGCATCATCGAATTGACGCGCAGCCAGTTGGCAAAGATTCTCCGCACGTTGCCCGACTCGGCGCTGACACGCGTTGGCATCCACAACGAAAAGGGGCCGCGCAGCCTCGAACAACTGCTGACGACGGCGACCAATCACATCACGAATCACCTGACGTTTATCCAGGAAAAACGCAAGGCGTTGGGGTTGTGATATTTTGACGAAATCGACTATTGTTGGCGCGACCCTCAAAAGTCGATTCCCCGTCCGAGGCTGAATCGTAAGCGAGGCGTTCAGGCTGCCTCGCTTACGATTCAGCCTCGGAACGGACCTTTGTCGGCGGCGTCATCTATGCCTCGGCCTTAAGTCTTTCTTTGCGTCTCGGCGCCTTTGCGTGAGACTCTTCTTCCCGCAGCGTTGGAGGAGAGTCGATTTTCCTAGAACTTGAGGTATTCTCATGAACATTCTTCAGTCCGCCGACTCTGAGATTTGGCAAGCGATCGCCAAGGAACAACAGCGTCAGCAGGACGGCCTTGAGATGATCGCTTCGGAAAACTACACCAGTTCCGCGGTCATGGCGGCCCAAGGCTCCGTGCTGACCAATAAATATGCCGAGGGCTATCCCGGCAAGCGCTACTACGGCGGCTGCGAGTTCGTCGATATCGCCGAACGCCTGGCCATCGAGCGCTTGCTCAAGTTGTTCGGCGGCGAACGCGCCAACGTCCAGCCGCACTCCGGCGCGCAGGCGAACATGGCCGTCTATTTCGCTGCCGTCAATCATGGCGATACGGTGTTGGCCATGGACCTCGCCCACGGCGGGCACCTCACGCACGGGATGCATCTCAATTTTTCCGGGAAGTGGTACAACATCGTCGGCTACGGCGTGCGCAAAGAAGACGAACGCATTGACTACGACCAGGTCGCCAAGCTCGCGCGCGAACACAAGCCGAAGCTCGTTATCGCTGGCGCCAGCGCCTATCCGCGCGAGATCGACTTCGCGGCATTCAAGCAAATATGTAGTGAGGTCGGCGCTCTGTTCATGGTGGACATGGCTCATATTGCCGGTCTTGTCGCCGCGGGACAGCATGGCAACCCGGTTCCGTTCGCGGACTTTGTTACTTCGACGACGCACAAGACCTTGCGCGGCCCGCGCGGCGGGGTCGTCATCTGCAAGGAGGCGTGGGGCCAAAAGATCAACTCGGCGGTCTTTCCCGGTTTGCAAGGCGGGCCGTTGATGCACGTCATCGCCGCCAAGGCCGTTGCCTTCAACGAAGCGCTCCGGCCCGATTTCAAAGCCTATGCCTCGCAAACCATCAGCAACGCCAAAACGCTTGCGCATGAGTTGCAGCTTCTCGGTTACCGCATCGTTTCAGGCGGCACGGACAATCACCTCCTGCTCGTCGATGTCACGACGCACGGTATGGGTGGCAAAATCGCCGAGGCGACGCTCGATCGCGCCGGCATCACCGTCAACAAGAATAAGATTCCGTTCGACACGCGGCAACCGATGGACCCATCGGGCATTCGCATTGGCACGCCGGCCCTGACCACGCGCGGCATGCGCGAGCCGGAAATGCGCCAGGTTGCGACGTGGATCCACGCCGCCTTGACCCATGCCGAAGACAAGGCGTTCCTCGAACGAATCCGAGTCCAGGTGAGCGAGCTTGGCAAACAATTCCCGGCGCCGGCGTGAATCCGCGTCCTCTTGTTTTCCGCTTGCGGCTTAGCGCTCGGACGATCCGATGCGAGCGCTAAGTCGCTTCGCGAAATTACCTGAACAATTTGTAGGGTGTGTCAAGCGCCAGCGCTGACGCACCAGACCCTACATGTAATGGTGCGTCGGCGCTGGCGCTTGACACACCCTACAATCGCCGAATACTTTTGCATGCGTGACAACCGACCGCTTTCATCGTCTTCTCATTAGCGGTTCGTTAGGATTCTCATAATTATCAATTTGCCCAATTTAGCCGAAAGTGAGGGGAAGTCATGCGCGTACTTCTCGTGGAAGACCATAAGCCGCTCTCAAAAGCTCTCAAGCGCGGCTTGGAGGAGGAGAGCTTCGCCGTCGATTTAGCAGAGGACGGCGAGGAAGCCGACTACAAGGCTCGCAGCGCCAATTATGATGTCATCATTCTCGATGTCATGTTGCCAAAAATCGACGGTTTGACTCTTTTGAGACAATGGCGAAAAGACAGCATTCAAACGCATGTGCTTCTGCTGACGGCGAAGGATACCACCGACGACAAAGTCAAAGGCCTTAACATCGGCGCCGACGATTACCTGACCAAGCCGTTTCAACTTGAAGAACTGCTGGCTCGAATGCGTGCCCTGGTTCGACGTACGCATCAGAAAAAAGACCCGGTGTTGCGAGTTTTCGATCTGGAGATCGACACGTCGGCACGCACCGTACGCCGCGCGGGGCAGATGGTCCACCTGACGCCGCGCGAGTTTGCGTTGTTGCAATTCCTGGCATTTCATCGCGGGAAAGTGGTCACTCGCACCATGATTTGGGAACATCTGTACGATGAATATGACGAGAATACGTCGAACGTCGTGGACGTGTACATCCGATATTTGCGAACGAAGGTTGACAAAGGCCACGAAGTGGCGTTAATCTTGACACGGTGGGGTGAAGGCTACATGCTGCGTGGCGAAGAGGAATAGCGATGAAGATGAACTCGATCCGTCTGTCGCTGATTGTCTATTTCGTGCTGCTGTTGACATTTGCGATGTCGGCCGTGGCTTGGCTGTCATTTCGCCTGACTGCGGCGTCGTTGCGCGATCGGCAAGGCGACGCCCATGATCTTATCGTATCGCAATGTGATGCACAGGTCGCCATCGCTCGGGCGGAGGTGGATCATCGCATCCTACGGCAAGCCCAGAACATGGCTCGCAGCACACGGAGTGTGCCGGTGCATGCCGAGGCCTGGTTTGCAGTCCCGATCATTTGCTCTCCCGGTTTGCTCAGTCCGCACTTCGCCAACGCGATCTTTCTTGCCGAGGGGCTTCATTCAAAAGTATCTCCCTTCGTCCAACCGGTTCTACAGCCGAGGCTGGCAGTGATCGAAGACGCTGAGGATCATGTTCCGTTTCCGGACAGGAATATCGCCCAGGAATATTTTCAGACCTATAACGGGCGCGGCCAACCGATGCAGAATTCGGAGGTTCTTCAACCCGGCGAGTTCACGCTCAGCGAGCGGGTACAGAGCACGTCGGAACTTCTCATGGAACAATTTGACACGATAGGTCTCGAGGACGGGACGCGAGTCCGACGGGTCACGCTTATGGCGCCGGTGCCTCGTTACAATCCGGGCGTCGTCGTGCCGTGGGTTTGGGATCGCATGCCGCCGCCGTGGAATCCATTCCGAATTCCCCTGGGCCCGATCGCCAAAGGCGTCCCGAAGGGCCCGTCTACTACTCCCTTCCCCAAAGGGCCGGCCAAGGGCATACCGCCGTCCAGCTTCCGCGATCGCTGGCTGGCGCAGGTCCGCGCGCCATTCCAGTCTCCGTCGCAGGTTACCAACATGTTCGTTCAATACGGCGCCGACCTCGGACTGACCGACGCTAAAATCGGTGCCTACGAAACCGAACGCGACGAGAAGCTGGCGAATCTCAACACCGCCATTGAAAACGAACTCGGTGTTTTGCGTTCGCGCATGATCGGCGTCGGCTTGGTCGCTCTCGTGTCGCTCGTCCTCGGCGCATTGGGCATCGTCTGGGTCGGCCTATCACCATTGACTCGGATGTCCGAGGCAGTCCGGCACGTCTCGCCAAGAAACTTCGCACTGGACCTTGACCCCAAGACGTTGCCCGGCGAGCTGCAACCGATTGCCGAGCGTATCGCAGAAATGCTCAAACATCTGCAGATGGCGTTCGAACGCGAGAAGCAGGCCTCGGCGGATATTTCGCACGAATTGCGCACGCCCGTCGCCGCCCTAATGACGACGCTCGAAGTCGGCTTGCGCAAATCGCGCTCGGGTGAGGAGTATCGCGAGATCCTCGAAGAATGCAAGATCTGCGGGCAACACATGTATAAGCTGGTCGAACGCTTGCTCGCGCTGGCCCGACTCGACGCCGGCGTCGATCCGTATCGCCCACGCGCAACCGATGTCTGCGATCTCGCTCTCGAATGTGCCGACATCATCCGCCCGTTGGCGAAAGCCCGCGGCCTGAAATTGAAACTCGACCTGCCCGAACCTGTGCTTACGATGACCGACCCGGAGAAGCTGCAAGAAGTCCTCATCAACCTCCTGCACAACGCCGTCGAGTACAACAACGACCAGGGCTCCATCGAACTCGCGATGACGCACGACGCCAATCAGATGCACATCACCGTTCGCGACACAGGCATCGGCATCAAGCCAGAGGCCATGGAGCATATCTTCGAGCGATTCTACCGCGCGGACGCCTCGCGGCACGCCGACATGCCGCACGCGGGGTTGGGGCTTTCCATCGTCAAGAGCTATGTGGAGTTGATGAAGGGATTGATCCGCGTTGAAAGCTCCGATGCGGGCACGGCATTTCACATCACGCTGCCGATTGTTGAACCTTCCCCGCCGCGCGAATCGGGCATCATGGAAATGGCCCGTGTGGGCTAGGAGCCTCGAAATCGTAGGGTGTGTCAAGCGCCAGCGCTGGCGCTTGACACACCCTACGATCGCTTGCGTTTTCGACTACTGAGGATCGTCGCCGAGTAATCACGCCTTCGCCAGCACGCGCAAGTCACCTTCGCGTTTCGTCACGCCGATACGATCGAGGTATTCGCAGAACGGCACGGCATACTTGCGCGTCGTGCTAAGCAGATCGCGCATCTCGCCGACTGTCGCGCCGGCGCCCGTGGCAAGGCGTTCCGAGACTCGCGAACGCATCTGCACATCGAAGTCGGCGTGCAGAAAAACGTCGGGGGCGATGAGCACGAGAAACCCTTCCGCGACACAGACCTCGAACAAATCCCTCAAGCTCGACGCGTTCCCACCCGCGGCGCCGGCGAAACTGCTCGGCTCGGGCGGCTGGAATCCCGCCGTGTGATACGCTTCCACAACCTTGTCCTTCAGCTTGCGCAGGTTGGCGCTGAGCTTCGGCTTGAAGTCGGCCCGCGCGACTCGCTTCGTATCGCCTACCAATTTCTTCATGCGGATAAGCCGATCAACCTCGGCATGCACCAAGGCATCGTCGCCGATGTAATCGAGCTGCGATTGCATTTTCTGCCGATCGTGCGTGGTCATCAAAAGCGATTCGGTATGCATCTTGCCCAGCACGCTAAGGATGCGCTCGTCCAATTCCGCAATCGTATCGGTATGCAAGATTACCTGCCGGCCCGCCTGAATCGTGAGCGTAACGAGTTTCTTGTCGTCGCGCAGCTGCTGGATGATCGCGTCGGCCTCCGACGGAGAAAGATTCGCTCCGCGCACAAGGTCCATTTGCGTAAAGCCAGTGAACCCGCCGAACCAGGCAACGGTCAGGGCCCGTTGCTTCGGATCGCCGGTCCAAAGCATCTCGATGCGTTCGAGCATATCAAGATGGCGTCGGCGAACCTTCACGGCAACCGGTTGCAGCACCTGTCCGCCTCCAATCGTTTGCGTCGCCGACGGACCGCGCACGACGAACGGTTGGCCCCAGGTCGTCGTTGCCGGGTATTCGAGAAACAGCTGCGCCAATCCCCAGCCACCCGGCTCGATGGCGTCGCCGTCGAGCATGGCGACTGTACCCATTATCTCGGACGTGCCGACGTGAAAGCGCACGGATGCCCGATGCTTGATCGCCTTCCGCATCTCCGCCAGGCAATGCAGCCGCACCGTGACGACGCGCGACGGCTTGAGGAACCCCGACGTGGCGATCTCCTGACCGCGCTCGACTTCCTTGTGATTGACGCCCGCCAGGTTGATCGCCGCCCGCATGCCGCGATGGACTTCCTCCACCGGCTGGTCATGATTCTGCAGCGAGCGTACGCGCACGATCCGCCCGCTCGGCAGCCATTCGACCTCATCCCCCACCTTCAGCGACCCCGACACCACCGACCCGGTGACGATCGTACCGTGACCTTGAACGACGAACGAGCGGTCGATCGCCAGGCGAAATAACGAATTGCAAATTTCCGATTGCAAATTGCAAATAGAATTCGATGCGTCGCTCTCGGCATTCAAATCTGCAATTTGAGATTTGAAATTTGAAATATCGCACGCAGCAGCAATGGCCGATTTGAGCTCGCTAATGCCAATCCCCGTGTGTGCCGAGGTGCGAATGATCGGGGCGGATTCGAGAAAGCTGCCACTGACGAGGTCGCGTATCTCGAGTTCAACGACTTCGCGCGTCGTCTCATCGACGAGGTCGCACTTCGTCAACGCGATGACGCCATGACGCAGGCCGAGTAGTTTGAGGATTTCGAGATGTTCGCGTGTTTGCGGCATGATCGAATCGTCGGCGGCGATGATGAGCACGACGATGTCGATACCGGTCGCGCCGGCAAGCATATTTTTGATGAAGCGTTCATGGCCCGGTACGTCAACGATGCCCAGCCGATACTCGCCGAGATCAAGCGTGGCGAACCCGATGTCGATGGTAATGCCGCGAGCTTTTTCTTCGGGCAAGCGATCGCAGTCAATGCCGGTGAGCGCTTTGACGAGCGACGTCTTGCCGTGATCGATATGGCCAGCAGTACCGAGGATGAGATCGCGAGGCATGGGATGAGTCCGAGCTTTTTCCGCTATTATACAATCGCCGTTGCATGGCGGAGCAAAAGAAAAAATGCAGGCCAACACATTGCACTCTAAAGTACCTTGGATGAAGCACTGATCGAACACGAATATGAGCGACAAAGGAGCTGTCTCCTCTTTTAGCCCTTGTTCCGTGTTCCACGCATGTTTCATCCGTGGCCAACTTCATTTTGTCCTCTGCGATTGCGGCGAGGGTACACTGAGATATCCGTGGTTGAATTCCTACGATTGCAGTCGCACTCCCATGGCCTCATGGCGGCCTCGCGTCGTTGCGTGAGCGTCGGTGCTTGAAATCGTTACTGTAACCTCTGCCAATCTCCGATATACTAAAGTGAAATGGGTAACCGAAGCGTTTTGGGAAGAAATTGCTATGTCTGCGATGACGATGACCGAAAAAATCCTCGCCCGCCACGCCAATAAGGCCGCGGTATCGCCCGGCGATAACATCTGGGTGGACACCGATATCCTCATGACCCACGATGTCTGTGGGCCAGGCACGATCGGCGTGTTCAAGCACCATTTTGGCAAAGACGCCAAGGTCTGGGATCGCGAGAAGGTCGTCATTATTCCCGACCATTACATCTTCACGACCGACAAGCTCGCCAATCGCAATGTGGACGTGCTGCGCCAGTTCGTCAAGGAACAGAACCTGCCGCACTACTACGACGTCGGCACGCCCGAGTACAAAGGCGTGTGCCATATCGCGCTGCCGGAGGAAGGCCACACGAGGCCCGGCGAAATCCTGTTCGGCACCGACAGCCATACTTGCACCGCCGGCGCGTTCGGCGAATTCGCGACGGGCATCGGCAATACCGACGCCGGCTTCATCATGGGTACGGGCAAGCTCTGGCTCAAGGTTCCGCCTACGATGCGCTTCGTCTTCCACGGCGAATTACCACCCTACCTGATGGCCAAGGATTTGATCCTGGCGGTAATCGGCGATATCGGCTGCGACGGCGCGACCTACAAAGCCATGGAATTCGACGGTGACGGCGTCTTCGCTCTCAACATCGAGGAACGCATGACGCTCTGTAACATGGTCATCGAGGCCGGCGGCAAGAACGGCGTCATCGCACCGGACAAGCTCACGCTTGACTACGTGAATTCACGTAATAAGCACAAGAAATCGTTCGAGGTCGTCAATACCGAACCCGGCGCCAAATTCTGTTTCGAGAAGGTTTACGACGTGCGCAAGCTCGAACCCGTCGTCGCCAAGCCGCACAGCCCCGATAACAAAGCAACCGTGTCTGAGGTTAAAGGCACGAAGCTCGATCGCGCTTACATTGGATCGTGCACGGGCGGCAAGCTGACCGATTTTCGGGCGGCGGCGCGGATTCTGAATGGCCACAGCGTCAAGATCGACACCTTCGTCGTGCCGGCGACGAGCGAAATCGCCGTCGGGCTGAAAACCGAATCGATCGCGGGCAAAACATTGGAGCAGATATTCCTCAACGCCGGCGCCAAGATCGGCGAACCGTCGTGTGCCGCTTGCCTGGGCGGTCCGAGCGACACGTTTGGCCGACTGAACACGCCGATCAGCTGCATCAGCACGACAAACCGCAACTTCCCAGGCCGCATGGGCCACAAGGAAGCGAAGGTCTACTTGGCCAGCCCGCTGACCGTCGCCGCCAGCGCGCTGACGGGGACGATCAGCGATCCGCGGGATTGGTTATAATGAATCGACATCTAATCGCAGCATTGGAGGTTTCAATATGAATGCGAAAGCACAGCAATGGGCGGAGCGTTTGAGGCAGAACTTTTCTGGCCCAATGACGGAAGAAGAAATTAAATTCTTGCGAGATATCCAGGCGATGATCGAGTTCTCGATCCGAAACGGACTGAGCTTTGCGGTGGTCTGCTCGACACTTGGACATGATGTCAATGAAATCGGTCGCGATCTTTTTGATTTCCAAAAAGCCAAAGCGAGAGGGTTCAGGCCCAAAGTATCAGGGTCCAGCGAGCTCACAAGCGAAGCGTTCGGAGAGAGTCCCGAGGAGGAAGCCGATAATCCCTGATGAAACGCTGATTTCATCCCCAGCACAAAATGCAGTCACCCAAATGGACGGAAGTTGCGGTCGTGCGCCGTGGTCACGCAAAGAGGATCCCAGTTGTCATGCTGATCTCACGTGGCGAAGTGTACTTTGTTGAACTCGGCCCAACGCGCGGTCACGAACTCAACGACAAGCGCCGCCCCGTTGCAGTCGTGTCTATCAATGACATCAACCACCGGCCGTGGGTGGTCACGGTCGTGCCAGGAAGGACCTACAGATTAGGCAAGCGTGTGTTTAAGAATCAGGTCAAAGTTGAACCGTCCTCTGAGAATGGACTGGAAGTCTCAACCTTGTTTGAGTGCGTGCAAATCAAGGCTCTTGACTACCTACGCTTCGATCGTGTCGCCGTTGGCTGCCTTTCTCCGCAGGACGTATTGGAAATCGAAAAAGTGATCAGGCGGTGTCTGGGGTTGATGTGAGGATACCGATCGCTTGGTCGCCGCCAGCGCGTTGACGGGCATGATCGTCGACCCGCGAGATTGTATGCAGTGGGGATGGAGGATCGCATGAAGAAGAAATCGAACATCAAGATCATCATCGAGAAGCATCGCGATGGTTACGTCGCGTATCCGATCGGCATGAAGGGCGTCGTCGTGGGGCAGGGCGACACCTACGACGAAGCGCTGGGCGACGTGCGCTCGGCGATTCGGTTTCATCGTGAGGTCTTTGGCCAGGAAAGCGTTTGCGCTGAATCCGTTTAGCGATCATCAAACGACAAGACATCAAGCCACGCTGAGCGCCCCTTGCAATCGCCGAATCTGCTCTGCCATCGGGCGCGGCGGTTTCGGCGTTTTTTGGTTGGGCAACGCTTCCACCTTCAGATCGATGACGACTGGTCCCGGTCCCGAAATCGCCTCGGCTGCACCTGATTGCCAGCTGGGAAGGTCGGTAAACGTGTAGGTTCGCTTCACACCGACGGCCCGCGCGACGGCGGCGTAGTCGACCCTGCCTGTGCCGGCGTGCGGTTGGCCGCCGGTCACTTCGTACTGCCCATTGTCGAGTACGATGATGAAAATATTCGCCGGCTGTTGGGCGAGTGTCGCCAGGTTGCCCAGGCTCATCAGCTGACAGCCATCGCCATTGACGACGATCACGCCTCGCTCCGGCTGCGCCAGCGCCAAACCCAGGCCGAGGCTTGGGCCGTGCCCCATAGCCGACGGGATGTAGGCGAAGTCCAAGAGTGACTGCGACAGCGTCGGCCAAATGCCCGCCGACGACATCGTCGTGACAACGATGCGCTCGCCTCGCAGCGGCATCAACACTTCCAGAGCTTGACGTTGCGTCATCGGCATGGCAATCACTCCGCGATCAGCACCGCGCCCGCTCGGTCGGCGTGTTGCGATTCGAGATAGGCATTGGCGAGGTCGTCGGCCGAATGTGAGCTGTCAAGCAGGCGATATTGAATCTGCCAGGCATTCATGATCGGTTCGGAGAAAATCGGACAGGTGTCCGTCGTTGCCTCTTTTTGTTGCAGATACCAGCTGCGGACGCCGACGACGAAGAAGATCGGCAGTTTCATATCGTGAACGACGTTGCGCAGCGCATCGCCGGCCTCGAATAACCCGGTGCACTGAACCATCACAATCGGCTTCTTGCCGCCCAGGAGCAAGCCCGCTGCAAGAGTGAATGCCTCGCCCTCACGGCAAACGCGCACCAGTGTCAACTTGGCCGATGCACGCAGCGCCGGTTCCCAGGTGCCCAGTTCGCTGTCGGGAATCCAGACGACATGCGTAATGCCGACACGCTCCAGGGCGGCAACCACGGACGGACCATCGAGCATGACAGGGGCCTCGGGTTCGTTTAGCCGCTCGCCTTTGGCGAGCGCGAATTGATACCGCGCTACAATGAAATCGCGCTCGCCGAAGGCAAGCGGCTAAACGTTATTTCTTAATCTTCCGTTGCCAGGTCTCGACGAGTTCGCCGATATTTTTGTAGCTGTAGTCAATATTCGCCAGTTCGCAGCCAAGCTCGATCGCGCGATCGGTTTCGCCGGTTTCGGCCAGGCCCGAGGCGAGGAGGAATGTTGCTTCCTTGCGGAGAAAATCGTCACTGGTCTTTAGATGCTGCAATGCTTCCTCGAGGTTGCGCTGGGCAAGCCGCCAATTGTTGCGTGATTTGAAGCACAGGCCGAGGTAGAACAGCGCTTTGCCATGATGACGCGGATCGTTGCGGACCGTTTGCAGTTCCTTGATCGCTTCGTCGAATTGCCCGATACGCAGCAATCGCAGGCCCATTTCGAAGCGTGCCTCGGCGTCGGTGGGGAAGCGATCCGAACGCCGCCGCCAGTATTCCAATTCGCGCGTGCTGATTTCTTTGCTCTGCTTGGCGCGTATCTTCGTCAGATCGGCATCGTCGGGTGACTCGCGCAGGCGTTCCTCGGTGACGGCCAAGTCTTGGCGGAGAATGTCGAGGTCGAGGTCGAACAGCGCCTGCGTGACGTCGAAGTTGTTGTTCGTCGCAACGAGCCCTTGCTCCAGGATGTCCTTCGCCTTGTCGTACTGGTCGGATTTCTTGTATACTTCGGCAACGTGCAGGTAGCCGTGAGCACTCTTCGGATTCGATTTGATCTTCTCCATCAAATTGGCAATTTCGCGAGGGTAGCGGTCGGCCTTTTTCTTGGCGGGATCGGCCTCCTCTGCTGGCACTTGTTCCCCCGAATTCTCCGCCGCGGTCCGCACGACCGTTGTCGATTCCTCGCCTTTGATCGCCTCTTCGTAACGTCCTCTGGCGATCGTATCGCTTGCGGCCAAGTCCTTTCCTTTGCGCTGGGCTTCGTTGTCGCCGGGATCGGCGTGGCGAACCAATTCCCACAGCGCGATGGCGTTCTTGAAATTCCCCCGCTTTTCATAGAGGCGAGCGAGCGGTCGGTTGACCTTGGGATTGTCCGTATGCTGCGGGCGAACCTGTTCGAGCGCCCATAGTGCGTGATCGTTCCAACCGAGGCCCTCGAACGCCCGCGCCATCTCGATGTGGGCCGACAGATCCCACGGATTGCGCATGAAAATAAGCTCGGCCTGAACGAGGGCTTCCTCGTTATTGCCACGCATGAGGGCGCGTTTGAGTTTCAATCGCGTGAAGAGCGACCGAAGATAGGCAAGCGATTGCCCCGTTTCGTTGTCGTTGTATTTCGCGCGTTGCGCTTTGCGCAGCGCTTTGCGATAGATGAGGCTCGAGGGATCGATCTTGCAACAGGTGAGCAGTAGTTGCAGTCCATAATCATGGTCGCCGCCTTTGACGACCTGATTGGCGCGCTCATACTGCCCTGCGGCGGCGCGGCGCTGCTCGGCGGTTAATTTCGGGTATACGACGGCGTTGTCAGCCATGGCGCAATCCGAGAGGCCAAGGTTTCCACATTTTCAAGCTAATCACAATCGCATGCGGCGGCAAGCGGCATATTTGTCCGAGCCTGAGCGCCAGCGAAGGGCAACGTTTCAAAGTGCCCTTCGCTGGCGCTCAGGTTCGGATGTGTCAGGCCTCGTTATGTTGAGTATGTCTGACAGCTCCTTCGATCATCGCACCTGCCCAACGGCCCGACCCACGAGATCGTAGTCGTCGGCGGCGGTGATCTTGACGGAGACGATGTCACCGGCTTGCAGATTCTTTCCCTTCACGCGAATGATGCAATCGATTTCCGGCGAGTCGGCGTGGCTACGGGCGTGCACATGGTTCGGCGCTTCGGGATCGGGGCCGTCCACGATCACGTCGATCGTCTTCCCGACCTGGCTCGCACTCCACGCCAAGGCAAATTCCTGCTGCGTGCGCATCAACCGATCCCGGCGCGCGACTTTGACCGCTTCGTCGAGATGACCGTCGAGTTTCACCGCCGGAGTCCCTGGCTCAAGTGAATAGGTAAAAACACCGCATCGTTCAAATTTCGCGTCCTTGACGAATTCGATAAGCTCCTCGAACTCCGCCTCGGTCTCGCCAGGGAAGCCGACGACGAACGTCGTGCGCATCGTCAAATTGACGACGCGCGAACGCAGCTTGCCGAGCAGTTCTTCGATCTCGTCCCGGCGCACCCGGCGTTGCATGCGCTTTAACGTGCGGTCGTTGATATGCTGTAATGGCATGTCGAGATACGGGATGATCTTCTTGGACGTCGCGATGATGTCGATCAGCTCATCGGTGAAGAAGATCGGATAAAGGTACTGCAATCGAATCCACTCAATGCCGTCTACTTTGTCGAGTTCGCGCAGAAGATCAGCGAGACGCACTTTGCCGTAGAGATCGAGGCCGTAGTAGGTGGTGTCCTGCGCGACGAGGATGAGCTCGCGGACGCCATCGCCGGCGAGTTCCTTGGCCTCGCGGATGACCTCTTCGATCGGCTTGGTGACGTGTTTGCCGCGCATGCCGGGGATGGCGCAGAAGGTGCAGGTGCGGTCACAGCCTTCGGAGATTTTGAGATAGGCGTAATGTCGCGGCGTAATGCGCAGGCGAGCCGTGTCTTCCTGAGCACGCACCGGCGCGGGACGAAAGAGCGACCGTTGCTCAGCGCGTTGCAGCGTGGCACGCTCGACGACCTTGGTGATTTCCTCACGGCCAAAGACGCCGACGATCTGGTCCACGCCGGGAACTTCCTTGAGCAGTTCGTCTCGCTTGCGTTCGGCGAGGCAGCCGGCGACAACGACGGAACCGATGCGGCCTTGGTCCTTGAGCGCGAGCATCTCGCGGATGACGCCGAGCGATTCCTGTCGGGCGGGTTCGATGAAGCCGCAGGTGTTGATAACGACGACATCGGCACCGTTCGGGTCAGCAACGAGGGTATAGCCGTCCTGTGCGAGTTTGCCCAGCATGCGTTCGGAGTCAACGAGGTTCTTCGGACAGCCGAGGCTGACGAAGGCAAAGGTAGGCTTGGAATCGGTAGTAGCAAGTTCGCGCACGAGATCGGTTCCTACGGTTGCTGCAGTTTAGTTCGTCGCTTGTGGCCCAGCGCTCGAAATATTCAAGCGAGCCTCATGCGGAAAACCAGGAATGAAATTCTCTGTGGTTAATTCAACGTATCAAATGACCAGCTGGGAAGTGATCACCACCAGTTTGCGTTGGCACCTGGCAATGACATTGTATGGATGCTGAACCGATCTGCGTCGGGAGGCAAGTCGCAGCGGACGTTCCATTGAACTCCGCTGTCGAATGAATTGTCACGCCGCCAGTTCCTCTTCGTGGCCTCGTCCGCGCATGCGATTGATGCCTTTGGTACAACCTTGGAGGAACGTGATCATTTCCTGAATGACGGCATATTCGCCGAAATGTTTGTCCATTTTTGCGATAGCGGCGTGAAGAACGAGTCCTTGGCGATAGATCATGCTGAAAGCGGATCGGACGGCTTCGATTTCGTCGCGCGATATACCGGCGCGGCGCATGCCGACGAGATTGATGCCGTGCACCGTGTTGAGCCGATGCTGCATGACGAATGGCGGAATGTCCTTGGTGCTCGCACCGCAGCCGCCGAGCATTGCCAGTCGGCCGACGCGAATGAACTGATGAACACCAGCGTTGCCTGATAGGATGACGTTGTCGCCGATAACGCAGTGTCCGCCGATGAGTGCTCCGTTGACGAGCGTGACGCGATTGCCGACGATGCAGTCGTGAGCCACGTGGCTGTTTACCATGAAGAAGTTATCGCTGCCGATGACGGTCTTCATGGAATGGACGGTTCCGCGATGAACGGTAACACCTTCGCGAAAGATATTGCGGTCGCCGATGATCGTTTCGGTCGGTTCGTTGTTGTAGCGAAGGTGCTGAGGCCGTTCGCCAAGGATTGCGCCCGTGTAGACCGTATTGTTACGGCCCATGGTAAGTGGGCCATAGAGATAAGCGGCATTGCGAATGAGGCAGTTGTCGCCGACGGTTATTTGGCCTTCGAGAATAGCGAAGGCGCCCACTTCCACGTTCTCTCCGAGTGTTACGTCGGGAGAAATGATGGCAGTAGGGTGAATACGACAACTCGACGGAAAGGACATATCAGGACCCCCAGTCCTTTGGGTAACGTGCGGTTCGCACGCACCGCTAGCTCTGAACATCCATTTTCAAAGCAGGCACGCCGTCAACCTTCGTGGTTTGGCGGCTGATGTTGGATACTACGTGATTCGAGGCTCCGAAAACCAGACCAATTTTCATCAACCCCACATCGCATGAAAATTCGGAACTCGAAATGCGAAATTCGAGACAAAATCTAAATCCGATAGTAATTAATCCCGAATATTTCCGCCCGAATTCGAATTATATTTTCTTTAATCGGATTTCAATATTGTTTCGGATTTCGAGTTTTTGAATTCCGGTTTTGCGCCTGGGCGTCTCTCCTTCTTCAAAATCGGCAGTTTGGACAGGTGAATTCAGTAAACTTTCCTGAACGTAAAACTCCTGGCGATTGCATGATGATTCATGGTTGCGGCAAGATAAGGAATTCGCACGGCATGCGTACCTTCGGGTTGATTCCAGCGGCTGGGAAGAGTCGGCGGATGGGGTTGACCAAGCTTCTGCTGCCGTTGGCCGGCGCTACCGTGCTTGATCGCGTGCTGAAAGCGGTGCGATTGGCCGGCGTTGCCGAGGTGCTCGTCGTTGTCGCACCGGATGCGGAGGCGTTGGCGACCGTGGCGTCGGCGGCGGGAGCGAGGGTGCTTCGCCTCGACGCCGACACGCCCGACATGCGCGCGACTTGCGAGCACGGCCTAACCTGGCTTGGCGAACATTACATGCCAAGCCCTGACGATGGCTGGCTGCTTTTGCCGGCCGACCATCCGACGGTCGAGCCGACGGTTATTCGAGCGATGATCGCCCATGCCCAAACGGATCGCTCGCATTCCATTTTCGTGCCGACGTTTCAAGGTAAGCGAGGCCATCCGACTTGGCTGCGTTGGCAGCACGCCCAGGCGATTCGGGCGTTGCCTCTGGGTCTCGGCTTGAATGCTCACATCCGCGCGGTCGCCAACGAAACGCTCGAGATCGAATGGGAGAACGACGAGATTCTGCGCGACCTGGATACGCCTGGCGACTATGCCGCACTGCTGCGCGACCTTAATGGCTGATGTCCCAATTCGACGATTCGACCGATGCGTATCCGTTGAGAACTGCAAAAACGTCGTGAAGAGCAGAAAGTGAAGCCTCACGGCATCTTCCATTCGTTCTGCTTGGGCGAGCCCTTGAATTGCATCTCGTTCACCGAAAATCGTTCGGCGGTTTGCAGCAGGGGCAACGCTGCGTCAAGTTCCGTGCGCTGGTAGCCTGCGCGCTCCAAGATCAGCCGCGCGACCTGGTGCGGGTTCGGCGGCGTGAGTTTGCGCGCCGTCGACTTGGGAAATTGCTTTTCATAGCGGGCCAGCTCGATCTGCTTCAGTGGATCCGATTCCCGGCTGTCGGTTCCATTCCCGATCGGCAGATGGATCGGTAGTAGGCGTTCGGGTTGCCGCACATGGTCAGCCACCGTCGCCTCGCGCTCCGCGACCATGCGTCCCAGCTGCTGCGCCAGCACGGCGGCGAGATTGCCATCGTTTTGACATTGGCGAACGAGCGCGTCGGTGATGAAGACCTGATGCAGCGAAGTATGAAATACTTCCGGATCGTTCGAGGTAATTGCGGTGACGTTCGGACTAAGTCCCAGCTGTGGATTGGCATCGATCAGCTTCGCCCGCGCCAATTCCACGCGAAATGAGACATCTCGCGCCGCCGGCGCATAACTGGCACGTCTCGACAGTGGCTTCTTCGTCTCGGCAAATGGCATGTCCGCCACCTGTTTTGTCGGCGGGTCGTTGGGCAGCGTCTCCAACGGCACGCAGCCGATGCACGCCAAGATTATCATTCCCAGCAATTGTCGCATGGCCTGCTCCTTGAATTGTTCGCGTTTTCCGCTAGTGTCCTAGTTTTGCGCTGCGCAGTCCCCGCCCGTCTATCCCTTCACGGCCCCGTTCGCATGGCGGGCTTGGGTCTCGCGGCTCCGAGGCCAAGCCAGCGACGGATTCTGTCAAGAAAGGTCTCGCCATTGTCGACCCATCTCTTTGGAATAGCCCCATCGTCAACGAATTCAATTTCTGCCCTTGAACCATCGTTTGCTTCCCAGGTAACAAATTGGACCCGTGCAGTGTCGAAGACGTTTGTTCCTTTTTCTCCAAAAACCTCCTCGACTTCCATTCTCGTCATCCCCGTTTTGATGCGATCAAAATTGCTCTTCGTGACGTCAGGATGGGGCAGCAGCGACAACAGCGCCGGCACACCGATGATCATCACGGTGATGGCGAGGACAGCAACCAAAGTTAAGCATTTTTTTGTCATCCCACTAACGTTACCCGATTCGACTCGCTTAGTCGAGCAATCTTTCTAAGCTCCACGTCTCGCTCTTCAACAGGGGAATCTATTTGTCCATAGCCCGTGAGCGCGCAGCGCAAAACTAGGACACTATCCGTTTTCCGCTTGCGGGTTAGCGCTCATCAAACTCCGTGCAAGCGCCTTCACCGCTGGCGGAGAGCCAACCATACCAAACCGCCATGCCCTGTCCAGCCGAAACGCCCGCGCCAAAATGGGCGGCATGAATAAGCTAGATGGATTCACCAACCCCACGCGCGGAGTAGGTCCATGAAGAAAAACCTCACTTGGCTCCAAGACAACGATGACGCTCTCATTGCCGACCTGGGCAAGCTCGTCGGCATCGCCAGCATCAGCACCGATGGCGAACACCAAACGCAAATCACCCAATGCGCCGACCTTACCTGCGAATTGATGCGTACCGCCGGCCTAAATAATGTGCAAGTTCTCAAGACCGGCAACTCCAACCCCTACAGCTACGGCGAATGGCTCGGCGCGCCAGGCAAACCGACGGTCTTCCTCTACGCCCATCACGACGTGCAGCCGATCAACTATGTGCAGGATTGGCTGTCCGATCCGTGGACGCTGACGCCGCGCGACGGACGCCTCTACGGCCGCGGCGCCGCCGACGACAAAGGCGCCATCGTCACCCAACTCGGCGCCATCGCGTCGTTCCTCAAGACCCACGGCAGTCTTCCCGTCAATATCAAGATGCTCGTCGAAGGCGAAGAGGAAGTCGGCTCCAGCAATCTCCAGTCCTTTTTTGCCGAGAACAAAGAACGCCTGATGTCCGACGTCATCGTCGTGTGCGACACCGGCAACGTCGAAGTCGGCCTGCCTTGCATCACCTATTCCCTTCGCGGCATCGTCGGATTGCATGTTGAAGTGCAAAGCGCGAGCAAACCGGTCCACAGCGGCACGTCCGGCGGTTGGCTGGCGGATGCCGTCATCGCGCTCAACGTCATTCTCTCCCGCCTCTACTGGAACCACAAGAAAATCCCCGTCCCCGGCCTATACGATAAAGTTCGTAAGCTTACTGGAACTGAGAAGCGTGCCTTCCGCAAGCTCCCCGGCGACGACGCCAAGTGGCGTAGCGACCTCGGCGTGCTCGAAGGAGTCGAGTTCGCACTCGAAACCAACACCCATCCGCACGAAGCAACCTGGCGAAAGCCGTCGATCACGATCATCGCCCAGGAAGCCAGCTCGATCAAGGGCGCGTCGAATCAGGTGTTGCCCACCGCCCAGGCTATTGTCAGCTGCCGAATCGTGCCCGATCAAGAGCCGGAAGAGGTTTACGAACAGATCAAGGCGTTGCTAGTGAAGGATCCGCCCTGGGGCGTCAAGGTAAACGTGAAGCCCGCAGGTAATGTGAAGTGGTGGATGACCGACCCCGAAGGCCCGGCGTTCTCGGCGGCAGTCAAGGCGTTGAAGAAAGGCTTCGGCGTCAAGCCCGTGCCGATTGGCTGCGGCGGATCGATCGGCTTCGTCGGCCCGCTCGCGGAACTCTTCGGCGGCGCCCCGGCCCTGCTCTTGGGCATCGAAGACCCGCTGTCGAACGCTCACGCACCCAACGAAAGCCTGCACGCCGGCGATTTCCGCAAACTTACGACATCGCTCGCGCATCTCTTCAATGAACTTGGCAACTTGCCGGATGGGAAAGTGAAGGCGTGAGGTTTCGCCGCTTGCGGCTTAGCGCTCGCCCTGCGCCACCTGAGCGCTGAGCCGCAAGCGGCAAACTACGTCGATGCCAGAATATGCATGATATCGCCGTCCTGCACGATGTAGGTTTTGCCTTCCATGCGATAGACGCCGTGGGTTTTCGCTTCCTTCATCGAGCGATGCTTTTGGAAATCGGCGTAGCTGACGACTTCCGCGCGGACGAAGCCGCGTTCGAGGTCGCTGTGGATTTGGCCGGCGCCTTGCGGGCCGGTCGAGCCTTTCGGAATCGCCCACGATCGGCACTCGTCCTCACCGACGGTGAAGAAGACGATTTGGTTCATGCCCGCGAAAATCTTGCGGATGTTGTCATCGCGCGACAGGTCGGTCATGCCCAGGTCAGCCATGAAGGCTTTGCGATCCTCTTCACCTAATTCCGCCAATTCTAGTTCGAGCTTCACCGGGGCATAGAACGCCGCCGGCGCGAGTTTGAGCAGCGCTTCAGGTAACGGCTTGCCGATCGCATCGTCTCCGATGTTGACGAACACGAGCTCCGGCTTGAGCGTCAAAAGCTGGAAACTGCGGATCATCTTTTCTTCATCCACCTTCAAATTGGCGGCGGCGGCGCCCTGGCCACCTTCAAGTACGCCGGCGATTCGTGTCAGCAGGGCGTGCTCTAACTCGTCGAGTTCCTTGAGCTTGGCCGGCTTCGATTTCTTGAGTTGATCCTTGACCTTGTCGATGCGATTGGTGATGACTTCAAGATCAGCGAACAAAAGCTCTTCGCGAAATCGCCGTAGCGCGTCGGCGAGGTTCTCGCCGGAGAAGCCGTTGAGCACGACGAGCAGCCCGCCGGCGTCGCGCAGGATCGCAAGTCGGCGCGGGTTGTCGCGCCGTTCGGTCGGATGCAAGCCGGGCGTATCGAGCAACTCCATGCGTGTGAACGTCGTTTTCTTGGGGTTGAAAAGCGATGCCAAGAAGTTGAGGCGTGGGTCGGGAACCGCGGGGTTGCCGACTTGGCCCTGCTGCAAGCGCGAGGGATCGGGCTTCTCGCCGGTCAGCCACTCGAAAACGGTGCTCTTGCCCGACCCGGAAAAACCCGCGATGCCGATTTTCATGATGAGAATACTCGTTCAATAGATTGTGTGAAACGGGAGGTTGTATTGTATGGACGCTGCGCTTAGTCCGTAGTGCTTTGTACTTGGTACTTAGAACTTGGAACTTTGTGCTTGGCGCTTGGTGCACACGAGAGCAGAGTGGCACCGGGTGAGCTTTGCCAAGTTCCAAGCACGAAGTACCACGGACATCCTAATACGTCGCCCTCCCTCCCGATATATCGTAGCACTGCCCCGTCGTGAAGCTTGCTTCCGCACTGGCGAGGAAATGCACGAGGGCGGCGACTTCCTCGGGTTTCCCCACGCGGCCCATCGGGATTTTGGAGATCATGTAATCGACCGTCGCTTGCGGCATGCCGGCCAGAATCGGCGTGGCGATGACGGCGGGCGAGATGGCGTTGACGGTGATGTCGCCCATCCCGACGAGTTCCTTGGCGAGCGATTTCGTGAAGCAGATCACCGCCGCCTTGCTCGCGGAATACGGGCCGAGCGTTGGGTTGCCTTCCTTGCCGGCGATGGAGGCGATATTGACGATTCGGCCATACTTGCGATCGCGCATCATGTTGACGACGGCCTTGCAGCAAAGGACCGGGCCGACGACGTTGACGTCTAGGACGCTTTCCCAGTCGGCCTTGGAGAGTTCCCAGAGTTTGCCCGCCTTGCCGGTGATGCCCGCGTTGTTGACGAGAATGTCGATTGGCCCGAGATGCTCGCGAACATCCTCGACGGCGGTTTCGACATCGGCCTCGGAACAGACATCGCCGGCGACGGCGTGGCCGCCAATCTCGAGTGCGACACGCTGAGCGGCGGAGGCGTTGCGGTCAAAGACGCCAACCTTCGCGCCGGCTTGCGCCAGTCGTCGGCAGATCGCCTCGCCGATGCCCTGCCCGCCGCCGGTGACGAAGGCAACCTTACCTGTCAGATTGAAAAATGTGTTCATTCAAATAATCCAGAAGCCCAAGGGTGAGGTACTCCGAACCCTTGGGATCAGGCCCCACTATCCCAAGGGCTCGGAGTACCTCACCCTTGGGCTTGATTGTTGTTTGCTTACAATGATCCTATGAAAATCCTTGTCATCGAAGCCACTGGACTTTCCACGGCCTTTATCGGATGTTATGGCAACGACTGGGTTGCGACGCCGAATCTCGATCGTCTCGCAGCCGAGGGCGTCGTCTTCGATTGGCATATTGCCGATCAACCGGAACTATTGCGTGATCGGCCCTGGGCGGAGCGCAGCATCGCCAGTGGTCATCATAGCAACGGGCCGGTAGTGTTTTCGCCAAGCGTCGTGCGATGTGCAGACTTGGCAAGCTTTGCCAACGATGCGATTCGAGCGATCAACGACGCCACGGAATGTTTATGGATCGAAGGCCCATGCTTGATCCCGCCGTGGAAACTCGATGCCGACTCGCTCGATTCCTACTTCGACGAAGACGACGCGGAAGAACGCCTGACGCCTTGGCCCGACCCGCCGATGGCCTGTGCCACGCTCGATGAAGCTGAGGTGGTGACCCTGCAAAATACCTATGCCGCCGTGGTGACGTATTTCGACGCCCAACTCGGCCGCGTGTTGGATCACGTAAAATCACAAGCCGACATGTTAATCTGCGTAACGGCTCGCGCAGGACTTCCGTTGGGCGAGCACGGCATGGTCGGCGCGCCCAGGCCGTGGCTGCACGCGGAACTCGTGCATGTGCCGTTGGTGATGCGTCTACCGAATGGCGCCGAGGCGGGAATGCGCATCAACGCCCTGACCCAACCGCTCGATCTGACGGCGACGTTCCTGGAAGGAGCCGACGCGCCGATGCATGGCCGCAGCCTTTGGCCGTTGTTGCGCGGCGAAGTACCGTCGGTTCGACCCTACGCGGTGTCGACTTTGGAAATCGATGGCTACGAATGTTGGCTGTTGCGCTCACCCGATTGGGCGTTTCACCTGCCAACGAAATTCCCAGCGGACGGCGAGCTATCCAAGCCGAGGCTATACGTGAAACCGGATGATCGCTGCGAGGTCAACGATTTTTGGCAGCAGCAGGTCGATCGCGTCGACGAGTTTGAACGTGCCCTGCGCGAGTTCATCACCACATTGGCGCAAACCGACGAACCGCGCTATCCACCGATCGATTTCGCGTGAACAAACTATTGGGCAATCAGTAACCGTTCACATGGCGCATGTATTTGACGCGACCCTCAGAATTCGTTTTTTGTTTAGCGCCGGCGTAATGTGAGGCGTCACGCGGGCGCTAAACGGGGAACGGGCTTTTTGAGAGGGCGCGTCACATTTGATAAATCGGGGCGAGTCTTTTCTTTGCCAACCTCGCCAAACCGCATGGATTCACATACGTTTCGTGAGACTGTGTAAGTACGGCCATTCAGTAGTCTTGCTATCTTGCCAAAAAGGACTCGACCTGTGAATGCTGTAACTTAGTTTGTTGCAATCTTCCTAATGCAGCCTCAAGTTCCAAACCGATAATAACCTGCGTTAAAATTACATTCGGCAAAATAATACGACAGCGCTAGATCGAGAATTTGGCCCGCATTGTAGCCGAATTCGTGAGAATTCGGACGACTTGGGCAAACGAGGGAAGGCCGAATTCTCACGAATTCAGCTACAGGATACGATGTAGCGCTGTCGTAATAATAATACCCAGCATTCCGACTTAAAGGTAAACGACGCCGACCTAATCAGAGGAGGACCAGGATGGTCCAGTTCCGAATCAGGATGATCGTATGGTTATCGATTGCATCGGCGTTTTTCGTATTCCCAGCTTGGGTGAACGCCCAGCCACCAGCGTTCATGCCCATGCTACCGGGCGCGGGAAATCCGCTTGGTTCGCCACAGGCCAAGGATAGTGACCAAGCGCCAACTTCGGCGGCGGCTTCGTTCCAGGGTTTAGATCGCAAAGAGATCGAGGAGATTATCGGTGTTTATTGGAAGAAAAAAGAAGACGAAAAGAAACGGGCGGATGCTGCAAAGAAGGAGGCGGATGAGGAAAAAAAACTTATCGACGCGGCCGTGAAGAAGGAGGAAGCGCGAGCCAACGATCACGGCGTTCAGTTCAAGGAGCACAGGATTTTTCCCAGGGCCTACGAACAGGACCCCGAGCAGGAGTTTGCCTTGCAATCGCTCTTGGATTCCCTGAGCCGAAACAAAGAAGGGAAGAAATGGTATGATCGATTGTCCATTAGGGGATACACGCAAATTCGTTTCGGCCGCACGTTGACCGAGGAGGCGGGAAGCGCGCCGGCAAACTTATTCGGCGACCGTACCATCAACGGCCAGCGTGAAAACTTCCTCATCCGCCGGGCCCGACTGGTTTTGTCAGGCGACGTTTCGGATCATCTGTTTGTGTACTTTCAACCGGATTTCGCGTCAAACACCGACGGCGCAAATAATAACACTTTTTACGCCCAACTTCGCGATCTCTACGCGGATTACTACATCGATAAAGAGAAAGTAAATCGCCTTCGTATCGGCCTTTCAAAAATTCCGTACGGCTGGGAAAACTGCCAGTCGAGCCAGAATCGTATCACCCTGGATCGTACCGATGCAATGAACTCGGCTGTGGCGCCGAATGAACGCGATCTGGGCGTGATTTATTATTGGACGCCCGTCGAAAAACAGAAACTGCTCAGCATGCTCGTTAACGGTGGTCTGAAGGGATCCAACAACTTCGGTATCTTTGCATTCGGCGTGTACAATGGCCAAGGCGGCTCGCAAATCGAACGCGACAACAACCTGCACATCGTCTCGCGATTGACCTGTCCGGTTCAACTCCCGAATGGCCAGGTGATCGAGGCCGGCATTCAGGGGTATCGCGGCATGTACAGCGTCGGCACGACGGCGATTCGGCCACTCGGCAAGGGCGCCGCCGCCGTCACACCATCGCTCGACGGTGGAACGACGGGTATCTTCGAGCAGCGTGCTGCGGCTTCCTTCACCATCTTCCCACAACCTTGGGGTTTTCAGGCTGAATGGCAATACGGCGAAGGCCCCGGCTTGAACGATGCGCAGACACAGATCGGCACGCGAAACCTGCACGGCGGTTACCTCATGACCATGTATCGCCATGAAACTGACAAATGGGGCATCCAAACCCCGTACGTCCGCTGGCAGCAGTACACGGGCGGTTACAAAAGCCAGATCAATGCCCCGTATGGCCATCAGCGCCAGCTGGATGTCGGCGTCGAATGGCAGCTTCGCAAGGAATTCGAGATCACCTTTGAATACAGCAAGGTGCAAACGCCGAACTTCACGGCGCTTACCGGCGCCAACCAAGTCTCCTATCAGGATTTCCGTGGCGACGTGTTCCGAGTTCAGATGCAGTTCAACTATTAATCCGCCTGTAATAACAACGCGGTCATTGTGCCAATCCACTTTCTCCCTTCGCGGGGAAAGTGGATTTTTTTCGTGTTCGGCAATGTGCGGACCGGCTACGCGGGAGCGTCACGGGTTTTGCGTTTTGATTTGACAAGTGGGGCCAGGCATTCCAGCCTAGCCAGGCCGTGGAAATCCTGGCCTCACGGACCTGTCAATTTTGCCTTTTCGCACCCCTAGACTTGTCCGATTTGTTGAACGGTGGCACAGGCATTCCTGTCTGTGCTTGGGGTTTACACAGACAGAAATGTCTGTGCCACCGATGCGACAATTCAAACCGCGTGAAGTATATAATGATTCGGAGAGCCCGCAGACCGACAGGTGGAACATTCGGAGAGCCTTCGTGCAGAAGAAAAACAAAGATCGCGCCAAGCCATTCCTTGCGGGCGTGCCCTTCGTGCTCGTTCTCGCGCTGATGGCGATGACGTCCATGTGGTTCGTTAATCGCGAACAACCGATGCGCGATCTTGCCTACGGCAGCCTGATGCATCTCTGCAGGGCCGACGATCCGGCGACGCGATTCCAAAACGTACTCGTGCGGCGCGGCTCGGAGATTCGCGGCGATCTCGTCATCACCGATACCGTATCCGACGGCGACCTCAAGCCCAAGCAGATTAGTGAGACCAAGGCATTCCGTACGCGCATCGGTCTCGCCGGCGACGCCGAACTCTTGAGCCGGCTCGACAAGCGTGCCGGCCCGAACTATCAAGGTGACGAGGAACGCCCGTTCGCCGAAGGCCTGCAGACAATCTTCATGGGCTTCCTGTTGTTTTTCCCGATCCTGCTGATCGGCTTCTTCATGCTGCGCTGGATCTCGGGCGGCGGCGGAGCGCTGTCGTTCGGCCGCAGCAAGCACAAACTCTACGCACAGAAGGACAATCGCGTCACCTTTGAAGATGTCGCGGGTATTGATGAAGCCGTCGCGGAGTTGCGCGAGATCGTTGATTTCCTCAAGACGCCCGAAAAGTATCGCGCACTCGGTGGCCGCATTCCGAAAGGCGTGCTACTCGTCGGGCCGCCGGGCACGGGAAAGACGCTGCTGGGCAAGGCCGTCGCCGGTGAAGCCGAGGTGCCGTTCTTTAGCATGAGCGGGTCGGACTTCGTCGAGCTTTTTGTCGGCGTCGGCGCCAGTCGAGTCCGCGACCTCTTCAACCAGGCCGAGTCGCAGGCACCGTGCATCATTTTCATCGACGAACTCGACGCCCTGGGCAAAACCCGCGGCGGCATGTCGGTCGGCGGGCACGACGAACGCGAGCAAACGCTCAATCAGCTCCTCGTCGAAATGGACGGCTTCGAGTCCAACGCCGGCGTCATCATGATGGCGGCGACGAATCGACCCGAAACGCTTGATTCCGCGCTGCTGCGCCCGGGTCGCTTTGATCGCACCGTCGTCGTCGATCGCGCCGATGTGCAAGGGCGCGAGGCGATCCTCAAGGTTCACACACGCAATGTGAAACTCGCTGACGATGTCGATCTGCGTCAAGTCGCCAGCCTTACGCCGGGTTCCGCCGGCGCGGATTTGGCGAATATCGTCAACGAGGCGGCTCTGCTGGCGGCGCGGCACGATCGCAATTCCGTCGCCATGGCTGACTTCAACGAAGCCGTCGAACGCGGCGCGATCGGTCTCGAACGCAAAAGTCGAATCATGTCGCCCGACGACAAACAGCGCGTCGCCTATCACGAGAGCGGCCATGCCCTGGTCGCTTGCGCTTTGCCGAACACGCACCAGGTTCACAAAGTCACGATCATCCCGCGCGGGTTTGCCCTGGGTTATGTGCTACAGCGTCCCGAAGACGATCGCCACATGCAGACCAAGGGCGAGCTTGAAAGCGAAATCAAAGTCGCACTCGGCGGCACCATCGCCGAGGAACTGATCTATGGCGAAATCGCCAACGGCGCAACCAGCGATTTGCATCACGCTAATAACATCGCACGCAAAATGGTCAAAATGTTCGGCATGAGTCGGCTCGGTCGCATCTTCTATCCAGACGACACCGGCAACCCGTTTCTCGGCGGCGCCGGGCTATTTGAAGGTCCACGCAAGTTCAGCGAGGAGACGGCACGCGAGATCGACCTTGAAGTACGCAAGATCATCGAGGACGCGCTTGACGAAGTGCGGCGAATTCTCGTCGAACGCAAACCGGCACTCGAGGCCATCGCCAAGCTGCTCATGGAAAAAGAAACCGTTGACGGGAAAGAGCTGCGCGAGATTCTCGAATCGCACGTCCCCGGCCCGAAACTCGTGCCCGCTTCCGACGCCATCAAAGCCAGCGACCGCCCGATCGACAACGAGCCGAAAGCGGCGCGCGAGGTTACCGGTTAGCCGCGACGCGCCAGCGGAGCGCGGATGTGAGGTCGTCCTGCGAACGAGGAATGAGACTTCCGCCTTTTCGCTCGGCGTCGCAGCTGGTAAAGTAACAGGGTGGAATGGTGTATTACGCCTACTGATCGAGAACGAACCATGATCGATATTTTCACCGGCCACAATAACTCACGCCGCGATTTTCTTCGGCTCGGCGCGATCGGTGCCGTCGGGTTGACGCTGCCGCAATTGTTGCAGGCGCAAGACGCCGAGCGTCCGAATCGCCGTGAGGCCCGGGCGCGATCCGTGATCCTCGTCTATCTCGGCGGCGGGTTGTCGCATCACGATAGCTTCGACCTCAAGCCGGACGCGCCGGAAGAAATTCGCGGCATCTATCGTCCGATCGCGACGAACGTGGTCGGCACGCAGGTCGGCGAACTGCTGCCGCGCATGAGTCAGGTCATGGACAAGGTCGCGCTGGTCCGATCCGGCGCGCACAACAACGACCACCACGAGACGGCGACGAATTGGGCCATGTCGGGGCGCTTCGGCTCCCCGTTCGGCGACTTCCCGGCGATCGGCGCGGTTGTATCGCATCAGCTTGGCTTCCGTGGCGCGCTGCCGCCGTATGTCTCCATCCCGCGCAACCCGTCGTTCACCTGGGAGCTAGGCAAAAGCGCCTGGCTGGGTGGACGTTACGAATCGTTCCGCGCCGGTGATCCGAATCAAGCGAACTATCAGGTCTCCGACATCGCCCCGGCAGCCGATTTCAACCTGCGCGCCGACCAGCGCCGTCGTTCCCTGTTGCAAGCGATAGATACGCTTGCAGACCAGATTCAGGGCAACGATCAGATTCAGACCTACGGCGAGTTTCAACGCCGTGCCGCCGACATCCTTGTCTCGCAAAATGCACGCACCGCCTTCGCCATCGAACACGAAACCGATCGAACACGTGATCGCTATGGTCGCAATACCTTCGGCCAAAGTACGCTGCTGGCTCGGCGTTTGATCGAGCGCGACGTGCGCTTCGTCACCGTCAACTACGGCGGGTGGGATCATCACGCGCAAATCTGGAACGGCTTGAATCGCAAGCTGCCGGAGTTCGACCAGGGCCTTTCCGCACTCATCGAAGACCTCGATCAACGCGGCCTGCTGGCGAGCACGCTGGTGGTTGCGATGGGCGAGTTCGGCCGCACGCCGACTGTCAACCGCGAAACGGGGCGCGATCACTGGGCGCCAGCGGCGTCGCTCGTGTTCGCCGGGGCCGGCGCGCGGGGTGGGCTTGTGCTTGGGCAGACGGATCGGCGTGGCGCGTTTGTCACGCGGCGACCCGTTGGGCCTGCTGATGTCGCCTATACCATTTACGATGCCGTCGGCGTCGATCCGCACCGTTGGTTGACGCATCCCGAAGGCCGCCCGGTTGAGATCCTCGATCGTGGCGAACCGGTGCGCGAGCTGTTTGCGTAGGTTTACGTTTAGCGCCCGCAGTATGCCGCGCGAGCGTTTCTCACTCCTTCGAGATCCAACCCATGAAACTCCGTCTGTTCTGTGCGCTGACATTATTTCTCGTCGCATCTGCAGTATCGTTTTCCGTCGCTGGCGGCGGTGGTAACTTTGACAAGCTGACCGACGCCGATCGCAAGGTGTTCCAGGAACGCTTCACCAAGGAAATCTGGCCGCTCCTGCATCGCGGTGGCAAGGATAGCTGCACGGGGTGTCACAATGGCAAGGTCGTGTCCGCGCTGAAATATTCCGGTAACGCCGACAAGGACTTCCCCAAACTGCTCAAGGATGGCTTCTTCATCCCCGACGATTCGGGCAGCATGCTCACTCGCATCATGTCGAAAAACAAGAAGCAAATGATGCCGCCGCCGGGCAAAGCCGAACGCTGGAAAGATGCCGAGGTTCAGGTGCTGCAAAAGTTCGTCGATGATCTGGATAAGAAACAGAAAAAATGAGTGTCACCGCTTGCGGCTTAGCGCTCGCAAGGTTCCGCGCGAGCGCTAAGTCGCAAGCGGCAACACAAAGTGGAGTCACGCATGAAGGGTCCCCGTTCGCGAACTCGGCACAATGTTTGGCGTGTGTGGGAATGTCGGCGCTGCCAGCGTCGCGAGTTCGCGCTGCCGCAGGTCACGTCGCGCGTTTGTTTGTGCAAGGGCGAAGCAACCCCGACCTGGATGACGCTGCTCGAAGCGCCACCGCGCAAAAACCCGACGACCACGCCATGATCGCCAACTTTCCGCCCTATGCTTACGTTCCGGGCAAGTTTCCCCATCCGCATTCCGATCCGCGCGGCCATCGCTTCGGCTCCGATGTCGAACCGCCGGAGGCACCCCTCGCACCCGATTGGCCGAGGTCGCTGCATTACCGCCTAGCCGTCGATCTGTTCAACCACGGCTATTACTGGGAAGCACACGAATTCTGGGAAGCGCTCTGGCATGCCGCAGGCCGGACGGGCATTGAAGCGACGTTCTTCAAAGCGTTGATCCAACTCGCCGTCGTCGGCGTCAAGATTCGCGAAGGCCGACCCGATGGTGCGATCGCGCATGCCCAGCGTGCCGTCGAGTTGCTCACCCGGGTGCGCGACGAATTTGGCGCGGAGACGTTGGCCGGTGTGTCGTTACGTGACTTGGGCGCAAATGCGGAATCGCTGTGCGGCGCGATACCGGCGATCGAGAGCAACGACCAGACAGTGCAGATTGTTTTTTCGTTTCGGTTGACATAGCGCAAGCGATCGCGTGGCATCGCGCGAGCGCTAAACGTAAACATGCGATACCTCAAACTATTCGTATCCCTTCCTCGTCTTTTCCCGCGAATCAACTTGTCCACTAATGGAGGCACTCGTCATGCGAAGTCGCTGGATTTATTGTTGCATCGCCGTGTTGATCTGTTCAACCCAGGCTCCCGCTCAGGAGACGCTGGCCAAGAGCAAGATCATCTCCGTCGGGCTGTTCAAGAATGGCCTGGTCGTCGTCAAACGCGAAGTGCAAATCAACGGCGCCGGCGTGTATCGGCTCGACGCGATGCCCGAACCGGTGCACGGCTCCTTCTGGATCGAGTCCAACGCCAAGGTCGATGTCGCCGTCAAGATGCGCGAGGTCGAATCGCCGCTCTTGATCGAAGGCGGCATGAAGATGCAGAGCGATCTCGCGGGCAAAACCGTGACGCTGCATTTCCGCAACGACAAGATCGGCTCGATCACCGGCAAGTTCGTCAAACTCGCACCGCCAATCCTGCCCGAGGGATTGGCGATCAGCGAACGCGCCGGCCACGCGGAGCATTTCTGGATATTGCAAACAACCAAGGGCCGACTCTACGTCAATCCCGGCGATGTCGCCATGGTGCAAGCCGAGAGTGCCGACGACAAGGTCGTTCAACGCAAGGCGGTGCTGCTCTTGAACGTAGACAAATCTGCCAAGAAACCGTCAGTCTACGTCAGCTACCTCAGTCACGGCCTGGCCTGGGCGCCGAGCTATCACGTGGATATTTCCAACCCGAAGTCGCTATCGATTGAGATGGCCGCCATCGTGCGCAACGAGTTCGCCGATCTCGCCGATGCTGAGATCAGGTTCATCTCGGGATTCCCGAGCGTTGAGTTCGCCAATGTTTCGTCGCCGTTGACCGCTCGCACGAACTGGGCGAAGTTCTTTCAGGAGGTCTCGTCACGCGACCAGGGCGAGCACACCGACGCCAACCTTCGGCAGAATCTCAAAACGACGAACAACGCCTTCACCATCTACGACGCCTTCGTGCCGCCCAGACTCAACATCAACGCGACTCCCGTCGGCGAAGGCGTCGATCTGCACTATGAGCCGCTCGGCAAACATACGTTGCTGCGCGACGAATCGATGTCGTTATCGATCGGCAAAGCCAAGGCGGATTTTGAACGCATCGTGCAATGGACCGTCGGCTCAAGCCCCGTCGCGAAACGGCTCGGCGGCAGCCGCGCCCAACAAACCGACGAAATGTGGGACGTGCTTGTCTTCAAGAACCCCTTCAAGTTCCCCATGACCACTGCCCCGGCAATGGTCGTCGAAAATGGCCGATTCAACGGGCAACGTACCGCCAACTGGACCAACGTCGGCGAGGAAGCGAACCTGCGCATCACCCGCTCGCTGTCGATCCGCACCATGAGCCGCGAGCAGGAAGACGGCAAGCCAAACGAGCACGTGGTCGTTGACGACAAGAACTATTCCAAGGTGTATCTGAAAGGCGAACTCGTGATGAGCAACCATCGCGCCCAGCCGGTGAAACTGCAGATTCGCCATGCGATTCGCGGCACGATCAGCGAGATCGAAGGTATGCCGAAACTGGTGACTCGCGAAGAGAGCCTGGAGGACATCAACCGTATCCACGAAGCTCTTTGGACCGTCACGCTCAACCCCGGCGAAGAGCGCCGCCTGAACTACAAGTACAGCGTGCTCGTGTATCGTTAATGGTTTACCGTTTAGCAAGCCCAGGGGTGAGGTACTCCGAACTCCTGGGATCGGGCGAACTCGCGGCTTTATCCCAGGGGTTCGGAGTACCTCACCCCTGGGCTTGGTTGAAAATCCACATGAATGAGGTAGAACCGAAATCACGGCCTCTTGAAGTACCCGAACGCCCAGGCATCGCGAGCGGTGCGCGTTTCAAGTTCGCGCATCGCTTCGCTGGGCATGGGCTGGAATCGCCGCGCGATCTCCGCGTTCTCGTCCACTTCCGCTTCCGTTTCACATCCGACGACGGCAAGGCTCACGCCTGGCAGCGACCAGACATAGCTGAGCGCCTCGGCCATCGACATTCGCGTGAGCAAGCGTTTCTGGGCGCACGTCTTCATCGCAATGACACCCATCTGTTGACGCTGTGCCTCGGCCAGCACCGACGTGATGAACGGCATTCGATGCACATCGGCGGCGTTGAGCGCGACCAGTACCGTGTCGAAGCGGAAGCGGCGCATTGCCTCCAGTAAGATGGCGGGATCGTGATGCCCCGTCAGGCCGAGATGTTTGACGCGGCCATCCGCCTTCGCTTGAAGCAGCGCTTCCATCGCTCCGCCCTTGCCAAAGATGCGATCGAGATCGTCGAGCGTTCGCAAATCGTGGAGCTGCCAAAGGTCGAGATAATCGGTTCGTGCGCGGCGGAAGGTTTCGTCGAGCAGGCGAAGTGCACCATCGCGAGTCTGGTCGTGTGTTTTCGATGCCAAGAAGATATTCTTACGTCGCTCGCCAAGAGCCGCGCCATAGTAGTCGAGACTGCCGGCGTAGGCAGGCGCCGAGTCGCAGTAGGTAACGCCTTGATCCAGCGCGCGATCGATGACGCGCACGGCGGCACGCTCTTCGCCCCAGGTTCGCAGCACGCCTTCGCCGCCGAGTCCAAAGAGCGAGACATCGCGCCCGGTTTGGCCAAGCGGGCGAGTGGGGATAGGCATTATCAATTCTCCGTTTGATAGGGTTAGCGACGCTCTGGGAAAGCGTACACGTGCTGCGATAGCAAAATCAAGGCTGCTGTGAAGCGTCGCTAACGGTCGCTGGTTTTCGCGTCGCGCAGCTCGCGCCAGCGCCAGGCCGCGAGGACATGCCAGCGGCGGTTGTCGCCTGTCGTATCCGTGGACTTCTTCAGGTCTTCCCATTGGTTGCGGGCATTCGCTCGATGTTTGCCAGCGTCATCGGGATCCTTCAACTTGTCGGCGGCGAGCTCGGATCGCACGGCGTCTAGCGCCATCTGTTCCGTTTCGCCATCGCCTTTGCCTGCTTTCTCCCGCAATTCGCCGTACAGTGTCTGCACCGCCTTCACTCGCTGTTGATAGCGCTCGCCGAGCAGGCCCCACGTTCGCAGCTCGGGATCGGTACTGGACTTTCGCTGGCTTAGGTCGGTCCATTTTTTGGCAGAATCCTTAAGCTTTCCCGCTTCCTCGTCGTCGAGCGCATCGCGAAAAATCTGCTCCTGAGCGACGTCCTTGTCGGTCGTATTTAGCTTCTTGTTAATTCGGCGGCGATTAAGCATTTGGTGTTCGAGCAATTCGAAGTCGATCTTATCCGCCCAGCCCTGCACCTCGGCGACTTTTTCATGGACGGGATAGTGCCGTAAGAAATCGGCGATCGGCCCTTCGCGTGCCGCCTTGGGTTCAATCGTGCGAAGCGATGCGGCTTGCTGATAGAGCGATTCGGCACTGGCGGTGCGCAAGAATGCGACGTAACCGCCGACGCATGACATGGTCCCAATCAAACCCAGCGCGAGAACGGTGAACCAGCCCTTCGTGTAGAACGGCGCCGGCGAGAACTTCTTTCGCCGCGCGAGCGGCACGGAGTTGGCAGACGTCTCCATCGGCGATTCGTCGGCCTCCGCCGGCGTGAGCTTGGTTTTCTTCTTTTTCTCTTTCGTTGAGCCACTGTCGGCATTCTTGGCGGCGATCTTCTGTTTGATGAGCAGTAGCGATTGTCGAACCGCCTCGGCATCTCTGGGACGCTTGTTTGGATCTTTCGCCATCAGTTGATCGACGAGCTCGCTGAGCCAAATCGGAACCTGCTGCACGATCTCAATCACCCGTTTGTATTCCGTGTTGTTGGCGTGCTGAAGAAAGACTTCCATCGCGGTTTCGCCGACGAACGGCTTTCGGCCCGTGAGCAACTCGTAGAACATGATGCCCATCGAATAGAGATCGCTGGTGTGCTTGAGATCGCGCGTGCCTCGGCACTGCTCGGGCGACATATACGCTGCCGTGCCGACCGTTGAGTTGTCGGCGGTGAGGGCGGTGACATCGGTATCCTTGGCGATGCCGAAGTCGGTGAGTTTGACGGTGCCGTCCTTGAGGATCATGAGGTTGGACGGTTTGAGATCGCGATGGATGATGCCTTGCTCATGGGCATGTTGCAGCCCGGCGCATAGGTCGAGGCCGAGCTTGATGACTTCATCCCACGGCAGGCGTTTTCTTTTCGCCAAAATGTGGTCGAGCGATTCGCCTTCGACGAATTCCATGATGTAGAAAGGCGAGCCGTGAAAGCGACCGCTGCCTTTGTACTTGACGATGTTGACGTGCTCGAGTTGCTTGAGAATGGCGACTTCGCGGATGAAGCGGCTGTGCGCGGTTTCGCTGGACCCGAGCGCTGCCGACATGAGCTTGAGCGCGACGAGTTCGCCTGTCTTCTTGCTCCGTGCGAGAAACACCGCGCCCATGGCGCCGGAGCCAAGTTCTTTTTCGACGACGTAGGGTCCAAATTCCTTGCCGATGAGCATGGATAGGGTTCCGGAGGCGATTAGACAAAACCCGATTACAGGATTTCGTAACCGATGTTGTTGATAAACAAATGATCCGGAGACGTTGAATCGTCAAGAAGCAGGACGAACAGGTGATCCTGGCCAGTGTCGTCCGAGAGTATGATTCGGTAGAGAGAATAGCGCAGATCGACGGCGCGAACAGCCGTCGCTGGATCGTACTTGAGTGCGATTCCTTCGTGAATCTCCCAAAATAGATCGAGAAGAATCTGGCGCGGCATTCCGAAACGACGAATCGCTCGGCTAATCTGCGCCGACACCACTACCTTGTAGCTCACGGAGTAACTCCTCTGTCGTAATACACTCTCCGCGCAAAAATGCCGCCCTGGATTCCTCCGCCGCGACGGGATCGAATGTCGGAAAAATCCCTTCGCACCGCTTGTGCAGATCGCGAATCTGTTTCAGGGCCGGTTCTAGATGCTTTGAACTTTCGATCGTGTGACCTTGCTTATCGGCATAAGAGATGGCAATCCTCAGTTCATTGATCGCTGCTTCAAGCATACCCAGGGCTCGCTTCAACGCTTGGCCGGCGAATTCTACTTCCTCGGTGTTCGGATCCATGCGAAGCATCGCGCTTAGTGGCTGCCACGCTAGCGTTGTTACCTCCACTACGTCCAGGCACTCGCAAACCAATTGCTCAAGGTCGGCCACGAGTGTCGTGTGATGCGCGTGCAAATCCCATTCCTCGACCAAGGCCTGAACGCCTCGAACTCGGCTCAGGCATCGCCTTGCAAATAATCTCATCGTAAATCCCTCCCCTTGAGAATAACCTTCCTTCATCCTACCGCAACCATTTCGCCGCGTCTAGCGCATGATAGGTCAGGATCATGTCCGCGCCTGCGCGCTTGATGCTCGTCAATATTTCCATCGTTACTCGGCGTTCGTCGATCCAGCCTTTCTGGGCGGCGGCTTTGACCATCGCGAATTCGCCCGATACGTTGTATGCCGCGGTCGGCATGGCGAAGCGATCCTTCACCCGGCGGATGATGTCGAGATACGACAGAGCCGGCTTGACCATGATGATGTCCGCACCTTCCTCGATATCGAGCGCCACCTCACGCAGTGCTTCGTTCGAGTTCGCCGGGTCCATCTGATAGCAGCTGCGATCGCCGAATGACGGCGGCGACTCGGCAGCGTCGCGAAAGGGACCGTAGAAGCCCGACGCATACTTGGCGGCGTAACTCATGATCGGGATGTGCGTGCATCCCGCGGCATCCAGCCCCGCGCGGATGGCCGAGACCATGCCGTCCATCATCCCGCTTGGCGCGACGATGTCCGCTCCCGCCTGGGCATGGCTCACGCATTGCCTGGCGAGATTCGGCAGCGTCGCGTCGTTGTCGACGTCCATGCGTCCACCCTGCTCGCACAGAATGCCGCAATGCCCGTGATCGGTGTACTCGCAGAAGCATTCGTCGGTGATGAGCAGCGAGTCCTTGAATGCAGGCCGAAGGGCACGCAACGCCTTCTGGACGATGCCGTCCTCCTGCCAGGCAGTCGAACCTTGCGCATCTTTGCCGGAGGGGATGCCGAAAAAGAGGAAGGCGCGAACGCCGAGCTTCATCGCCGCGCCGACTTCGTCGATGAGGCGATCAACGCTGAGCTGATAATTGCCCGGCATCGACGCGATTTCTTTCTTGATGTTGGTGCCAGGCCGAACGAACAACGGCAAGATGAAGTCGCTCGGTGAAAGCTCGGTCTCGCGCACGAGATCACGCACGACGGGATGGTAACGAAGACGGCGCAGACGGGTTTGGGGGAACATGATTTCCTCATTTCGTTTGGGCGCTCGCCTTTGACGAGCGCGGGCAGATCCTATACGATGGAGTGCGATACGGTTCGCGCTCGCCAAAGGTGAGCGGCTAAACTTCACTCCGCAGTCTTGATCGATACGTTGCGAAACTCCACGCCGGTGCCGTGATTCTGCAGGCCGATGAAGCCGCGACGTGGGCGTTTGTTGAGGACGGGGTCTTTGCTGGCGTCGGCGTCGATCACCAACACGTCGTTGAAGGTGATGCGGATCGAGTCGCCTTTACAAGTGATTTCGTAAGCGTTCCATTCGCCGGCACCCTTGAACATTTTTTTGCTCGGGCCCTGGAAGTGATACAGGCCGGCGCAATACTGGTACGACTTGAGTTTGGCGTACTTCTCCGAGTTGTCGTCGAGAATCTGAATCTCCATGCCGAGGTACGACGGCGATTCCTTGCTCTTGACCTCGGGCACGCGGAGGAAGACGCCGCTGTTGCCGTGCTTTTGAATGCGCCATTCGACTTTCAGCGTGAAGTCGCCGTACCTTTTCTTCGTGCCGATCCAACCCGAACCTGGTTCCGCGGTGAGGACGCCGTCCTTGATGAACCATTTCTCTTTGTCGGTCGGCCGAGCGTTGCGGACCTCCCAGCCGTCGAGGTCCTTGCCGTTGAAGAGCGGCACGAATTTGGCGGTACCCTCCGCGGTTAAGGCAGGCGTGATCATGGCGAACATGACGAACGAGAGAAGAAGACGCATGGTTGGTCCTTGAACAAATTGATGGTTTAGCCGCTCGCCTTGGGCGAGCGCGGACATGGCGTGATGTCATTGCCATGACCATGTCCGCGCTCGCCCAAGGCGAGCGGCTAAACGGGATGTTGAACCGTTATCTTACAAATCTGCTGCGCTGGTTCTTGTGGAATATACGATGTTCCAAACGTCAATTCCCTAGCCCCCTCGGCCACTACCATGTTTCAAACTACCGAAAAACCATTTATTCAATCGCACTTGGCGTATCGGTTCGAATACTCGGCCCACTGGGACCAGGTCGTCGAAAAGGACGGCGAATCGTTCGGCTTCGGGCCTCACAAGCGCGACGACATCGGCCTATGGATCAAGAAGGACCGTCGTGTCAGATCGCGGCGCAGACATTCCTGGTAACGCAAGACGGCATCGCGCCGGGGCCGACAGCGAAGTGACGCAGAGCCGTATACATTCGTTGCAACCGGAAAAATCCGCGTCTTCGATTTGCCTTTGGGCCGATCGTGACCTAATTTTGTGTGTCCTCGACTTTTGGGGAGAAAAAGAGGGCCTTGGGGCCGACCGACAGTTAGGAGATTGTCGGCGGCCCATTTTTCCCCGCTACTTTCAAAAACATCGCCGAGCTTGTCGGTCCAAACAACCACAGGCTCGGCGATGTTACGTTTTTCTAGCTATCGGCTATCAGCAAGATGAAAATGAACCTGCCCGCCGAAGCCGTGGGCCAAACGATCGTCGACCTGCGCGAGGTGATGACCGCCTTGCGCCCCATTTTCTCCGCAGCTTGCACCCAATATACGGATGGGCCTTGAATATCATTCCAAGTGATTTTCGAATCGACAGGTCGCGGGCTGGCTATTGAAAAATGTCGACACAGAACTGGGGGGAATCTAAGGTGTATTCCTTGCAACAATTCAAGATTTATTGATTCATTAACGGGAAAAAGAAAGAGCCGGGCTTTCTACGAGAAAGCCCGGCGTAACCAAGCATACAGTCGGGTCCCGTCCATCCCTTCGGTAGCCTGGCAGCCTTATCCGTCCCCCCTAGGACGGTTAATACGACAGCGCTACTTGCATTGCAGCTGTCAGTTATGGTACACTGTAACTCCTTAAACCACGGACGTTTGCAAGGAGTTACGGATGACCCTCGATCAAATACTTTCGCTTGGTCCTCAACTCGCCGATTATCTCGGCGAATTTGA